>NZ_JASDCR010000014.1:0-97300 GCF_030407795.1 Psychrobacter sp. APC 3279 | reverse complement strand
TAGGTGGTCTGTTAACGGCATTAGGGATTTTGCCAGCACTGCTATCTGGTATTAAGGACACATTGACGACATCAGGGCGAGCGATATTTGCGGCAGCGATGTCGGCACTAAGCATTAACGTGCTGATTGGTGAGCAGTATTTGAGTATTCTATTATCAGGTACGGCATTCCGGTCGACGTTTGAGCGTTTACACCTACATCCAAAGAATTTGTCGCGGACGATTGAGGATGCGGGAACGGTGATTAATCCATTAGTGCCTTGGAGTGTGTGCGGGGTGTTTATCAGTCAGGCGTTAGGGGTGCCAGTATTAGATTACTTGCCTTATGCATTCTTCTGTTATTTGTCACTGCTATTGACGCTGCTATTCGGGTTCACGGGGCTGACGATTAGTAGAGTAAAAGAAGAAAAGGTGGTCGAAGCGTGATAGATAATGATTGATAAAAAAAGGTGGGGCTAATATTAGCCCCACCTTTTTTGTTTCGAAATACGTAACTACTGATCTTCCGTTTGCGCATCCTGACTTTTGACGATTTTATGCTGATCCTCTGTGCTATCCACTTTCCAGTAGCTAGAAATATATAAATGCGTCTTTGGTATCGCGCACTCAACTTTGAAGTACTGACGCAGTGCACGCATACTATGAAATTCACACGCTGTCCAAACAGCAGGTTGACCATCAAGCCAGTTCAAAGATTTAACACAGTCCAGTAAAGGGCTATCGTCTGCATTTGAATGCGCATTAATCACCCAATGTATCTCGACATTCTCTGGTTTTTTGAGCGTCTGACGATCTGCTTCAGTCGTCACTTCAAGTACTGCGTAACCACGAGCCTCAGTAGGTAACTGGGCTAAGTTAACCGTAATCGCTGGTAGAGCGGTCATATCACCGACTAATAAAAACCAATCTGCTTCATTGTTGATGAGCTTCTTTGGCCCTGGACCACCTATCAGAATTTGATCGCCGACTTGCGCATTTCGTGCCCATGCCGATGCAGGTCCTTCCGTCTCATGTAAAGCAAAATCAACATCTATTGCGTCATCACGTTGCACGCTTACCGTATAAGTGCGCATCAGTGGGCGGCTACCTGCATCTTGAGGGAATATCAGTTTGATATAAGCACTTTCTTGATCGATAGGAAAATCAACCATGCCAGTACCGCCAAGCGTGATGCGGCACATATTTGGCGTAATGTATCTAGTGCCAATAACTTCTAGTACTCTTGGAGTAGGTTTTGCCATATTGTGCTTTCCTTCTAACAACGAGTTGGCTTGCTAATAGAACCAACCCGCTGCGGATAAATTTGATTAAAAGTTGGCTTTTAGACTGACTGTCATTTGACGTTCAGGGCCCATCCAGCAGTTATTGATGTCGTAACAAGCACCAACATAGGTCTTATCGAACAGATTGTTGATACTAGCACCCACAGCCAGCATAGGGTTGATCTGATAGCTGCCGCCGACATCTACCAGCGTCACACTGGGTAAGTCATCAGAGTTTTGCTTGTCAATCTGCATACCGTCTTCGTAGCGAATGCCAGCATTTAGAGTGAGTTTGTCTGTGGCATAGTAGTCTGCCCATAGCGTGGCTTTGTGTTTGGCAGTTTGGGCAGGGGTGTTACCGACTACATCAGGGTTAATCTCTTCTTTTGTAATTTCAGCATCGGTGTAGCTATAGCTTGCGGCCACGTCTACCCAGTCATTTAACATATGACTGCCTGATATCTCAAAGCCTTTAGATGCAATTTCACCAGTTTGGGTTTGATTTCTATAGTTAACGTAATCTGACACCACGACATTTTTTTGTGTGATGTCAAATACAGCAAGTGTTCCTTGAGTGGCACGATCTTTTGACAAGTACTTCACCCCGGCCTCTAGCTGATCGGCAGTGGTTGGCTCAAACGGCTCATCAGTAATAAAGTTACTACCGACTACTGGCTGGAATGACTGCGAGTAGCTAGCAAACGGCGATAAGCCATTATCAAAATCATAGATAGCAGCAAGACGTCCGCTGGTTTCTGATGCATCGTTACCAAATGTTTCGGTACTATAAACAATACCTTGAGATGCTTCGGTTTTTTCAGTAGTGCTCTCAAAATCATCATGACGTAGACCTGCTACGACTGTTAAGTCTTTCCACTTCATTTCGTCTTGCACATAAAAACCAAGCTGACTTTGCTCAATATCTTGTGTCTGGCGATAAGCGTCTAATGGTAACGTGGTGGTATCGATCTGCGAAAAGTCTGGATTAGACAGATCTATGTTTGGCGTACCAGCCGCCCCAGCATTGTAGTAAGTGGCGTCGCTATCCGTCTCTTGATACTCAATACCGAACAGCAAATTATGTGAAGTGTCGACGATATCAAATTGATAAGCCAGTTGGTTGTCCGTGGTCCAGTTGTTCATGCTTTCATCGGTTGTGTAAGCTATACGATCTAGAGTCGTGTCACTACCCGGCACAAATCCTTCTAAAGAGTGATACGTATTACGCTGCTCTGCTTCGGCGTCGGTATAGCGCGTGATATGTTTAAAAGTCAACTTATCATTGATATCCCAGTTTACGGTGACGCTTGGCATAAATACTTCTTTACTAAACTTATTCCATTCATCGCCTGCATAAGCGTCACTATCGAGTTTGCCATAGCTTGCATTATAGACAGTACCGACAGCAGGTAATGGGGTAGATGGTACCATCTCTGGATCGTCTTGATAAAACAGATTAGCAAGTACAGACACATCATCAGTTGCTTGCCACTTAAGCGATGGGTTTACCAATAAACGCTCTTCTTCCGTGGTTTCCATCTGGCCATCTTTTTGACGTTTTAGCGCAACAAATCGATAATCCAAAGTGTCTGTGATAGGCCCCGTGCTATCGACGGCCACTTCTTTTAGGTTTTGATTACCGAGACGTAGCTGTACTTCGTTTTCTTGAGTGCTCTTAGGCGCTTTTGCTATTTGGTTCACCATGCCACCTGGGGCAGCATAGCCATACAGTGAAGATGCTGAGCCTTTCACCACTTCTACTGCTTCAGTCGCATAGATATCTACTTGAGGCATCAGGTTCCACGCACCATCATAAGGCAGTCTTAGACCGTCATAAAAGTTTGAATAGGTCTTAAATCCGCGAATGTTGTATTCGTCAAAGATAGAGACTGTACCGCGGCTCTCAGCGCTTACACCTGGTTCATAACGTAATGCAGCATTGACACTATCTGCCTGACGCTTTTGCAACAGGTCTTGATCGATTCTGGTATAACTCATTGGTGCGTCGTTTGGGTCCAATGCAGTTTTGGTGCCAGTACTACGATAGCCATCTGAGTAGACGGTAATAGCATCTAAGGTAGCTGATGGTGTAGCAGCCTCATCGTTTTCAGTGTTGTTTGTCGTCTCTACAGCGTAAGCGGCGTGACTCATACCCATGATCAGGCCAATTTGTACTGCTGTGGTGAGATATTTTTTGCGAATGACGTTATTGGTTAGATGAGACCGCATCAGCTTTCCTCTTAGACTAAAATGATTAAATATTATTTGTGAAAGTTAAAGCAAAATTATAACGACGCTAATAATAACACTAATGATAATTATTATCATTAAAAAATTACAACGAGCCAGTTTTGAGAAGTATTTGCACGATTTAAGACAGGTAGAGACGCAGTATTACAAATAGAGTCACGCAGATTTACTGTTTTGAACGAGATGTTTTAAATAATGGTTTTTGTCAGATTTTTCTCGTATTATGCAGCAGCATTCTGAATACAATTATTTACATTAGAGTTTTTACATCGCTGTATTGCAGTCATCATACGGCGTCATGCTAGTTCTTTGCGAGACTTTTTAAGATTGGTCTTGCAAGCAGATGTATCATTATTATCGATAGGTTTACATTGTTTATTGAGCAACCAAAGATTGTTTAAGGTCACATTTATGGACACACCCTCCAACCAATCCACCAACAACCAGCGCTATTTCACAGTGTGGCGTTGGCATTTTTATGCAGGCATTTTTGTTGCTCCTTTTTTAGTTGTCTTAGCGATAACGGCGCTCGGTATGCTGTTTATGTCCAACACAGTAGGACGTGATAACGACCGCTTAACGGTTGTCGTGCCAGAGTCTACGGTTCAAGCACCTGTCTCTACTCAAGCAAAAAACGCGCTGAGCACCTTGTCTGATAGCACACTGGTTAAATATATTGCCCCTCGTGATACCGATACGGTGGCTTTATTTCAGATAAAATCAGACGACCAAAGCAATATGGTGGCAGTCAACCCTTATACGGCTGACATCGTCCAAAGTGTGCCTACCAGTAGCGGTCTTTATAGTACGTTTAACGATATTCACAGTGATTTGCTGATTGGTAAAGTTGGTGATTATTTGTTAGAAACGGCGGCATCATTGACTATTTTGATGATTTTGTCTGGTTGGTATCTGTGGTGGCAAAAACGTAAATCAGTCAAAGCCATGTTTATTCCTAATGACACTGCGCCTAATAAGAAAAAACGCTCATTTATCCGTACTATTCATGCCACGCTCGGTAGCTGGATATCTGTGTTACTGCTGTTTTTTTGTATATCAGGAATGGCGTGGGCAGGTGTATGGGGTGAGAGAGTCGTGCAAGCATGGAGTCAGTTTCCTGCAGGGAAATGGGGCGTGGCACCAGTGCCTGTCTCTATCGACCACAGTCAGCATCAGGCTGGTATGGATATGGACAACGCCGATGCTGCGCCCCATGTTCATGGATCGACGCCTGCTGTCGTGCCTACGCATGGCAGTGTCTTGAACTCGGGTACAGCCAAAGAAGTACCTTGGGTGCTTGAGCTGACACCGATGCCCGTATCTGGCACGACCATGGGGAAGGATGGTATTGCGCCTAATATACCCATTATGATTGATACCGTAGATCGATTTGCTCGTGAAATTGGGTTTAACGGGCGTTATCAATTGAACCTACCACAAGGTAGTACAGGTGTCTGGACTATTAGCCAAGACTCAATGAGCTATGATATGAAAAGTCCGACAGCAGATCGTACGGTACATATCGACCGCTATTCGGGCAATATCTTGGCGGATATACACTATGATGATTACAATGCTTTTGGTAAGTTTATGGCGGCAGGTCTCGCACTGCATATGGGCACGCTCGGCTGGTGGAGCTTACTGGCCAATGTGCTGTTTTGTCTATCGGTGATTGCCATGTGTGTGAGTGGCTATGTCATGTGGTGGCAGCGTCGCCCGCGTCATGCTAGTGAGTATCGCGGCCTCAACCCGCCAGCGCGTGGGCAGCGTTTTACCGTTTGGTGGCCGCTCGCTATTCCATTATTAGTTGTGGCTATCATATTCCCGACTGCTATTATTGCAATTATAGCTATCGCGCTATTAGACTTCTTGGTGATTTCTCGAGTTGGGTTTTTGCAGAAATGGTTAAAATAAGCGCATAGCAGAATACAGCTGTTCCTTATATAGTAAAAGAGCGCCTTATAGTAAGGCGCTCCTTTTTTTGCTTAAAAAATGCTTAGATTAACTGCCATTTAGCTTAAAGTTGATCAAACGTTTTATGGGATTGAAATAGCTCGGTCCATGCTAGTAGTTAAAGCATTGCTTACTTAAGCATAGCAATGGCATCTTTGCTAGCACGCTGTCGCTCTTCGGCATTTAACTCAATGAGACGGCCTTCTTTCATCAGTAATAATCGATCAGCATGCTCAAAATAACCGTCATCATGACTAATAATAAACAATGTCTTACCCATGGCTTTTAGCTCAGGGATGAGCGTTTGGTAAAACACGCGGCGAAAGGCAGGGTCTTGGTCGGCTGCCCACTCATCGAGCAGTAATATGTCTTTTTGTTCGGCGACGGCGATTAGCATGGCCAAGCGTTTTCTCTGACCTTGCGACAGCTTATCTGTAGAGAGTTTATGGTCAGACACACTTACTTTTTCTTGTAGATTGAGCTTATGCAGCCAGTCAGACACTAGGTCAGCATCAGGCTCATTGCCCTCATATCCAATCAGTTGCTTAAATAGATGTTGGTCGCTAAAAATCGCGGAAAATAGCTGTCTAAAATCGGCATTGTTCTCTGAATTAACACTTTGTCCATCGACTTGTACCGTTCCTGTAGTAGGAGTAAAGATACCAGTAATGATTTTGGCAAGGGTAGATTTGCCGCTACCATTCGCACCGATTAAGAAAACCACGTCACCTCGTTGCAAGGTTAAATTGACGGACTTTAAGATATTATTGTCAGGGTTCTGATTGTTATCACTGTTATCGCTATTTTGAGCATTATCATTAACCGCTGTGTCTGGTGCATGACTACTATTACTACTGCCTACATAGCGATAATTGATATTATTTAGAGTTATGGACTGCCAGTCCTGTGCAACAGTATCTGTCGCAAAGCTCGGCTGATGCTCGGCCAATTCTAAAGACTGTATCTTTTCTAGCGCAACTTGAGCGGTCTGCAATGTTGGGTAAGCACCAACCGCATGTAGGAGCGGCGACTGCATAAACAAAATCGTCAAAGAAAAAGTAGTGGCAACTCCCATCGGTATATCAAGATAATTAGCTACTGCAAACACGATACCAATCGATGCGAACATCATAATATTGGACCAGTTCACCGCTGATAAATGAAAAGTATCAGACTTGGTTACGGTCTTCTCGTACGATTTGGCATGAGCCAAAAAATCATCTGTATACAGTTTTTCTGCTCGGTGTTGGTTAAGTGCCAGCTCTTTACGACCTTCTATTATCGATTGATAATCCTGATATAACGCGTCATTAATCTCTCTCAACTCGGTCAAATGCGTATAGACATGCTTGACCAATATAGTACTTATCCAAATCGTCATCACAATCCAAAACATCACAATGAACAACAATGGCAACGACAACCAGCCCAGATATAGCCCAACACCAACAGATAAAATAACACCTTGTACCAGCTCTGGCATACGGACAAAAGCAACAGTAATCGATTGAATATCTGAAGATAAGCTGGCAAGTAAGCGTGCGCTACCCAGATGGTCTATCTGAGGCACGGTAGTATCGATGATTTGTTTGACCAATTTGGTTCTAAGCTCATAGACGAATCGATGTCCCAATCGCGTCAATGCATATTGCGACAAAAATGTCGTTACTAGCAGTAACAACACCAGCAGTGAAAACTGCGCCAAACTTAACCAAGATAAGGTATCGAATACTGGCTGACTGATAAAGGTATGATTGATATAGGCAATAATACCCACGCTGACAGCGGCATTGACCAAATTTAGCAAAATGACTTTGAGAAAAGGCAGACGATAATTCGCCCAAATCATATGGTATAAAGAAGCAGTCATGCGAGAGGACGCTGTGGTATGAGAAGACGCTGTGGTACGAGAAGACATAGTAACTCAGTAATAGAATAAATTTTTGATAGCAGAAAAGGGAGTAGGTCGCGCCTAATCCCTTTTATAAAACCTAAGAAAGCCTACTAATAAAGCTTAAAAATCGAACGTTGCCGATACTTTTAAGGCCGTTGGTTCACCTGCATTTAGATAGCCTGCATCTGAATAACCGCCTACTGACTGCCAGTAGTCTTCACCTGTGACATTGGTTACCATGCCTTTTAGAGTAACGTCTTGTCCTGCCAATATAGTGCGATAGCGTGCACCAAGGTCTAAGGTAGTATAACCATCAACCTTTAAGGTATTGGCATTATCCGAATAACGAGAGCCTGTGTGGATGATATCACCCGTTAAAGTTAATCCTTCCACTGCTGCTAAATCATACTCTAGGTTGACATTGCTCTGTAAGGTAGGCACACCAATCACTCGATTGCCATCTAATGCACTATCACCAGTGTCTTTTTGCTTAGCACTTAAGTAAGTAACACCAGCATTGAGGCGCATGTTTTCACTTGGGCTACCAAAGACAGTCAGCTCCACACCTTGATGGCGATTTTCTCCAGCAGCAGTAAACGTATTTGAGTTGTTGATATAAGCACGCGGTTCATCAGTTCGGAAGACAGCGAGACTACTGCCAATCATACCATTGTCGTATTTGACGCCCACTTCCGTTTGCTCACTCACGTACGGATCTAGATTTTGACCACCATTAGTGACAGCCTCATTATCGTTAGTTAGAGGCGCTCTTTTTCCTGGTGCTAGACTTTCGATATAATTACCATATACAGACCAGTCCATCGTTGGCTGATAAATGATACCGACGCTTGGTGTCCATGCGCTTTCATCATAGCTAGCTGTTTTGGCTTGGGTATTATAGTCATAGCTGGTTGTTTTGATATTTTGATGACGTACGCCTACCGTAGTTTTTAGCTTATCGTTGAACAGTGATATGGTGTCTGCTAGCGCAAAGCTTTGGAGTTGCTTTTCATTGGTTAATTTGGGGTCGTCTAAATTTCCACCGAAGATTGCTGTGCTTGTAAAAGGGACTTCAGCGTAGTCGGTTGGGTTGTACAAATTGGTTGCGAGTTGGTTACCAAAATCAAAAGCGTAAGCGCCTTTTTCTTCTTGATCATAGAGGTTTGCGGCCAACACTAAGCTATGAGCCACTTCACCGGTTTGTAATTTACCACGTAGACCAAGCTCGGCGCTTTGTACTTTATCTTCTCGAGTATTGTCAAAGCGATAAACTGTACCCGCACCATCAACGTTGTTGACAGTTAACGTGGCTAGTGAGTTTTCTTCCTCGCCACTTCGCACACCGTATGCACCATAAGCGGTAATATTGTCATTAAAGTCATATTCTCCTCGGATCGTACCAAAGACATCTTTTTCGTTTGAATACGTCCAAGGTTGTACCCAATTTTTTGAGCCGTCTGGTGCTTTTGGTACACTAGACACCCCACCAAGATTGACACTAGGACGAGTCTCTTTGAGTTTGTTGTCTTGCCAGCCCAAATCAGCTGATAGTCGGTACTGATCCGCTCTATAATCCAAACCGAGGGCCGCCAGACCCAATGTCGAAGACTCATCATCGATAGCACTGTCACCATCTTGATAAGCAGCATTAAAACGAACCCCAATAGCATCATCGCTACCAAAGCGATCACTGACATCTACCGCGACCTTACCTTGGTCACCTTGACCATAACCAAGCGTCACTTCACGTAGTGGCTCATTACCAGCACGTTTCGGTAGCAAATTGATTGTACCACCTGCGTTACCGCCACTGGGTGCTGCACCATTTAGCATGGTAGAAGCACCGCGCTGAACCTCGACGCGCTCGAACAACTCAGTTGCAATGTACTGTCTAGGTAAGATGCCGTATAGACCATTGTACATGGTGTCATCTGATGTGGTGATAAAGCCACGCATGAAGTAGGCCTCTTGAAAGTTACCAAAACCTCTTGCCACACGTACAGTAGGATCTTTTTTGAGTAGGTCACCCACACTTTGCGCTTGCTGATTGGCGATATATTCATTGGTATATGAGGTGGTAGAGAACGGCGTGTCCATGATGTCTTGGTTGCCCAAGAGTCCAACGCGGCTGCCTGTTGCTACCTGTCCACCTTCATACGCGCTAGGTAATCCATCTGCTGACGCATCAGCGCTACTAGTGACGACGATAGTATCAAGTACCACGTTAGGAGTGGTTTGAGCATCTACATCATCTACTAGCGCCCATGCCGAGTGACTTGTAGTTAGTATGATGACTGAACATAGTGATTTTAGAGGTAGCGATTTCGTTGATACTAGGCGTGAAGGTATGGATGCTAATCGTAGAGAAGAACCAGATACATTCGAAAGATTAAATAACGCAGCAGATAAGCGAGATAGTTGCATGAATATTTCCAGCATGTAAGTTAAATGCTTATTATAATGATAATCATTTCTATTACAATGAATTACTGAGTCAATTTTAAATATACTAGGTTTGGTAAACTACGGCTGTTGCTCGATAAGGTGCTAATAGCGTCGTCTATAAATAGGGCAGTGCTTTTACATCTGGTGAAGAGTAGGCTTTATAGATCGAGTAAAAAAGAAGTATAAAGCAGATGATTGGTTTACCTATTATAAGTAGTCTATATGGACAATTTATTCATTTGAGCCAGTTCATGTATCAATGTATGCTATTGTTTTATCATGGGCAGGGAGTACGCTGGTATCGTCCACCAGAGGTGCAGTTAAACGGAATTGACTGATTTATATAATTGAAACGGATTTTTAAGGTGGCGCTTATGTACGCAGTAATTGGAGCAGGTCCGATGGGGCTCGCTGCAGCCCGAAATTTGCAAAAACTCAATATTCCTTTTGTCGGCTTTGAGCTACACACAGATGTAGGGGGCCTCTGGGATATCGACAATCCGCACAGTACCATGTATGAAAGTGCCCATTTGATTTCGTCCAAACGTATGACGGAGTTCAAAGAGTTTCCTATGAGTGACTCAGTCGCGGCGTATCCTCATCATACCCAGCTCCGTCAGTACTTCCGCGATTTTTCAGATACGTTCAATCTAAAATCACACTATGAATTCTCCACGCGCGTGATCAGCATGGTGCCTGAAGAGGGTGGTTGGCGCTTAGTTAGCGAGTGCAATGGTCAAAAGCAGTCGCGTCTGTTTGATGGTGTGCTCATGGCAAATGGCACTTTACATACTCCCAATATGCCAAGCTTGCCGGGTACGTTTGCAGGCACGTTGATGCATTCCTCTGAATATCGTAGCCCATCAGTATTTAATGACAAACGTGTGTTGGTCGTTGGTTGTGGTAACTCAGGCGCTGATATCGCTGTTGATGCGGTACATCATGCCAAATCGGTCGATATCAGTCTACGCCGCGGCTATTACTTTCTGCCCAAATTTATCAAGGGTCAGCCGATTGACACACTAGGCGGAAAAATAAAGTTACCGCGTCCAGTTAAGCAGCGCATGGATGCAGCGATGATACGTATGGTCATTGGAAAACCTTCTGATTATGGATTGCCAAACCCAAACTATCGGATGTATGAATCACATCCTGTGGTCAATTCATTGGTATTACATCATTTGGGTCATGGCGATATTAAGGCGCGCCGTGATATTCGCCGCATCGATGGTCATACGGTGACCTTTAGTGATGGAGAAAGTCATGATTATGATTTGATTCTTATGGCGACTGGATACTTGCTTGATTATCCATTTATTGAGCGCGCTCAGCTTAATTGGCCTACCAATCATGATGCTCCGCAGCTTTATATGAATGTCTTTCATCCTGAGCATGATAATTTATTTATGATGGGTATGGTGGAGGCAGCAGGGTTGGGCTGGGAAGGTCGAAATCAACAAGCTAGGCTTGTTGCACTATATATTCAGCAGCGTCAGCAACATACAGCAGCCGTTAAACAGTTTAATAAAGTGAAACGTCAGCGAGCAGGCAAAACACTCGATGGCGGCTATGATTATATTAAGCTTGCACGTATGGCATATTACGTGAATAAAGATGAATACTTAGAGACGCTGTCCAAGCATATCGCTGAGCTCGAAACAGAACAGCCTGTATTGGCATCAGAGGTATGATAGCGGCAGTGGCGTTTGAGCCACGGAGCTTGATTCTGCTCAATCTCATCTTGGCGCTGATGATGTTTGGCGTGTCATTGAGTTTACGTCTCGAAGATTTTAAGCGTATCGTTTTGTCTCCCATTGCGCCGATAGCAGGTCTGTTTGCTCAATTCTTTCTATTGCCCTTAGCTACGTGTCTGTTTACGTGGGCGTTGAATATCGATCCCGAGTTGGCACTAGGAATGATTTTGGTAGCGTCTTGCCCAAGTGGTAGTTTTTCTAACATTATGACTTGGCTGGCACGCGGTAATGTCGCGGTGTCAGTCAGTATGACAGCGGTATCAAGTCTTGCTGCGGCTATATTAACACCAGTCAATTTTGCCTTTTATGGTTGGCTTAACCCACACACACGTGAGTATCTGACAAAGATAACGATTGAGCCTAGTAGTATTCTGATACTGGTTCTATTAGTGTTAGCGTTACCTTTAGTGCTAGGGATGGTAACAGGGCGACGCTTACCAGATCTGGTCGTGCGTATCCAAAAGCCATTACGTATTTTCTCGCTACTCGTGCTGATGGCTTTTGTGGCAATCGCTTTTTCTAGCAATTTTGCGCTATTTTTAGAGCGTTTTCATAGCTTCTTTTGGTTGGTCGTTGGCCATAACTTATTGGCGCTTTCGTTAGGTTATGGCATGGGGCTGGTGCTCAAGTTGCCAGTCGCGGATCGGCGCGCGGTGACTTTAGAAGTAGGAATACAAAACTCAGGGCTAGGACTGGTTATTTTATTTACTTTTTTTCCAGAGGCAGGCGGCATGATGCTGATCACGGCGTTCTGGGGCGTATGGCATTTGGTGTCAGGACTGACACTTTCACAAATTTGGGCACGGATACCCTATGAATAAAAGCGCAATGAATAAACGCATAGTGAACGAGCGTATATTAATCACTGGTGCCGCAGGTTACATCGGCCATCAGTTGGGCAATCGCCTGGCTGCTCATTATCATGTCGTCGGCACAGATATTCGCAAGCGCGATGATCTAGACTTTCCAATTCACGTATTAGATGTGCGCGATGAGGGTTTGGCAACGCTACTAAAAGAAGAGGGCATTACCCATGTCGTGCATCTTGCCTCTATCTTGCAAGCGTCAAAAGATCGTGCTCGTGACTATGATATCGATGTCAATGGCACGCGTAACGTACTTGATTGCTGCATCAAAGCAGGTGTCGCACATATAACGCTCACCAGCTCGGGTGCTGCCTACGGCTATTACGCTGACAATCCTGAATGGATTGATGAGCAAGATGCCCTACGTGGTAACCCTGAGTTTGCTTACTCGGATCACAAAAGGCAGGTCGAGGAAATGCTTGCAGATTTTCGCGAGCAGCATCCGCAACTACAGCAGCTGATCTTTCGACCTGGCACCGTACTAGGCGCTGATACGCGTAATCAAATTACCAGTCTGTTTATGGCGCCGCGTGTGCTTGCGCTCAAAGGCAGTGAGTCGCCCTTTGTGTTTATTTGGGATCAAGACGTGATCGGCGCTATGGAAATAGGTATTCGCGAGGATAAAACTGGCATCTACAACATGGCAGGTGATGGCGCACTGACGATGAAGGATATCGCAAACCGACTGAATAAACCGTTATTGACTCTGCCAGTGGGTTTGGTTAAAGCTGTCTTACAAGTGGCAAAATGGGGTGGCAAACCAACGGGACCAGAACAGGTTAATTTTTTGCGTTATCGCCCAGTACTGAGTAACAGGCGACTCAAAGAAGAGTTTGGTTACTCTTTGGCAAAAACGTCTGCCGAAACCTTCGAGTACTTCATCGAATGCAATGGATTGCGTAAACCTTGATAGGGAGAAAGTCATCGATGCCATCAATGCCATCAATGCCACCAATGTCATCAATAACTGTTACTTTAATCACTGGTGCTGCATCAGGACTTGGTTGGGCAATGACACGGCACTGGTATGCTGCTGGACATCACTTAGTACTCGCTGATATAGATGAGCAAGCGCTGATCGCCCGTGCTCGTGAGTTAGAGGACTCTGCTAGAGTCATGACAGTCGTCACTAATATTACTCAAATTGATGATATTGCTGCCCTTATTGAGCAAGTTAGCGAGCGCTTTGGCCGTCTTGATCTATTGGTGAATAATGCTGGGATTACCCATCGATCACCAGCATATCAGACTGATCCTGCGGTGTTCCGCAAAGTCATGGCAGTAGATTGGCAAGGGGCAGTAGAGCTGACCATGTCTGCGTTACCGATGCTAAGAGAGTCCAAAGGGCAAATTGTCTGTATCGGCTCAATGGCTGGCTGGATGCCAGTTCCTGGACGGGCAGCGTATTGTGCTGCAAAAGGGGCGCTGACACAGTTCTTTGAAGTATTGCGCTTGGAGCTAGAGTCTGAAGGGATACATATTCTTATGGTCTATCCCAGCTTTCTTGATACACCTATCGAGAACCACGCGCTTGGCCGTGATGGTAGTATCGCAAAGCATCCACGCTCAATGATCGGTAATATGCGTAGTGCTGAGTGGATGGCCGAACAGATCGATCAAGGTTTGCAGCGGCGCAAACGTTGGATATTGCCGGACCCTATCTCACGCTTTGGCAGTTTACTGTGGCGTATTGCGCCAGCTTTATACTTGCGTCAGGTGCGTAAACGTTTTGGAAGTGAGTTGCGGTAGACTACGTTAAGTGAGGAACCTAGAAGAGATGCTAGTAGTTCATGCAAATTATCGATAGTGCTATGCTAAAAATACTATGTTGGAGAGCTATATATTTGAAGGTGCTTTATTAGAAAACACTATGTTAAAAGTCTCTACGTTGAAAAACTCTGTATTAGAAGGTGCTTTATTAGAAAATACTATGCTAGAAACAATAATCTAGCATAGTATTTTAACTCATAGCGTTTTAGCTTTACTAACTAGTTCAATATTACCTAGTTCAGTATTACCTTTATTAGTACTAATGATTTCTAATTGGTTTACCAAGCTCCATGGTCTCTTCAGTCTCGATGACGGTAGGATTTTTCGCTTTTTGACGCTTATCCCACCAAGCGAAGATATTGGCCAATATAGAGCCAGAAACAGAGTGCCAAATACAAGCGACGGCGGCAGCGATGGCGGATTCTGCATTACCAGGGAAAAACTTCGTGCTTAAGCCCGTGGCCAACCCTGCGTTTTGTACACCAACCTCAATAGATATGGTGCGTTTTTTAGGTTTGCTCATACCAAATAAGGCACCTGAGTAGTAGCCCAATACATAGCCGACGATATTGTGTACCGCAATGGCCAAGATAACGACTAGCCCTGACTGCAAGAACTGATCACCAAATACAGCGGCAACGCCACCGACGATAGCGGCAAAAGCTAATACAGCCACGCCTGGCATCACCGCACGTACATCATTAAACCAGTGTTTGTTTTGAAATAGTATGTTTAACATAGAGCCGATAGCGACTGGCAACAATGTCACTAATAGCATAAAGCGGAACATACCCCAGCCATCCATTTCTACAGATTGACCAACCAAATAATTTAGCCAAAGTGGCGTCACTAACGGTGCAATGATGGTTGATACGGTGGTCATACCTACCGAAAATGCCACATCACCTTTGGCAAGGTAGCTCATAATGTTTGAAGACACACCACCAGGACAAGTCCCAACCAATACTAGACCCAGTGTCAACCCAGGCGATAAGTCGAACAATCTAGACACGCTAATCGCTAAAATCGGCATAATGGTATATTGGATAATTGAACCGATAAAAATATCAAGCGGGCGCTGGGCCAACACTTTATAGTCTTCTTTACCTAGTGTCATACCCATTGCGAGCATAATGACACCCAGAACGATGACTTGGGTATCACCTGTCACCCAAGAAAAAGTCGCAGGCTCTATAAATGTCACTGCGGCCGCTAAAATAATAACCAATGCCGTAAATCGACTCAACTGCTGACTTATCATCCTCAAAAACTGCATTTCTCAAATCCTTCTAAGTCCGGAAAATAGTCAAGTATAAGTTCAAAACCACTGTATTTCCAATGGGTTTGGGCGGTTTTTAGCCAACAATAAGTTGCTATTATAATAACTTTAGATGTATTTATATTTTTGAAGTTTTTTCTAGATGTTTATTCAATAGTTAAACGAGGTACTAGGTGCTACTAAATCTATCAACACGTTTCAGACACCTAGGTCTTGCGTTAGCGATATTTTATCTACTCTACAACTTGACGACTGTTTATAGTGTCTCCCTGTATAAACTTTATCCATCGAAAGTTCATAACCTAGCCACGCCGTTCGATAGCACCATTCCTTTCATTCCCGCTATGATTGTTCCTTACAGCTGGTCGTTGATTTTATTTGTGGCTAGTTTTTTCTTAGTGCGGACGTCTACGCAATTATTTTTATTGACCTACCGCTTAGTTTTGACGACCATTTTTGCCTGTTTGATTTTCTATCTCTATCCCGCTCGTTTCTCATTCAATCGATCGATACCTGATGATTGGACGCAGTTTGGCTATCAGTTTTTGCAGTTGGTGGACAAGCCATTCAATCAGCTCCCATCATTGCATGTCAGTTATGCCATGTTGCTTGGCGTATCATTATGGGATGTTGTAGCGTCTAAAAAGAGATGGATTTTAGCGGCTTATCGATTGTTGCTGACTGGCATATGTACATTGATTGCCCTGTCGACAGTGTTGACGTATCAACATCATTTGCTAGATATGTTCGGCGGGGTAGTGTTGGCAGTTTCGGTGCTTATGATCTCAAATCGAATCCGTAATGCACTGGTGATTAAGCATCTGACACTGGGGGTAATAGGATTATTATTGATAGCGATAGCAGGATTTTACCTTGCTAATATGAGTATGATAGCGTCTGAAGTTGTAGAAGATTTGGCCATTATTATTGCTTCATATTGGTTGCTCAGTTTTACGATATTGGCTTGTGCCTATCACCAGGTCAAGCCAATACGGGATACACGCTGGTTTCAAAAATCCAGTAGCGGCCGCCTCACCATATATACTTGGATGAAGTTTGCGCCAATCATTATTATTTACAATGGCATGTCATTTTTGGGACAGTGGTATTTCAAAGTTTTCTCGAAAGGCCAAAAATATCTATCCACGCCATATGCTATTAATGACAAGGTCAATGTTGTTGCTTCACCTCGATTGATGCAGACGGATCTAAGTAGTCATTTAACGTATTGGTTGTTTGGCTCCAGCTCATTAGAATGGTTAAGTCCGTTAGAAAGTAATCGGCCTCCAGTTCGCTATCAGATTATCGTTGTTGATTTGGCCGCTGAGATATCTAGCCACGCTCATAATCTTAAAATAGCTGCTAATAGCAGCGTGAGTACGACAGTTCATTACTTGTATTTACCTTTGTTGGATTTGCAGCCATTAAATGATGTATTGCTCCAAGACTACATTGATCTATTTCAACAAATTGAAGCGTTAATACAATCGGCAGAGACACAAGCGATAACTGTTAATAATGAGAGCTGGGTAAAGGGTAGTCAGGTAGAAGACAGTCAGATAAAGGATAGCCTCATCACACTTATCAATTTCCATTGCGTAATGGGGCTGTCGCGTAGCATCGGTGTACAGGTTTTATATTTATTATATTGTGGTACGCTAACTGTCTATAAATATCAATCGTGGATTGAGCAGCATTATCCGCACGCGCACCTGAAAGATGCTTATTTGCCAAAGTCGTTAGTAGAAACTATGGCCAATTATAAGTCTGTCACCTGTTAAACAGCGCCTTAACAACTATTAATGTCAGTAGGTTTGCGTCTGCTAATTTTTCTTTTTACCTATTGTTTAAGTCCTATTCAATTATGGAGGAATCTATGAACACCTCGTTGCCTCGCTTGTACTCTTTTCGTCGCTGTCCTTATGCTATGCGCGCTCGTCTCGGTCTAATATTCGCTGAGTTGCCAGTAGAGTTACGAGAAATCACGTTAAAGAATAAGCCAGAGCAGATGCTAGCGATTAGTCCAAAAGGCACGGTTCCTGTGTTACAGCTTTCAGATCAATCCGTAATTGAAGAGAGTGCGGAGATCATGATGTGGGCGCTTGAGCAAAACGATCCTCAGGGACTGCTCAATGAAAAGGTTTTATCTAAGGCTAATGCACTGATAGCACAAAACGACAATGAGTTTAAGCAGTGGCTCGATCGCTACAAATATGCCGATCGTCACCCTGAGATGACTCAAATAGAATATCGACAAAAAGGTGAAATTTTTCTGCAGGATTTAGAAGTATTATTGACTAAGAATACCTATCTACTAGGCAATAGCGTGACGGTTGCTGATATTGGTATCATGCCGTTTGTTCGCCAGTTTGCCCATGTAGATCGTGATGTCTTTTATAAATTGCATTATCCCAAGCTACAGCTGTGGCTACAACATTGGTTGGAACATCCGTTATTTGTACAAGCCATGACTAAGTTTCAGCCATGGCAGGAAGGCGATGAGGTAGTGGTGTTCCCTGCTTAATATAGCGGGTTCTATATAAGCTGTATAGGGTATCGGTCTTGCTTGGTCTATCTTGATTTCACAACGACCACTTTTTGTGCTGGATGTTTATCTTTAACGACGATTACTTTTTTGGCTTTAGGTTTCGCTTTCGCTACGACAACTTGCTTGGCCTTAGGTTTTGCTTTAACCACGACCGCTTGTTTTGTCTGATGCGTATTTTTGACTACGACAACTTGTTGGGCCGCATTCGCTGGACCGATCATAGCAAAGCAAGTAGATACGGCCAATAGTGAGCTAATAGCGATTTTTTTCATGTTGAAGTTTTTCATAGTAAGGTCCTTTAGGCTGATTATAAGTAAGCGTGTTTATTTAATGGTTAAAGGTATCTGAGTTGAACGTCGCTTTATTGAATAAGTAGATAATAGCGAGTTATAGCGTTACGTACTTTTATGAAAGTTAAAGAAAGGTGACTTTCTCTAGCAGATACTGAACCATTAATACAATCTTAGGAGCTTTTTGCTAAGGGTCGGCAGGCTAGCAACACTCTAGAGACGATACTTACTCAACTTCATCTGAAGTCGTAGTTATGTAGCTATAAAATGAGAGGTATGGTAGTTTTTGCGTGGACTTGAAAGGGTTTAAGCGACTAGGAGTGATGAGACATAAAAAGGGGCGACTTATTTTGAATAGCTGACAATCAGCGTATAAGCAACCTTTTTAAAGCAGTTTGTATAAGTGTGCTCTCAGCAGTGGTATGCATCTTACGAAGATGATCTCCTGTAATAAATAAGGAGTGAGCATCTTAATGCTTACTCCTTATCAAACAAGATTTGTGCTGCAATATGCATTTGACTGGTTTAGTTCGGAGGCTCTGATAATGTAGCATTAAATTTACTGAGCATTATCGAAAGATTTAATGCAACTTTAACTCTACCTTTTTAGTCGTTCAAAAAAACTAGCTAATATACAAATTACTCTCGATCATATTTTTCATATGTAGTAGACGAGGGGCAATATCTTCTTCTAGTTTGGTACGACTAAGGATAAAACTTGGTGCGCCGCAGTTAAACGTAAGCAGACCTTCCGTCGGGTGCATCAGCGCAATGGCTACCGCATTGACATCTTTTTGCCATTCACTAATTGAAAAACAATAACCATAGTCTTCATAGTCTTGAAAGGCTTTGTCTAGCCCTCGTCTGATCTTTAACCAATCATCTTTATACTTACTACGAATTGCATTAAGGATAAACTCTTGCTCAGCAGGTGGCATACTTGCCAAGCAAGCTCTCCCCATCGAACTTAAATGAATAGGTAGATAAGAGCCGACATTGCGCTGCATAGTCGTCGTCCCTTGGCCTTGCACAACGTTTAGATACACCATCATTAGTCGATCACGAGTAGCCATGGCAACGGCACTATTGGCATAGTCTGCTAGCTCTTCCATATAAGGAGTCGCAAGGTTATTGATAGAGATATTAGTCATCATCGTATAACCAAAGCTTAGTACCCCTGTCGAAAGCTGGTACTTACTACTATTGGTCGATTGTTTTAAATATCCCAATTTGACCAAAGTATAGGTCAGGCGAGTAATGGTGCCTTTAGGAAGTCCTGTCAGCTGACTTAGATCTTGGTTGCCTAGATAAGGCCGCTGCGGGGTAAAACAACGCAGCAACTCTAACCCTCGAGCCAACGCGGTGACAAACTGTCTGTCGTTTTTATCTCTCATCTCTGCAATGGGTTCTAACAGTTCAATATGCATCTCATTGTTAGCGTCTTCATCGGTAAGGGTATCATTAGTCATATGTCGTCTATTATCCCCAATCAAATTCATACAAGCGTTATAAAATCACAAAACTTTATTATTCATAGCATTCTGTGAGCTAATATCAGCTCACAGTTACCCACTGTCTCTTTAATTGTATTATATCAATTTACTTTCATATTCTCAGCATAGCATAACGAGAAACTATTGTTTCGCTATGCGGTATGAACGGTAGCGTTATACGTTATAAGAGGTATGGTTAGGCTTGTTGTGGATCGTACTGCTTTTCTTTAATGAACAAAGTAGGGATAAGACCACATAAGAAGTATGCACCTGCCATAAGTAATAAACCTGCGCCGATAGAGTTATGCATGGCCATATAACCAATGGCAACAGGAGCAATCACAGAGCCAAGCCGTCCAATATTAAATGCACCACCGATAGCAGTACCTCGGATAGCAGTAGGGAAACTTTCGGTTAGATATGTGGCATTAATGGCATAGGGGATACCATATAAGAAACCAAAGGTGATCATTAACCAACCGATATTTTCTGGAGTATGCATATACACTAGAATGGGGATAAATAATGCGGTGCCCATCGTACCAAAGGCAAATACTATCTTACGTCCGATTTTATCAGCCATGAATCCAGCCACGACTTTGGCAAACATCATAGTCAGGTACGTTCCCGCCATATACAGTGCCATTTCTTTGAACTTGATACCCAATTCAGTTTCTAGATAAGAAGGTAGCCAGTTACTGACACCAAAATAGCCAAATAACAAAAGTCCTGAACTCATTGACCATAGGATAAACATGATACGGTGTTTCGGATTTTCCATTATCGCTTTGTATGGGTTCTCTGCTTTTTTGAGTGTGTCTAGTGCGCCGCTCAGTTTTAATGCTCGAGCGTCTTTCCAAGACTGGGGTTCAGGGACTAAAAAGTACATTGATACTGCCAAAAGTATCGGCAAAAACGTCAGTAGATATAGTGTGCGCCAACCATAGCTAGGGATAATCCAAGCGGATACACTGGTGATAACCAATGAGCCTAAAGTAAATCCAGTCATTAATGCAGCAAGGACGGTGGTTCGATGTTTGGTAGGTACCATCTCTGACATAAGCGTATTGGTAGCGATATAAAGACTACCAAGCCCCAAGCAGGCAATAACCCGTAGCGTGACAAACTGCTCATAGCTCTGCACCAATCCACTAAAACCAGACAATATAGAGAACATGCCAGTAGCCAGGACGATGACACGTACTCGGCCAAAGCGGTCGCAAGCCCAACCACCAAAGAACCCACCGATTGCCATTCCAAATAAGGACCAACTGCCTAGAGCGCCAGCTTGTACATTGGTCAGTGCAAACTCTAGTTTTAGGCTGGATAAGGTAAAGGCAAGAATACCGATATCAGCCCCATCACATAATAAAACTAAGAAACAAAAAACAAAGGCCAGTTTCCAAGGTTGTTTTTGGGTGGAGCTTATACTTGGATCTGCAGTTATAGCGACACTTTTCACAATTTATATCCTTAACGTTGTGAGAATGAAAAACTAATTTGATGCGTAATGTTAAAAATAGAGGAGAACGGTATCAGCATCCTAGCAAATACCGCCGTGCATTTTGGTGGATGAAAAAGTGGTAGGGATTACTCGCTGGCCTCTTTAATCATATTGCGGGCAATGATGACTTGCTGAATTTGTGTGGTACCTTCATACAAACGATATAGACGTACATCACGATAAAAACGTTCAATACCATAGTCTGCGATATAACCGGCACCGCCATGGATTTGTACCGCTCTATCAGCAACACGGCCACACATCTCAGTGGCAAACATTTTGGCGCATGAGGATTCGGTAACGACGTCTTTGCCTTCGTCACGCAGACGTGCAGCGTCTAATACCATGGATTTGGCGGCATAGATTTCTGCTTTTGAGTCAGCGAGCATACCTTGGATAAGCTGAAAACTGGCAATCGGTTGACCAAATTGCTTACGCTCGACAGCATAGTTGAGTGCATCATTCAGCATGCGAGTGGCGGCTCCAGTACTGGCTGCTGCAATATGCAAGCGCCCTTTATCAAGCACTTTCATGGCCGTTTTAAAGCCAACACCTTCAACACCGCCGATGAGCGCATCCGCCGGTACGACGCAATTATCAAAGATCACATCACAGGTATGCGCGCCTTTTTGACCCATTTTTTTGTCAATTTTGCCCAAAGTAATACCAGGCGTGTCACTCTCCACAATAAATGCTGAAATACCGCCAGAGCGTTTGTTTTGTGGATCAGTACGTGCCATGACAGTGAATACACCAGCCTGCGGGGCATTGGTGATATAACGTTTGGTGCCATTAATGATATAAGTATCACCATCCTTAATAGCGGTCGTTTTCAATGAGGCGGCATCTGATCCTGACTCCGGTTCGGTCAAACAGAATGAACCGATGATTTCCCCACTGGCCAACCGAGGTAGATACTTCTGTTTTTGTGCTTCAGTGCCATCAATCACTAGGCCAGATGAGCCAATACCATTATTTGTCCCTATTAATGAGCGAAACGCAGGGGAGGTACGTCCTAACTCAAATGCCAGCGTGACTTCTTCTTCCATAGTGACACCAAGTCCGCCGTACTCTTCGGGTATGGTCAGTCCAAAAAGCCCTAATTCTCGCATTTGCTCAATGATCTCTTCTGGAAGGCGGTCATTTTCTGCAACCCAATGTTCCATAGGGATAAGTTGATCGTTAACGAAGTTACGAATGGTTTGGGTGATGTGGTCGAGGGTCTCTTTATCTCTAATCATATGAATCTTCCTTGTTTGATTGATGCCTGATATCAGTATCGGCTCTGTGACTGTATTAAATAATGTGACTTCCTTGGATAAACAGCATAATCGATGAATTATTAAATTACAATAGTTTTGGTTTAAAAAACCGCATTGCGGTATTTATATAATTGAATATAGCTTTTTAATTTACATTTATTCTAATTTATCAAATTTTTATGCTTCACAAACCAAAATAAACAGTATATATTGATATTAAATACCGCATAGCGATATTTAATATTCAAAATAAATGCTTTATTACGGTGTTTATACTTTATGCAAGAATGATGTTTAAGGAGTCGATCATGGAAGAGCCGCTCATTATTTGTGAGAAAAAAGGAGAGGGCGTGAGTCTCGTTAGACTTAATCGCCCCAAAGTGCGCAATGCACTAAACAGCGAGCTACGTCAACAAATGGCAGATTTGTTCATTCAACTAAATGATGACCCACAAACCAAAGCGATCGTCCTTACTGGTGGTGACAAGGTGTTTGCCGCTGGTGCGGATATCAACGATTTTTTGACTACTAGTACAGCGGATATGTACCTGCGTCATAGTGAGCGCTATTGGAATGCCATTACTAACTGCCGAAAACCCATTATTGCTGCCGTCAATGGTTATGCGCTAGGCGGTGGCTGTGAGCTAGCGATGCATGCTGACATCATCATCGCAGGCAAGTCTGCCAAATTTGGTCAACCCGAAATCAAGATAGGACTCATGCCAGGTGCTGGCGGAACGCAGCGTTTGTTTCGCGCGATTGGCAAACATAAGGCCATGAAAATGGTACTAACGGGCGATATGATCAGCGCTGATGAGGCGGACACAATGGGGCTGGTATCTGAAGTCGTTGAAGATGAGGCTACTATCACACGCGCCATTGAGATTGCTGAGCAGCTATCACATTACTCTCCCATTGCCTTAGCGCAAATCAAAGAAGTCGCAAATCTAGGCGTTGATATGCCTTTAGAAGGTGCATTGGCTCTAGAGCGCAAGGCTTTCCAGATTTTGTTCAATACTCACGACCAAAAAGAAGGTGCTAAAGCCTTCCTAGAAAAGCGTCCTGCAGAGTACAAAGGGCATTAATTCCTAGCCGCGTTAATTCATTAGCATGTGAATTCATAAGCACGTTAATTCAAAGCCACATTGTGATTGCTTTTGAAGCAAGTTATCACCTTTGAACCGAAATTTCATAGCAAATCATGTAGAGAGTTATTATGACTGTGAACACAATTGCCATTATAGGCACTGGTATTATGGGCATGGGTATTGCTCAAATTGCTGCTCAAGCTGGTATCCAAGTACTGTTATATGACGCCAAATCAGGCGCTGCTGAACAAGGACGACAATCCTTGCAAAGTACCCTTGAAAAACTCACTGCTAAAGGCAAGTTTACCGATGAGCAGCTACAGGATATTTTAAGTAATTTGACGGTGCTACAAGAGCTTAGCCAAATTGCGACTGCTGAGATAGTAGTTGAAGCCATTATCGAAAATCTAGACATCAAAAAACAGCTTTTTGCCCAGTTAGAAGGTGTGGTCACCGCCGATACTATTTTGGCAACCAATACCTCCTCCTTATCAGTGACCGCAATTGCTGCTGACTGTAATTATCCAGAGCGCGTGGCAGGATTTCACTTCTTCAATCCAGTCCCTTTGATGAAAATTGTAGAGGTCATTCCAGGTCTGTCTACTCAGCAATCAGTGGTTGACGTTCTCTCCGATTTGGCCAAACGTATGGGTCATCTAGGTGTGGTAGCAAAAGACACACCGGGGTTTATCGTCAATCATGGCGGTAGAGCATACGGCACAGAAGCGTTAAAAATATTGGGTGAAGGGGTAACAACGTTTGAGAATATTGACCGAATTTTGCGTGAAGGCGCAGGATTTCGCATGGGGCCGTTTGAGCTGTTAGATCTCACTGGTATCGATGTGTCGCACCCCGTGATGGAGTCGATTTACAATCAGTTCTATCACGAAGCGCGCTATCGTCCGCATCCATTGACCCGTCAAATGCTAGTAGGTAAAAAGCTTGGTCGTAAGGTTGGTGCAGGGTTTTATCACTATGAAAACGGTCAGAAGTTGTCAGCAGCTACTGCTCAAGATCAGTCGTTCAAAGCACTCATATCTGATGCCGTTATTACCTCAGTTTGGGTTGGCGCTGATCTGGCAGAAGACAAAAATCAGCTGGTCGATTACCTAAAGTCTCAGGGTATCACTATCGACGACAACGACAAGCCAAACCCTGATAGTTTGGTGCTGCTCGCACCCTATGGCGAAGATACGACTAATGCTGCGATTCGTTATCAGGTCGATCCCAAGCAAGCCGTTGCCATTGATATGCTCACTGGACTAGCAAAGTATCGTACTTTAATGCCAAGTCTCGTCACGCAGGAAACATTTATCGCACAAGCTTATACGTTATTTGGTAAAGGCTTGGATGACAGGGAAGCAACCACACAGCCTATAGTCGGTGCCACGCTGATTGCCGAAAGCATTGGCTTTGTGGCACAACGTGTGGTCGCTATGGTGATCAATCTTGGTTGTGACATTGCTATGCAAGGGATTGCTTCACCTGAGGACATCGATAATGCTGTCAAGCTTGGGCTAGGTTATCCATATGGTCCTATCTCTTGGGGCGATCATCTTGGAGCCTCGCGTGTATTGCTTATTTTAGAGCGTATCTACGGGCTGACAGGTGACCCACGTTACCGTCCAAGCCCTTGGCTGCAGCGCCGTGCAAAGCTTGACATCTCATTGTTTACTCAGCAAATCACTTACTAATTTGAACGACAAAATATGGTTGTCAAACCATAAAACCATTATTCAGAGTTAAAAATACGACAAGGAAACGTTATGTTAGATGCCTATATTTATGATGGATTAAGAAGTCCTTTTGGTCGATATGTTGGCGCATTAGCAACCGTACGTGCTGATGATTTGGTTGCTACCGTGATGAAAGCGTTGGTCGAAAAGCACCAGCTATCTGCTGATATCTTTGATGAAGTGTTGCTAGGCAGTGCCAACCAAGCAGGCGAGGACTCTCGCAATATCGCGCGTAACGCGGCTCTGTTAGCAGGGTTGGATGTAACTACCCCAGGTCAGACAGTCAACCGTCTATGTGCATCAGGTCTGTCTACTGTTGTCGATGCTGCTCGCAGTATTACGTGCAACGAAGGGGATATTATTTTAGCAGGTGGTGTGGAGTCGATGACGCGTGCACCGTTTGTATTTGCCAAGACAGAACAGCCTTTTAGCCGTGACTTCAAAGTATTTGATACGACTATCGGTAGCCGTTTCCCCAACCCGAAGATTATTGAGCAGTTCGGCAGTGATACCATGCCGCAGACGGGCGATAATGTCGCGCAGAAGTATGGTATTACGCGCGAGGAAGCCGACAAGTTTGCAGCCGCATCACAGGCCAAGTACCAAGCTGCCAAGCAAGCAGGGTTTTTTGACGATGAGATAACACCTATCACTGTATCCCAAGGTAAGAAATTGCCTGCAAAAGTAGTCATAGATGATGAGCATCCGCGTGCCAGCTCTAATATTGAAGCACTACAAAAGCTCAAACCGTTAAACAAAGATGGAATCGTCACCGCAGGTAATGCTTCTGGTATCAATGATGGTGCTGCCGCGCTTATCATTGGCTCAAAGCAAGCAGAGGAAAAGCTCGGCTTTAAACCGATTGCCAAGATCCTATCATCAGGTGCAATGGGTGTTGAACCCAATATTATGGGCGTAGGTCCTGTTGAAGCGATTAAGCTGGCACTAAAGCGTGCGGATCTGACCCTTGATGATATGTCTGTTATTGAGATTAATGAAGCATTTGCTTCTCAAGTGCTTGGTTGCCTGAAAGGGTTAGATATTGATTTTGATGATAAGCGTGTCAATCCCAATGGCGGCGCTATCGCGGTCGGTCATCCGCTGGGCGCATCTGGTGCACGGATCGCTTTGAGTGCCGCTCGAGAGCTACAGCGTACGGGCGGTAAATACGCAGTGGTTAGCTTGTGCATTGGCATCGGGCAAGGACTTGCCATGGTGATAGAGCGCGTCTGATATTAAAAGGGCGCACACCGAATTACTGATTATAGTTGATTTAGCTTAAAAGAGAGACCAGGCAACCGAGCGCAGATGTAACTGTGATACTTCAAGTGAGGTTAACGCTGTCACTCTTTTATAGAGGGTTGACTATATTAAGGACAATTTATTATCAAGGAAGATACCATGACAACCATACTCAACGAACACGATAACTACCATCAAGCCGAAGAAGCGTATGGGTTCCCGTTAATTATCAAACAGCTACTAAACCGTGCCAAGATTGCTTCCACCAACCAAACCATTAGCTATGCCGACAAAGTCACTTATACCTATGCTGAGTTTTTTAAACGTATTAATCGCTTGGCCAATGTATTAAAAAATATGGGCTTGCAGGCAGGTGATGTGGTCGCGGTCATGGACTGGGATAGTCATCGTTACCTTGAGGCATACTTTGCAGTACCAATGTCGGGCATGATTTTGCAAACCGTTAATGTCCGTCTGTCTGAAGAAAAAGTACTGTATACCGTCAATCATGCTGCGCCAAAAGCCTTACTGTTGAATGCTGAATTTGCGCCAATGATCAAAGACTACCGTGACGATGCGCCTTCTATTGAGCATGTGATGTGGGCTGATGATGCAGAGGGCGAGAAAGCAGCGCTACCTGACTATGTCGATGGTGAGTACGAGGCGCTGTTGGCAGCCGCTAGTGATGAGTTTGATTTTCCAGATTTCGATGAAAACACCATCGCCACTACGTTCTACACCAGTGGCACCACAGGTGATCCAAAAGGAGTTTTCTTCACTCATCGTCAGATCGTACTACAGACGATGGCAAGCACACTGGCATCAGCGCTCAATGCCGAAGGTCAAGGCGCTCGCTATAACGATGTCTATATGCCGATGACGCCTTTATTCCATGTCCATGCATGGTGCTGGCCGTATGGCGCTACCATGATCGGGCTAAAACAAGTATACCCAGGACGGTATCTGGCACCAAAATTGGTCGATTTGATTGAGGAGCATAAGGTCACGCTGTCACATGGCGTCCCTGCAATACTGCAAATGCTCCTCAAAGAAATGGTAGAACGCGGTCGCAAATTTGAGAATCTAAAACTACTGCTAGGTGGCTCAAAGCTCAACGAAGGCTTGGCCAAAGCTGCTATCGAGTGCGGTATCGAGTTTATGTCAGGGTTTGGGATGTCAGAATCATGCCCTGTGCTGTCTCGAGCGGTATTTGATGACAAGACCGAGTCGATGAGCTTAAAGGACAATCTCAATTATCGCTGTCTGTCAGGTTCACCCATTATGCTAGTTTCGATGGAAATTTGGGATGAGAATGGTAAACCACAACCCATGGATGGCAAATCGACAGGTGAGCTTGTGATACGCGCGCCTTGGTTGACACAAAGTTATTTTAAAAATCCTGACGCAGGTAATGAGTTATGGAAAGGCGGCTGGATGCATACTCAAGACATCGCCTGCATGACCGCTGATGGCACGCTAAGCATCACAGACAGGCTCAAAGATGTCATTAAATCTGGCGGCGAATGGGTATCCTCGCTTGAGGTCGAAACCATTTTGTCCTTTCATCCTAGCGTCGCTGATATCGCGGTGATTGGTGTGCCAGATGAGCGTTGGGGTGAGCGTCCCTTGGCGTTGATCGTGCTAAAACCAGACCATGTCGACACAAAAATGGAAGATATTTTGGCATTGGGTCATCAAGCAGTAGAGAGAGGTCATCTGCCAAAATACGGTGTGCCAAGTGAAGTGAGGTTTTTGCCAGACATGCCAAAAACCAGCGTCGGTAAACTTGATAAAAAACGCATGCGTTCGATGTACTCAGAAAATCTTATCTAGTCAAACAATCCGGTCACCATCAAATCGACTTTGACAAAAACAAAAGCTTGCATACACCCCAGTGTCTGACTAAATGCTAGGGATGGGGGAGGTGTGTGAGTCACGCGCACCCTGAGTCATATTTATCGTCTATATAACAGAGCCTATCTAATAAAAAGAGAGAAACTATGGAAGCTGCGCCTACGTTCCCAGAAATACAAGAGATTGTCACAAGCGATGACAATCACCCATTGCATGGCTTTACAGTTATCTATCCTCAGCAAGTGGAATGGGGTGATATGGACTCCTTTGGTCACGTTAACAACGTTGTCTATTACGAATATGCTCAAAACGCTCGTATTTATTACAACAGGCGGCTTGGTTTATTTAACGAACAAACGTCTTCGGTGATGGCTGCCTCGTCATGTCGATACCTCAAATCGGTTGCTTATCCTGATGAATTATGGATTGGCGTCAAGGTCAAAAAAATAGGTAATTCAAGTCTGATTCATGAATATACCTATTACAGTACGGTGCAGAAAGCAGTCGTTGCAGTCGGTGAGTCGGTGTTGGTCTATCTCGATAAATTGAGTGGGCAAAAAAAGCCTATCAATGAGTCGCAAAAAGACGCAATTGCTGCGTTAGAGAATATTGGCCAAGAAGCGTAACACCCAGTATATCGGTCAAATTCTGATTGGGGTTTTTAATTAGAAAGTACTTATTAAGTAGAAGTTAATTTTCATGTAAAAGGATTATTTATTTTTATGGATTAAAGAAAATGTAATAGCAATTGGATTGATAAGGATATCAACATAAAACAAGGAAGAAATGAATGATGCTTTATATAAAAAGGTTATCTGTAGGTTTTGCTACGGTTGTAACATGCGTATCTGCACAAGCAATCGATCTTGTGACAACAGGTGACACGACTTTGAGTATCGGTGGTTACATCAAAGCAGAAGGTGCTTTTAACTCTCCTGATGAAGGCGAGTCGGAATTTAAGAGTAATTTACGCCAGTCTCGTATCAATGTTAAAACGACCAAATCGGTAGATGATAAAAAACTCACGGGGTTTATCGAAGGTGACTTTTATGGTGATTACGCCAAGGGCGGCTCAAATCTGCGCTTGCGTCATGCTTATGTTCAGGTTGATGATTTGACCGTGGGTAAGACTTGGAACGGTCAATTTTTGGCAGTGGCACCTCTTTCTACGGAGCAGCTTGACTTCTGGGGTACTGGTTTGGGCACCGCCTCTGGTGGTGGCTCTTATATTCGTCCAGATTTGACGCTGCACTATACTCATAATGGGCTGCGTTTTACGGCGCAAGACCCTGTTTATGATAATGCGAGCTTACCTGATATGGTAGTAAGCTACAAAGATAAGGTATCTAACTTTGACTATAACGTGGCTGTCACGGCTCGTGATGCTGAGAACGGAGATGGTTCAGATGTGGGTATCGGTGTTTCTTTAGCGGGCAAGCTGACATTGGGTAAAGATTCACTCCATGCCAGTATATACAATGGTAAAGGCATGGGTGCCTATTCTGCTATCTGTGTTGGCAGGCCACTAATTATGAATGGCGGCGTAGACTGTGATGCCGAGGATGGGAAGCTTGTCTCGCAAACTGGCTATAGCGTAGGATATAAGCATCAATTTACCCAAAAGCTGCGTGGCAACTTGCGTTATGGTGAAGTAAATGTAGACGATGCGGCAGATACTTCTGCCAATGTAAAAAGCGCAAACCTTATCTATGAGTATTTACCAGATCTAGATTTGGGTATTGAGTGGAGAAATCAGGACGTAACGACATTCCCATGGATGCCAGCAGGTCAGCAAATTGAAATAATGGCAAAATATGATTTTTGAGTTGAATAAGTAAGAGGTCGGAGGTCGCAGACTTTTATTAAGATAAGGCTTTATCCTTGCATAATAGGGGTAAAGCTTTGTCTATAAAAATTGCTAATAATGCTAAAGTAGCAATCAAAAGTTCACATTAACTAAGGTTGCTATGTCCAATATAGAGTCCAATACAAAAAAACCAATACTTAAACAGAGTATCTCGCTATCAGAGAAGAGCGAATACATATTTGATGATATAAGCACAGCGAAGTCTGCTTTCTTAACGCTACCAGTCGTTATACAGACTGCACTAGAGCAAGCTAAACGAGTCGTTCTGATTGCAAATAATCCTGCTGTCACCACGGCTCAGCTTGAGATGCTATTACAGCCCGATGATGTCTTGGTGTTATTTAATCACTTTATTCATGATAATTTTTTTGCCTGCCATCAGTTAGCTAGTTCACTACCCAAGCTGTTGTTTTTTCGTCAAATTGGTGACAGTAAGCTGCATTTTGGCCTACCGCCTAGAAGCAATCATATATCAGTGATGGAGCAAATGACAGAGACCGCGCCATTAGGGATATTGACGAGCAACCAGCCTTATCAGTTTCCAACATTAGCGGATGACCCAAGTCCTAATGACGATCCTGTCACTACTCATCGCATCTTAGATATTCCTTCGAGCATGAAAAAACTATTATCAAGCCCTACCTACCACAGTGTGCTATCAGAGCATCATAAAGTTGTTGCTGACTACCCATACTTTACCGATATTCATTCGTCAGCGCCCTCGTCAGGTTTTCTATTATATCGGCTGATGCTTGAAGCTCGAGCATACTTACACCATATTCAAAACACGAAACTACCGTTAGAGATAGTAATGATCGGTTTCAATGACAATGATAAAACTGCTCATTTTTGGCATGGGCATAACTGGGATTTTGAACGTCAGGAAATGAGTCGACCACCTACAGGAGTGACTATTCATCGGTACTAAAATATTGATTAACTAAACTATGTTTAGCTAGAAGTAGTTAAACATAGGGAGCGTCTGGACAATGAGCACGCTCTATCTCGTTATCGCTAGGCTCTCGTCGTACGGCTATCAGTGATGACTGTTCTTCGGTCCAATCAATCAGATCCATATCGGAAAACTGTGACAACCATCCTGCCATGGGCCAACAGTGCCATTTTTGATAGAAGCGATTGGCATTGACAATGATACTGTCTAAATGGTTGAGTGGTGGCCGGTAGACACTATGCTGCTGATGATAAGCGATATCAGCAGTAAGGTGAAAATCGATACCTAATCGACGTGCTGTAAAGGAAAAATCGGTATCCTCTGCACCATAACCTGTATATTGGGTGTCGAAACCGCCAATTTTATCAAAAGTCTGCCGCTTGATAGCGAAGCATAGGCTCCAAAATGCACCATAGTCATCAGTCTGTTTGATAGCTGTTTGCTTCGTTCCTGCTTGGTTTGAATCAGCTTCATCAAAATTATAACGATAAGGGTTATAGACAGACAGCTCGTCTAAAAGAGAAAAAGGCAAATGATTGGTTTTTAATAGTGCATTTTCTTCTACTGATAATGGTCGCGTTAGATAGCGCGGTTGACCCATCAAAAGCGCATTAGGATATTGCAGAAGCTTCTTATACATTTGCTCAATAAACGTAGGCGCTACGATACAATCAACGTCCAAAAAAATCAGCATATCGTGAGTTGCCTGCAACGCTCCAAGATTGCGATTATGTCCGATATCAAACTCTGTAGTTGTAGTATCGTCACCGTCATTCACAGCTGATTTAACCGTAGTCGGCAACTTCACGATATTTAATGAGAATTCAGCTAACCGATTGGGATCGGCATCGTCATTGACGATAATGACTTCGGCTGGCTTTACACTACTATTTTCTAGACTGCTGAGTAGGTTGTAGAGATGACGATTACGACCATAGCAAGTCGTAATGACGGTCATCGATACAGTATCAGAAGTTGTGCTAGCGTTATTCGTTGGCTGAATGGTCATCGCTTGTCTTTACCTCGCTATCAGGTTGCCTGTTATTTTTAATAAGTCAGTATTTAATTGTTGATTCGGGCATTAAGTTGAGTCGAGGAAGCAACCAGTTTTCAAACCAAAGATTAGTAGTAGGATAATCAGTGGTGCTATGCATAAACGCTTGAGCAGCTATTGGCGTAACTGCGTTGGTTTCCTCAATGCTATCTTCCTCACTGTTATTTTTTTCAATGCTATCAACCGAGGTAGTGGGGTGTTGTTTGCTTCGGTAATGAATTGTTTGGGCAATAGATTCAGATTGACCATCATTGACGCTCATTAAGGTTTTAAACTGCTGCCAATTTAGCGCTTTATTTTGAGCGACTAACGCTTCAGCCATGACCGCTTGTTCATTATGAGGTCTGTCATCAGGCACTACTATGAGCGGCGTATCGTAATGATACGCTTGCGCGACAGCATTTAGGCCACAGGCCATCATTAGATAATCGCTATGGCAAATAAATGGTGTGACGTCATCTACCTCAGCTGAGATATCGACATAACATCGTTTGTCATCGTCTATAGGCCCGAGAGAGACAATTAATGCATTGGGTAGCAGTGAGCGCAACTCCGGTAGTTTTTCGTCAATCGCTTTATGTCCACCATAGCCTTTAATAACGGTGATAATAGGTGTTGTAGTTTCGGACTTGTATGCTAATTGAGCTTCGATAGATGGTAGGTTTGTAGATTTAAGATCAGAAGTTTCATTGTTCACGCTTAATTTTGCCAAAATATCTATAAAGCTCTCATAAGTATATGGCTCAGCTTTTTGAGAGTAGATAAAGTCAAGATAGAGCGTTTTATCACAGACCCACTCAGATGTCTGGGTAGACTCTAATGCTTTAGGATAAGGTGCTAGTAAGGCAAGCGCACCAGCAAATGCACCCAAATGTGGCGCATCATCGCGAATACCAGGAAGCCTAACGTAAAGGTAAGGAATACTTGCCGCACGGCAGAGCATTGCCACCTCGACGCTGACATCGATAATCATCAGATCAATCTTACATTGAAAGATAGTGTCTAATATTTGGTGACTGCGTTTTTGAATGTCGCCATTGCCTACGGGCGAGTAATGTAGGCTGGCTGGTTGCCAATATTCTCCTGCACGACCTGCTAGTATGTCATCTGGGCGTTCATCTTCTGCATTTAAACGTACGATTTGTTGTTCATCAATAGCGGTAAAACGATAGCTATCTATATCTAAGCTCGTAAATACCGTTAATTGCGCTCTTGCGTCATTAGGTAGCAATGCAGCCAGTTTGTCTGCCTGTCGGCAATGTCCTGAGCCGTGATGATGAGCATAATATCCAATACGCATCATTACGATCCCTCAGAAAAGCTAACAAGATCATTATCAGTTTCAATTGGTGCTTGAATGGCCTGATTGAAAAACTGCAGGGAGTCTTTTGTTAAATCAGAGAGCTCATAGCTGTTGATATAACTTACTGAATTGTCTTCTATTAACGCAGTTCTATTTTTTAACGCTGCTCGGTAAAGTTCCAGATAGCCGTCTACCATGGCTGACACTGAACAAAACTCTAAGGCACGGTCACGGCAGGCTTGGCGTGATATGTTTTTAATCGTAGCAAAGCCATTGATAAAGGCGGCTTTGTCTTTTTTAGGTACGATGACTCCTGTCTCTGGAGTAATAATTTCTGCACTGGCTCCAGCATCGAAACCAATCACTGGTGTGCCACATGCCAAACTTTCAGCCAAGGTCAATCCATATGGCTCGTCCCAAGTACTGGTGAATAGCATGGCAGTTGCTTGGCATAAGTAATTGTTAATCTCGTCCTTGGTGACATGACCTACGTAACTGAATAGTTTGTCATCGCCACTCTTACTGTCTTTAAATAATAAAGGGGCTACTTTTTGATTAAAGTAGTCTTCGTTGCTTTTAGGTCCTGCTATGATAAGTTTCTTCCCAGCTTCCATACAGTACCGCATGGCTAAATGAGTGCCTTTTTCAGGGCAGATGCGTCCATACCACAAATACACCTCGTCATCGCTACCATTAGTATTGCCAAGCGATTCTGTATTGGCAGTAAAGGATTCGACATCGATGCCGTTATACACCACTTGTGAGGGAACAAACTCAGCGAATAACTGCTGTTGATGTTTACTAATCGCTGTAAACTGAGTGGTTGTACCAGAGCGTAGCGTCAAAAGTGCCAAACGTAACTGTGGAAAAATAGGCGTATGAAAAGTGGTAAAAAACCTTTCGCCAAATGCTTGGCCTGTCATCATCGGAATATGATGCAGACTGTGGTTATGTACGATATCAATCTCACCGCGCTCATCACGTTCGATAATATCTCGTAGGGCTATCTGATAGGTGAGATATTGGTACATCTCTTCACGGCCCATGGCGACCGTTTCATGCTCATTATCATAGACCATCTTGTTAAACTCATGACGAGTCAATAATGGCACCAGCGTTGCTTTCGTCTCGCTATCTTTATGAGCGTAAAGCAATACCTCATGACCTTGCGCCACTAGCTCATCACAAATCAATTGGGTAATCATTTCTAGACCACCCGCGTAAGGCTGGGCAATGGGATACAGTGAATGCGCAATAATGGCAATACGTAGCGGTGAATTCGAAGACCTAATCATGTTTTTAAGACCTTTATAGTTATAAGCATCATGGCTATAAGCGTTTTGGTTAGTAGAGTGGCGTATAGGGAACTTAGTATAGAAACAATAAAAGACAATAGAATGACCTTGTTTCAAAATTGGCTTATATAAACCGCTATCTTTATAAGTACTGATTCTTACGAGTCGATGGTCTTTTTATCTTTAAATAAAGACGTCGCATAAGATGTCGTGATAGTCGTCTTCTTTTCATGGGCTACTTTTAGAGTCTGTCTCAGAACCTTACTCATACTTAATATATCTGCTCGAGCATCAGAGAAATTATCCATTGCGACCTTGGCGGCGCTTAGTTTAAGAATACAAACTGCCGCTGCACATATAAATAGTACTGGCGAATAGAGCGGTGAAAATGGCGCTACAACTATGGCTGTAATGATATTTAGCACCAACAGCAGTTTTGGTAACGCCGCTATATTCTTAAGGAATAAGGAATGACGATTTTGGATATAATTTTGTTTTGGCGTACAGACAAAAGGTTTCTCTCGTCCCCATAGCACCGGAAGCCATGACAGTGCGCCAATCTCCCAAAAATTCAAGTGAATCAACCATGCACGTATTTTTCTGCCAAAATGTGACTGATGGCTGTCATCTATTTGTTTGTTAAGAGGCGATTGATCACGGAAATATGCCCACAACCGTCTAAGGATGAAAAAGGCATAACCTGCATAAACCACATATAGAGGGATAAGCATCGACACGTTAGCGTTATTTATTAAAAGCATATCAACCATCACCAGTAATGCGCAGATATGCAAAAAGATAAAGAACCCTGTAAAGTTTACCCAAGCACTCAGCTGAGACAGATGAGCGCGTATATAGGCTAGACGTTCTCTCATACTTTTGGACTGTGAAACATATTGACTTGGAGCGTTGTAGGGGACTGACAAGTAATCCGTGAGGACTTGCATATTGCCGTAGATCCAGCGTCGGCGTTGACATATTAGGTCATCTAGTGTGTTAGGTAATAAGCCTGTGGCAATGACTTCTGGCACAAACTGACTACGAAAACCTTGTCGATGCATAAGCACGCCCATCTGAGCATCTTCAGTGATAGAAGCACCTGACCAGCCTCCTATGCTCAAAAGGTCTGAGCGTCGAATGACTGCGTAAGTACCCGTTGATAAGGCGCGATTGCGATTAAAAGGACGATACAGATGATGATTGAAATAGTGATTCAACTCGCTATGAGCATCCGGCTGTCCTTCATTACGATAAAACTGCGGAAACTGAAGTAGGGTATGCTCAGGATATTGGGCGATAGCCTGCATAATAGAGGCTCTAGCATGTGGTAACGCTTGGTAATCACTATCGACCACTACAATGTGACTACAGTCTGGACTCATTAACCCAAGTGCCAAGTTCAAAGCACCCGCTTTAAATCCTTCGACACGATCAATGTGATAAAAATGAACATTCAACTCAGCGTCTAAACTTTGGCAAAATGCTGCTAACGGCTCATATAACGACGTCTCTTTATTATTATTATCGATAATTAATATCTCGTCACACGCTTTTTTTACTGCTAATAACGACTTTATTGTGGCAATAACTAACTCTGGAGGCTCAGCTCGCGTCATCAATTGAAAACTGAGTGCTGCGCTAGTTAGAGCTTCTTGTGTGTTAGCAGTCATGTCTGGTCCTTATGCAGGTACAACAAGTAAAATCGTGTAAGGGGCTGGCGTGCTTGTAAGAAAAGACGGCTCTCTTAATCAGCTGGTTGATACCAATGAATACTAATACAAAATTGAGTAATAATTTAGTCGATAATTGTTTGTGATAAATTAACTGTGTAAGTTGTACGTAATGTGACATAAAAACTTAGTATTTTAATCGCGTAAAAATAGGGCGTTTTTTGATTGAGAAGGGGGTAGGTAACTGTTTTTTATTTTTGAGTTAGGGCAATTAGTGAAAAGATAAAACGAGGATAAAAAAGAAAGAAGGTCTGCATCATTATGCTGAAGCACGACTGTAGTAGGATAGAAAAACACGACTGAAATCGTAGTTAGTTTCAGAAGCTAAAAACGTTAATAAGTTTGAGATTAGATTATTTATATTGACGTTTAACTTAATGCTTAGCTAGCCCTGACTAAATCAAGTCAGTGCTAAGCCAGTGCTAAATGAGTGACACACCAGTTCCAGACAGCGTCGACAGTTGGTGATGATGACGAACTCTTTTTGCGAACAAGATAATAATCTGGATCGACTGTTAGCGTTGACTCGCTTACCTGCACTAGTCTCCCTGCATTCAAATCCGCTTGTACAAACGCCTGACAAGCAATCGCAACGCCCTGACCCGCTAGCGCTGCATCTAAAGCCAATGCGGTCTGGTTAAATACAGCACCGGCTAGCTTACCTGTAGTACCAAAAAATCGTGGCCAATGATGATGTGAGTCATGGAGCAATGGCATCTCTTGTAGCGCTTCGAGTGATATAGGTAGTTCTCTATTGGCCATTAAGTGAGGGCTAGCCACGGCTACGAGCGTTTGTTTGAACAGCAGCTGAGTATCAAATGCCGAAGGGAATGGTGGACGCGTTAGGCGTACCGCGATATCTACCTGATCACGGTCAAAGTCTGCAATGGATTCGGTCGCCACAGTACGCAGTTCGACATCAAGAATCGCGGCGGTCAACGCGGGCAGGCGAGGCAGTAATAGCTTAGTGGCAAAAGTTGGCGTGACGCTAATCGTAACCGTCTTAGGCTCTTTTAGTAGCTGAGCTGTTGCTTTATCCAAAATCTTAAAAGCGCGAGTGACGTCTGCAAAGTAAATAGAGCCTTGGCTAGTGAGTGCCACACCTCTTGGTAGTCGTTGAAACAAAGGAAAGCCGATATGCTCCTCTAGCATTCTCACTTGCTGAGCCACGGCACCTTGGGTCACAAACAGCTCATCCGCCGCCACCCGAAAGTTAAGATGACGCCCTGCAGCTTCAAATGCGCGTAAAGCATTGAGCGGTGGCAACGTACGATGGTTATCTGACACTTTATTTTCCTAGACGATAGATTTTCTACAGTCTAGCATCTTTTATTATGATGTTAGGAATCTGATTTTATTGGTTATGATAAGTGAAACGATAACTAATGGAGAAAAACAGATGAATAATATTATAACGACAAAAAAAGTGGCGCTTATCACCGCAGGCGGGTCAGGCATGGGTGCTGCCGCTGCTCGTAAACTTGCAGCAGATGATTATCATGTCGCTATTTTATCTTCCTCCGGGAAAGGTGAGGCTTTAGCAAAAGAGTTGGGCGGCATTGGTGTTACTGGCTCCAACCTTGTTAATGAAGATGTGCAGCGCTTGGTTGATTCGGCGATGCAACAGTGGGGACGTATTGATGCGCTTGTAAACTCTGCTGGTCATGGCCCGCGCGCACCTATTTTAGACATCACTGATGAGGATTGGCATAAATGGCTAGAGGTTTACTTTCTTAGTGCGGTACGTGCAATTCGTTTGGTCGCGCCAATCATGGTGGCACAGGGTAGCGGGGCTATCGTCAATATATCTACCTCTTGGGTAACGCAGCCGACTGCGCTTTTTCTTACGTCAACGGCTTTTCGTGCCAGCCTTGGCGCTTTCACCAAGATTTTTTCAGATGATTATGCAGCAAAAGGTGTGCGTATTAATAATGTCTTGCCTGGCTGGATTGATAGCTTGCCTGAAGTTGATGAACGCCGTGAGAGCGTGCCGATGGGACGTTATGGTACCTCTGAAGAAGTCGCCTCAACGATTGCTTTTTTATTATCTGAAGCTGCTGGATACATCACTGGTCAAAGCATACGGGTTGATGGTGGCGTCATTCGCTCTGTTTAACGAGTCAGTCAATACAAGCCTATTGATACAAGATAGTTAATACCAGACTGTTAATACAAGCAATAAAACACTATCGACGCTAACTGTTTGAAAAAAGCAGCTCATCTGTTCATCTGTTCATCTGTTCATCTGTTTATTAAGGCCAATGTTATGTTTCGAGCATATGCTGCACTGGTACTACTTGGTATCATCTGGGGGTCGAATTTTATTTTTATGAAATGGGCGACGGCTCTAATCAGTCCCTCACAAACCGTATTTTTACGCTTGTTATTTGGGTTCTTGCCATTGGTTGCCGTTGCTTGGCACAGCAAAGTAATTACTCGGGCGCAGTTACAGCATTTGCCACACTTTATAGTGATGTCAGTACTCGCCACGTCTTTTTACTATTATGGATTTGTCGCAGGTACGGCGCTATTGCCCAGTAGCATCGCAGGTCTATTAAGTGGTTCAATCCCTATATTTACCTTTTTGGGGGCGGCGCTGTTCTTACCTGAGGAGCGTCCGACCAAGCAAATGGCGATTGGACTTGCGCTAGGATTTGCTGGTATCGCATTAAGTGCGCGACCATGGCAAGGTGCCACTGGTGTCTCTCTCGTTGGCGTTTTGTGGATGTTGGCAGGGTCTTTGAGTGTGGGTGCATCTTTTGTATATGCGCGGCGTTATCTGTCTCCTCTGAGATTGCCACCACTGGCGTTAGCCACTTGGCAAGTGGGATTGGCTGTCATAACGCTTTCGATACTCATCGATTTCGATGGTATAACCCAGCTGTCGACAGATACTAGGGCAATGTGGGGAACGATACTTGGTCTGGGTGCTTTGGGTACTGGCGCTGCTTTTTTGATTTATTATTTTATTATTGAGACGTTAGGGTCAGTGCGGGCTGCTGGTGCTACTTATATTGCCCCAGTCGTTGCTGTCATCATTGGCGCTGTAATTGGAGAGGACATCACCAGCTTAGAAATTATAGCGTTGGTACTGATTTTAAGTGGTGTCCTACTGATACAAACGGGTAGACAGACTTCAAGTTAGCGGGAGAAAGGGTAGGCTGTTAAGAATACAATGCGCATACTTATGACAAGCTAGTCGATAATTTCATTCAGGCCTGTAGCTGCTACTAGAATTTTCGATACGCTTACAGCACTAGCACCATGACCAGAAACATGCCGACCATCAAATAACATTCGATGGTCATCAGCATGATGAACTTAACGATCTAATTATCTTACATTTTTCTATATTCAGATCAGCCTATGTCTAAGCAGTAGCAGTGAAATGTTGGCTTAATTCCTGAATATGCTCAGGACCAATACCGCAGCAGCCGCCGATTAGTGAAGCGCCTTGTGCTTGCCACTTTTGTGCCCAGAGCAAATAGGCAGGCGGGGTCAAATCATCACGCACTTCATTAAGCGTATCATTTGCGGCGGCATTTTTTGGTTGTGGCGGGAAGGCATTGGCATAAGCGCCAAGTTTGATATGCTGCGCTTGTTTTGCTTGTAGGATAGTTTGTGCGACATCTAATGCTTGTTCGATGACATCAGGTTGGCAGCAGTTAAAGAGTATCGCCTCGACATTGAGATCAGCCATCGTTGCCACAGCTTCCTCGACGGTTTCTCCTGAACGCAGACGTGGTACATCGATATCCATACTGTCTTCTAAAGTAAAAGCTACCCATAGCGGTTTATTGTCTGTATCTAGCGTATTAAGTAGCTCACGAACAGCGATAGACTCGGCGATTAGACTCTGAGTCTCAGCGAGCCAAAAATCGACATACGGATTTAGACCTTTGATCAGTGGGGTAGCGATATCCTCTACGTGGTCAGCATCAAACAAGTCTGCACGGTAGGAGCCAAACAGTGGCGGTATGGAGCCAGCTACTTTGGTTGCTGCGCCTTCTAGCGTCACTGCTGCACGTGCCATTTCACCTGACGCTGCTGCCAAATCTTGTGCTTGCGCTGCAAAACGTTCCTCGCCGATATGAAAGGGTACTAGGGCGTAACTGTTGGTCGTAATGACTGCCACGCCGCTCTTAATATAAGCACGGTGTACATCACGAACGATCTCTGGCGCTTCTATCATTGCCAGTGCTGACCATTCAGGTTGACGAAACGGTGCACCGCGCTTCGCCAATTCTCGTCCCATGCCACCATCAATAATTGTGGTTGTATTTATTGGCATAACGAATCCTTCTTTATTGTGAGTAGACAAACCTGTAGAGGCGCTATTGTTAAAAATAGAGTTATCTAAAGGAGCGAAATACTAGGCGTAATAAACGTCAGATGCAACCACAGGTTTGTTAGTAACATTAATTTATAGCTCTTGGTATTTGATTCCATTATTTGAGTGTAAATATTTCAGGAATACTTAATAACGTATATACAAATTTCTGGTAAACACTAAAAGGCAGGTAGCTATATTTTTATATAGTGTAAATCTATACGAGGCTAGTACTAAATCTCTAGTAATTTACAATCAATTGTTTACAATCGAGTGGTTTAGTGGAACTATTGTACAGTTTCATGCAAGGCATTTTAAGTTGCTGTAAATCATAGCAATAACAAAGAATAAAAATTTAAATATTAATTTGGGAATAACGCATGGATAGAATAATCCGCATACTTCTTAAAGATAAAGGTACATTATTATTATCTTTTATGGTTTTAATAATGACCATGTCTTTTGTGCCTTTACTAATTCCAGGATTGAAAGGAGAGTCATCTGACTTTGTAAGCAATAAGGAGAGTATCTTACTTGCTATAATTGCAATGGTAACTGTTATGGCCCTTGCCATGGTTAAGTTCTTGAGTGGTTCAAGTTTATCTTCTAGTAAAGACATAATATATAAATATGAAATTGAGCATTTACAGGATGTATTAAGGTTGAAGCGGCAAAAGCAAGCTTCCCCCGTAACAGAGGAAGATGAAAAGAAGTTAACTGATAAAATACTTAGTCGTATAAACTCTGAAGCAAATAACGCTTATTTGGAAAAGCTAAAAAGCGAGATAAAAGACTCAGAGTATAGGTTTGATATATTTAAACGCGGGCAGTCTACTTTAGATCGTATTTATAAAGAAATTGATGCGTTAGGACGCCGCGGTACTATTAACTTAGTGTTAGGAGTTATTACAGCTTTATCGGGAGTCATAGCTCTATCCTTTTTCGTATTAGCGAAAGAAGGAACGCATAATTCTTTGGGGGATTTTGTAATGGAGTTTTTACCACGTTTATCAATTGTCTTAATTATTGAAGTTTTTTCATATTTCTTCTTAAGACTGTATAAATCGAGTCTAGCTGAGATAAAATATTTCCAAAATGAAGCCACAAATATCGAACATAACTTTGTAGCTTTGGAAGTAGCAATTTCAATTGACGATAAAACATTGCTTGAAAAATGTATCTACACATTCCTAGAAGTAGAAAGAAACCCTGTTATAAGTAGGGATCAAACTACTCGAGAGATTATTCAAGAAACTGCTGATATTCAAAATATGCCCGTATCTCCTGATTATTTAATCAAAATCATTGAAGCGGTAAAAGCAGGTAAAAATGAATAAAAATCTATTACAAAACATAAGAATCAGTTGGCCGTTAATTACTCCTTGCAAGTTATAGCCGACAAATTCACTGCCTCTTAATAAATATTAAACCATACAGAGAAATGACATGCTCTTAAATGTATTTCTTAGTGGAGTAACTTAAGAATTCGTGGAACCTTTCTCTATAATCAGTATGTATTCTAAGGATAGAAAAAAGCAGACATCCTAGAATATCTGCTTTTTTTATTTCTATATTATGCTTCAAACAATTATTAAGCTTGAGGCTTGATCAAGTACTTTTCACCAGTCGCCTGTTTGCCATAAGCGGCGATTGATTTTAACTGTAGCGCTTCTTCTAGGGTCACTTCATGCGTATAGCTGCTCGCAAAGGTGGTGGTGATTTCTTCTGCCACGCGCTTACGCATTGCTTTAACCGTTTCGCCACCTAGCTTGCCAAGGGCATTAAATAACAAGAAGCCATTTACGCCCCACGCAAAACCAAAGTTACGGTTTAAGGTGATCGGACCACGGTCTAAGGCGCCATAAATATAAGCTTGTTTAAAGGTATTTGAGCCATAGACGCTGTATTCTTCTACGTCACGAGTGATAGCTGCTTCCATACAGTTTAGAATATCGCTGGTGAGCTTACCGCCACCGATAGGGTCAAACGAAATCGTAGCGCCTGTTTCAGTAATCGCGGCGGTCAAATCAGCAAGGAACGTCTCGCTGCTTGAGTTCACCACATATTTTGCACCCATATCGCGCAATAGCTTTTCTTGCGAATCTTTACGGACGATATTCACCAAATCAACACCGTCTGCCATACAGATACGGTTTAGCATTTGACCAAGGCTAGAAGCAGCTGCTGCATGTACGATGGCTTTGTGGCCTTCAGCGCGCATGGTTTCGACCATTGCCAGTGAGGTGAGCGGGTTTACAAAAGACGATGCGGCCTCGGTAGCTGTCGTGCCGTCTTGCATTTCTATGCAGCTCCTTACATTGACACAGTGGTATTGACGATATGTACCGCCACCAATCACCGCAACCATTTTGCCCATGAGTGCTTGTGCGGCTTCTGATGAGCCTGCTGCGACGACTGTACCAGCGCCTTCATTGCCGACAGGCGTGTCTTTATTTACCCGCGTTTTGAGTGATGGCATGAATTTTGAAGGCACATCAGCAGTAATGATAGGGCTGTCATCAGTACCTGATAGTACAGCGGTTGACATATCAGCGGCGCTGAACATCACACCAAAATCAGAGGGGTTCAATGGCATGGCTTCCATGCGAACGACAACTTCGTCAGCACCGGGTTGCGGCATCTCGATGTCTTTTAAAGACAGGGTTAATTTGTTGTCATCACTGATGGTTGAAACCAGTTGTTTATTTTTATCGCTCATAAGGTTTGCTCCTGCAAATAGTTGGATTTTTAGACCAATCCCTTTACGGTATTGGCCGTTCTTTAGGTTATTGAATTTTAGTAATTTTCTTAATGTGGCTAATTTTTAGTGGCCACACTGTCATATGTTATTTAGCGTTTGCAGCTTGAATTTGAGCTTTAACGTGCTGCATAAACTCAGGCATGTTTGCTTGACTGTCTGCCTGAACGCTTTTTGCAATGTCGGTTTCACTCATAGCTTTGTTCCATTCTTTCATGCTGTCCACTTCTGCCAGTACATCCCACTCAAGCTGAGTCGCGCCAAAAGCGTTGACAATAGTGTTGACGTGATGCACATAGATGTCGGCCATGGTGAATTGCTCGCCTGCAATCCAAGGCGAAAACTTGCATAAACGATTCATGGCAATAATACCGCGGCCTAATACTTGACGAACTTCCTCTTTGATTGCGTTAGGTGCTTGAGTACCAGAAAATACATACGGAATCAGTCGACGGCTTGGTAGTTCAAAGTAAAGCTCTGCTATTTTCATAATCTGACGTACAGTCGCGCGTTCTGCTGCATCGGCAGGATATAGTGGCTTTTCAGGATATGTTTCTTCCAAAAAATCACAAATCACATTGGATTCCGACAGATTAAAACCGTCAGGCATGGTGATTGCAGGTACTTTACCCACTGGGCTGACGGTCAGTAGATCATCACTACCAGCGTACAAAAGGTCCTCTTGGAACGGAATGCCCTTATATAAAAGAGCGTGTTTTACTATGTTGTAATAGTTGCTTGCAGCAAAGCCGTGCAAAGTAATCATAAGTCATTCTTCCATTGTTGACGTAAAAGTTATTTTTAATCGTGTTTTCATTGCAACGTTTAGGGCGTGTTTGATATTCACAAATAGGCACTGCTGATTGCTAAAACGGTTCTAGACAAGGCGTAAAACGACGGTAATGCTCGTGCCTTAACTAGATTTACAACACAGTATGGGGCAGTTTTAGCATCAGCTCCAATATAAACAGAAGGAGACAGGACTATTTTTTGCCACTTCATTGTTAAAACATAGACGCTTAGAATGACTAAACTTACTATTTTTAACGTCGAACTGTCTAAAAAATAGTCTCTGTCAGTGCCATGGTCGAATATCAAGCACGCCCTAAGTTAAACACATTATTACTGGTTTTAATGTGGTTATATATAAGGAATAACGTGAATCACTATTGCTTTTAAGACAATAATAAAGCGAAAATGCTCACATATTCATCTAAATGGAGAGGTCAGTTGGATCAATTACGTGCCATCAAGTATTTCAGCAAAGTCGTAGAAACGGGCAGTTTTACTAAGGCGGCAAATGCATTCAAAGTGCCGCCATCCTCACTATCAAGACGAGTATCTGATTTAGAAAAGAGCTTGGGCGCGACACTGTTAAAGCGCTCGACTCGAATCGTTAAATTGACCGAAGTAGGGCAGGTTTATTATGACGATATGCAGCAAGTACTAGATCAGCTCGAGCAAAGCAAGGAAACAGTACGCAGTTATCAAACGACGCCAATGGGACGGTTACGTATCAGCTCTATGGTGGGTTTTGGTGAAAAGATACTGCTACCACTGCTGGATGAATTTGGTGAGTTGTATCCAGAGATTGTGCTAGATGTCAGTCTCAGTGATGAGCTATCAGCATTAGGACGTGACGACGTCGATATTGCGATTCGCGGTGGCTATGCACCAAATGAGCGAGTGCTTGCCATTAGGCTCATGGATAATGGGTTTATTCCGGTTGCGTCGCCCAGTTATTTAGAGATGCATGGTGTACCTAACCATGTAATGGAATTAAAGGAACATAAAGGCCTGTATTTTAAGGCGCCAAACGGTCCAACGCCTTGGCTCTGCTATGTGGATGATCAGTGGCATGATGTCTCAGGGCCAGCAGTCGCAATTTCAAACAATGGACCATGGCTTGCCAAGAAGGCTAGTGATGGTGAAGGGATTTTGATGTCAACTCGCTGGGCGCTATCCTCATATCTTGAGTCAGGGGCATTGCAAGAGATTAAATTTGAGCATCCGTTAGCAATTACGCAACATGATGATATGGCTGTATATTTGCTGTATCAAAAGCAGCGCTATCTAGTACCAAAAGTGAAAGCCGCAGTCGATTTCTTGGTTGAGAAAATAAAAGTAGGAAGTGTAGGTAAATAGCCTAAGCAATATTTTGTGATTGACTTATAATAACTAAATATTCTGCTAATCTGATTTGTGTAGGCTAGCGTTAGAATGATCATGTGCTTAAAGAGGAAGATAGTAGTTTTGAAATACTTAGTATTCATCGTCTCTTTTCAATAATTGACATTGCAATATAAGCTGTGTCTCGCATAAATACAAAAATATTAATCTATTGTTAATGTTGATCTTTCTGCAAGAAAATGACGCTTATTTTGGTAAAAATAAAGAAACTATTTGGAACTTTGACGAAATTTAGCAGTAAGCGAAATAGGTATTGGAGTTGTGATTGTTATAGGTCTTTATTTCCAATGTTAAGTCTCAATAAGGATGTTATTCTGAGTTAAAAGCTGTCTAGTAAAAGCTGGGAAGCTCACAAATTTCGGCTAATTATAAGGTTAGTAACAAATGAGAAATGTCATCAGTGATGATAAGATAGAAGACTTCCGGAATTTAGTAAATTCTAATTCAAGCTTTGTATATCAAATCTATAAAAATAAAGGTGGCAAGAACCTTTTTAACCTAGTCTGTTCTTGTCTGGACTGGATTACAGTATCAGTTCGACATTTGGAGAACATAACTAATTTTGATAAAAATATAGATACAAAATCTATGCAGGTCTATTCTTTAATATCTTCGATTGACCTTATATACGAATCGATTAAGCAACTGCACAGAGTATTTGTAAATGAAAGAAACATACCATTTTCAGGTGAGAAAAAGTGTTTTAATGAGCGCTTGTTTCCTAGTGAGGATGATAACGACTATTTTAAGACCATAAGAGCTTGCTTTGGTGCTCACCCTGTGAATTTACAGCAATCGAAATCAAAACGCTTTGCTAGTTGGCCTTTTGAGAGTCATGTCAATAGTGGCGATTTAAGTGTCCATTTGTACAGTAGAGATGTAAATGCAGAAGATCTATTGTTAAACCTCAACATAAATGAGTTATTGGAATTTCTCATTACTCGATATGACTATCTAGATGTTATTGCAGACAGGATAGAAAGTTTATTCAGCGAGTATCAGAAAAATCTTTCAAACCAAACGATTGAAACGAAACCTGATCCGCTTGAACAGCTCTATATTCTTAGGGATGAGTCTAAAAAACGCTTAGACAACGATTATTATGATGGTGAAATTAATGATCTAATTATGATTTTCGAGGCAGAAGTTACTGAACCCAAACTTGTGCAAATGGCCGATAATTACAAAGATTCTCTCTTACCTCTAATTGAAGAGATTAAGACTAATCTTCAAGTGGTGAACCTCGTTGATTTAGAAAATGACTCTATGGTTAGAGTTCGCTCAGGCCTTGGTGTGCAGTTAAGTTATGAACTGTCCAAGTTCTATAATTGGGTGTACGGTGATAGATATGATCCACTATTGAACTACTACTTTGAACGATTCAATGAAGTTACAAAAGGTAAGTTTAACTTCACTAGTTGTGATGAAATTAACCTGACATTTCTTAAAGTAAAGTTGATGTTAGCCGAATAAAATACAGGTTCAGAAGGGTTTCTTCTTATAACCGCAAACAGATCAAATTCATTAGTGAATCTATTGATTCTCTAAACCATAGATTGACTTGTTCTAGAGGTGTATTGGCATAGTAAGTTTGGTCAAACATTGATACTCAAGATTATTACGAGCAATGACTCCAAATAAGAACGCGCTATAAATGAGCTAATGCTAGCGTCCGCTTCATTTAGCTTGCCTAAGATCATCCAGAATAGCGCAATCTGCATTATCATCGCCTGCGCAATGATCAAAAGAGTTCTGTAGCGAGTCGACCATCTCCTGCAATTGAGTGATTTTTTGGTTTAACGTTTCGATATGCTCTTGTGTCAATTGCTTAACATCCGCACTCTGACGGTTGGCATTTTTGCGCAGATACAGTAACTCTTTCATTTGCTTGGATGAGAATCCCAAGTCACGAGAATGCCTCAAAAAGCATAAGTCGTCTATATCGTCTTTAGAATACAAGCGATAACCTGAGTTCGACCGATTGACTGTTTCTAGCAAGCCAATCTGCTCATAGTAGCGAATCATTTTGGTAGAGATACCTGATTGCTTTGATGCTTGACCAATATTCATATTTCTCCTCCTAACCTAGAAAGGGCTTAAGCATTAATGTTTAAACCCTATATGGATATGCTTTACGATTCTATATTTACTCTGTAGCGGTTTAGTAGTTCGCTGACTATACTTTAAAGTACTTGAGGCGTAACGCATTACCCAATACGAAAACAGAAGAGAGTGCCATGGCACCTGCCGCAAAAATGGGTGAGAGCAGAATACCAAATGCGGGATACAAGACACCTGCGGCAATCGGAATCAAAGCAACATTATAAATAAACGCCCAAGCCAGATTTTGTCTTATATTACTGATGGTGGCTTTACTCAAGGCAATCGCGGTAGGCACGCCTTGCAGACTACCTGACATTAGCACCACTTCAGCCGCCTCAATCGCAACGTCTGTGCCTGTACCAATGGCCAAACCAACATCGGATTGAGCCAATGCAGGGGCATCATTGATACCATCACCAACAAATGCCACTCGGCCATATTGCTCTTGCAACTGGCGTATTGCATCCACTTTGCCTTCGGGCAATACTTCTGCCACTACCTGATCAATATTTAATTTTGCGGCAATCGCTTGGGCGGTATGGCGATTATCACCTGTAATCATAGCCACTTTTAAGCCCAACTGATGTAGTGCGGCGATGGCGGCATGAGTCGTCTCTTTAATAGGATCTGCAACGGCGATGATAGCAGCCAACTGCTGGTCAATAGAGACATAGAGTGGGGTTTTACCTTCTTGCCCCAAACGTAGCGCATCTTGTTTAAAAGGCGCGACATCAAGCCCTAATTGTTGCATATAACGATCTGCGCCAATATGAATCACTTGGCCTGCCACGTTTGCTTGAATACCCAAACCTGTCATCGCCTCAAAGTCAGTGATAGGAAGCAGTTGAATATTCTGTTGCTCTGCTGCTTGTACAATGGCTAAGGCAATGGGATGCTCAGATTTTGCTTCAACCGATGCCACCACACGTAAGACTTGTTCTTTCTCAAATCCTTGTTGGACTTGAAAATCCGTTAAGGTAGGTTTGCCTTCAGTCAATGTGCCTGTTTTATCAACGGCAACCACGCTCACGTCCTGAAGCACTTGTAGCGCTTCGCCTTTACGGAATAGCACACCCAATTCTGCACCGCGACCCGTACCGACCATAATAGAGGTGGGAGTGGCCAATCCCATTGCACAAGGGCAAGCTACAATGAGTACGGCAACCGCATTGATTAAACCAAAGGTTAAGGCAGGGTTAGGGCCAAAAATCAACCAGACAATAAAGGTTAATGCTGATAGAAACATCACCGCTGGTACAAACCACATAGTGACTTTATCCACCAATGCTTGAATCGGTAATTTAGAGCCTTGGGCTTGTTCTACCATACGAATGATTTGTGCCAAAACAGAATCTTCACCGATGGCCGTTGCCCGAATATTCACGGTACCGTTTTGATTGATAGTACCGCCGACCACTTGATCGCCTGCTTGTTTTTTCACAGGGACAGGTTCACCAGTAATCATAGATTCGTCAATATAACTGTGACCGTCAACGACTTCGCCATCGATGGGCACACGCTCGCCTGGACGAATCTCAACTATCATTTTTGCAGTGACGTCTTCTACAGGGACGTCAATGACTTTGCCATCTTGCTGTACACGGGCGGTCTTTGCCTGCATGCCTACTAAATGCTGAATGGCCCCAGAAGTACGTCCTTTAGCCTTTGCTTCAAAATAACGTCCTAATAATATCAAGCTCACAATCATGGCAGCAGCTTCGTAATAGACGTGCACCGTGCCTTCAGGTAGCGCTTGCGGGATAAAGGTCGCTATGAGGGAAAAGCCATACGCTGCGATAGTACCAATCGCCACTAGCGAATTCATATCTGGCGCAAAACGCAATAAGGCTGGCACGCCTTTTTGATAAAAGCGTCGTCCTGGAAAGAGTAGTACCAATGTGGTCAAAACAAACTGTATCAGCCAACTTTGCTGAGTGCCGAGGTTATTCACTACCCACATATGAAAGGCGGGAATCATATGCGAGCCCATTGCTAGAATGAATACGGGCAGTGACAACAGCGCAGAAAGTCCTAAATCTCGTTTTAGCTGATTTTGCTCTGCTGCTTTCTTATCTTGTCGATCACTTTGGTCTTGTTCTACCAGTTTGGCCTCGTAGCCCGCTTTTTTAACGGCCTCAATCAATTCACTCGTTTGTATTTGCGCATCGCCTTTAATCCAAGCGCGTTCAGTCGCAAGGTTTACTGTGGCTTGTTGCACGCCAGCGACTTTGGCCAAAGATTTTTCTACCCGCCCAACGCAAGAGGCACAGCTCATGCCTTCAATGGATAGCTCGATAGGCTTGGTTTCAGTCACCTTATAGCCTGCGCGCTCTACTGCTTTGTTTAACTGTGCAACGTCTAAAGGCTGCGATGAATAAACAGTCGCCTGTTCAGTGGCAAGATTTACCTCAGCTTTTTCAACGTGCTCAATATTTTTTAACTGCTTTTCGATACGCCCGACACACGAGGCACAACTCATGCCTTCAATGCTCAGCACTTCTTGATAAGTAGGGGCTTTAGTATTTTTTGTTTTCATAACAACCTCTGTCGTTTTTAACTATATTTTTAATCTTATTTTCAAATCTATAGTGACAGCATATAGGTTGACATCATGGTAAGGTCAAGCAGATTTCTTTAAATACTTTTAAACCCGTTTATAGTAGCGTCTTATATTTATCGTTGAATACAAAATAGCTCGATTATGGTTTATTGTTGAAGGTATGGCGGCATTAATTCTAAAATAGGGCAGGATAAATGACTGATAATAAGATAAACTGCCCAGCGAGCGCTGATAGGGTTCGATAACTCTCGATAGCTCTAGATCAATTCACTGTATTTGACTGCTAGCGAAGAAAATACCAATAATAAGAAATGCTGCTAGCAATGACAGAGTACAACGTCAATAGCAGGTGATATCAGCACCGTTAACATAAAACATTTATACAAGACCATTGATATTAAGGCACATCACTATGGAAGAAGTACCAAATACGATAGAACAAAGACCTGTATTCATGCCCAAAGTCAACAGTGACAATTTGGTAAAAACGGATATGGTTATGTTTGAGCGGCATGTGGGATTTGCGACCAGACAAAAGAAAAAATCCATCAATGACTTACAACAAGTCATTCGTAAAAAGTATGGGTTTAAGCATGTGTTAGAGCTGTCTAGCAAATCTGGTAATAAGCTGAGTTTTCCATTAAGCCCGTTTAGCTTAAAAATTACTGATGAGCGTGATGACAATCCATATAGTGTCGAAAATGCTTTTCAAGCCAGTATGGTTTTTGAAGATGGTGGTCCTTACACGGATTTGCTGACTGCGCCGCCAAGACAAGCCCGAAAGGATGAGCGATTGATGACTTCGGGCGAGCTCATTGGCTACAATTACTTTGGAATGGAATGGGGCGTAGAGCCCTTAACGACATTTTATGATTGGCTGTACGTGAATGCGCTCAAGCAAAATCCTCAGCTGCATGAAGAAGTGATTCAATATCAGGGCTTCACTGATATTACCTTTAATCCTAAAAAATCTATTCATAGCGCGGCGTATGCGTTAGCGTTATTTGTGGCGCTGCATAAACGAGAATTGCTCGATAATGTTGAAGACCCAATGGCATTCTATGACTTATGCAATAATTTTAAAATCAGCAATACTGAGCACCTATTAGAAGAAGGTTGGATCTAATCGTCAAATTAGATCGCTTAAGTTTGCTTGAACCGAAAGCTACGATACATAATGTGTCGTGGCTTTTTTATTTCTCTATATTTAGAGCTATATATTCTCATCCCAATACGGCGGCGTGCCATAGTAGTTGGTCATAAAGTCGATAAAGCATCTGACTTTGTGAGGTAGTAGTTTTCTATGGGCATAGACTGCATACAACCCCAAAGGGCTAGGTTCATATTCTGGCAACACTACAACCAACTTACCAGTACTTAATGCTTCGCTAGCAATAAAAGTTGGCTGTAATATCAATCCTCCGCCTGCAATAGCTGCTTCAACGAGTACGTCGCCATTATTGCTATGGAAAACGCTACGTTCTTTGAATTGTTTGGTCTTTAGGTATTTGTAGATTTGACCCTTAGTTTCTACATTCATATAGCTATAATGCAAATAGCGATGCGACTCTAAATCCTCAAGCTGCTTAGGTGTGCCATGAGCTTTGAGGTACTCGGGCGAGGCGCATAATACCACGCGAATCGGAGCAATCTGCTTGGCGATAAGCGATGAGCTTTGGAGCTGTCCGATACGCAGGGCAATATCAAACCCTTCTTCAACGATATCTACTTTTCGATCACTCAACTGCAGATCAACGGTAACTGAGGGGTAGCGCGCCTGAAAATCAGTGATGAGTTTTGCCATATGCTTTAGGGCAAAGGAGACGGGCGCACTGATACGCAAGACGCCTTTAGGATGCTGCTGTAAGCCGCCTAACTGCGATGCCATCTCATCAATACTTAATAAAATCTGCTGCGCATGCGTAAAATATTGACTGCCAGCTTCTGTCAGGCTGACTTTGCGCGTAGTGCGGTTGAGCAGGCGAGTATGCAGTTCCTCCTCTAGCTTTGCTACATACTTGCTTACTAGCTGCGGCGAGAGCTGCATCGTAATAGCCGCTTTACTAAAGCTGCCTTCCGTGACTACCGCGACAAAAGCGCGCATGGCATCGATTCTATCCATATCTGTCCCTATAATTCTCTCGATATCAAATCCATTGTAAACAGTATGTTGATAATTATTCAATATAACTGAGCTTACTCTTTTATAGTGTTGATAGTAAAGTGTGCCTATATCATTTTCGACACTATTTATTCTAATCATACTTTATGGAGTAAGCATCAATGAAATCATCACTATTAAATACTGTTTTGACATCAAAAGCTGGAGTGGCGGCCTTAGTGCTTCGTGTACCCGTTGGCTTAATTTTAGCAGCCCATGGTGCCCAAAAACTGTTTGGTTGGTTCGGTGGCAACGGTCTGGCAGGCACTGCCCAGTGGTTAAGCAGTATGGGTATAGAACCTGGCTACCTGATGGCAATACTCGCAGGCGGTGCTGAGTTCTTCGGTGGTCTGGCTCTGGTATTAGGTATGCTAACCAGACCGGCTGCTTTAGCGGCAGCCTTTACCATGTTGGTGGCTATTTTTTCTGTCCATATTAGCAATGGGCTATTTGCTGATAATGGTGGTTATGAATACGCATTAACATTGATGGTAGCTACGCTTGCCCTAGCTATTCAAGGTGGCGGTACCCTGAGTATGGATAAAGTATTATCAGAAAAATTAGGCTAGGCTTCATCATTGTAAATGGGGTCATTCAATTTTACTGAATAAAGCAATTTGAAAGTAGCCATTTAAGACAAGCAACAAGGGGAAAGCCATGACAACACTTTTATCTAATGAGCCAGTCAGCCAGCCTGTACTGTTTATACCGCATGGTGCAGGGCCTTGTTTTTTTATGGATTGGCAACCAGCGGATATGTGGTATGAGATGGCAATGTTTTTAAAAAGTATTTCTGCTTGTTTGCCTGAGCGACCAAAGGCTATCTTAATCATTAGTGCGCATTGGCAGACGGCTGAATTTAGTATCACCGCTAGTAAGCAACCTGATCTCATTTATGATTATTATGGCTTTCCTGAGCATACTTATAATTTGACTTATCCAGCCTCAGGCGCGCCAGCATTAGCGGAGCAAGTCAGCCGGCTACTGACAGAGGCAAGGGTAGGTAATAAACAAGATGCGGAGCGCGGTTTTGATCATGGGGTATTTATACCGCTTAAGCTAATGTTCCCTGAGGCGGATATTCCAGTGGTCCAACTATCTTTGCGTCATGATTTAGATCCACAAGCGCATTTGGCTGCTGGTCAGGCATTGGCGTCACTGCGTACAGAGGGTGTGCTAATCGTCGGTAGCGGCATGAGCTTTCATAATATGCGCGGTTATGGCGATACCAGTTTTACTGAACCGTCAGAGCGTTTTGATGAATGGCTAACGAATACTGTAGAATCAGTAGACTCGAATAAGCGACTTGCGGCATTGACCAATTGGAAAAATGCTCCTCACGCGCTTGACTCACATCCATTAGGGGCAGAGGAGCATTTGTTACCGCTTATGATAGCGGTGGGTGCAGCAGGATGTGACAAAGGGCACAAGATTTACTCCCAGCAAGTGCTAAAAACGCAATTGTCTGCTTTTCAGTTTGGTTAGATATTACTTTTTAATTTCATCTCAAATCGTTAGTCTGAATTTTCTAGTCGTATATAAGCTCACCATAACGTTATAAAACCCTTACGTTTATCTTATAAAAACTTTGGTCAGAGCACGGTATTATTCTAAGAAACAGTAAGCTTCAGGTTGGGTATCCACTTTTCCACTCTAATAAGAAAGACAAGTAAACAAAAAAAGGAATCATAATGATGGCTTTGAACCATATGGTAAAAAGGTTTTGCAAAGCGACAGTCATAATTTTAAGCTTTAATATGGCGTCTTCATTTGCAGCGAATAACGATATAGAAGGACAACAGATGACGGTTTCTATTCATCAAGGCGACGTTCAAGGTAAAGTGGATGCCGACGTTACGTCATTTTACGGTATTCCTTATGCTCATGATCCTTTTACAAAAGCGCGTAGGTTTAAAGCTCCTCAGGCGTATGAAAAGTGGGAAGGAGTCTTGGACGCCACAAAAAAAACAGCGCCAGTTCCGCAGCCAGGCAGAGAGCAGACGGTTGAGCTTGTCGGTGCTGCAGGCGACCTTACCTTAAACATATGGGCGCCAACGGCTGCTCTACAATCAAATAAGCAGCTACCTGTAATGGTTTGGATACCAGGCGGCGCTTTTATTCGGGCAGATGCAGGAGAAGAGGCGTACAACGGTACTAGCTTTGCAAAAAACGACGCGATTGTCGTCACTGTGAATTATCGCGTTGGTGTGGATGGGTTCATGCATTTAGATGGTGCGCCAGATAATAGAGGTATTCTCGATCAAATTGCGGCATTACAATGGGTACAGAAAAACATTGCCAATTTTGGCGGTAATCCAGAGAACGTTACTTTGTTCGGTCAATCAGCAGGTGCTGAAAGCGTCGCCATACTTTTGGGCACAGATAAGGCAAAAGGTCTCTTTCAACAAGCAATCATGCAAAGCCCACCGATGCAATTTATGACCATGGAGCAAGCAGATCGAGTTAGCCAAACTTTTGCCAAAGAGCTAGGTGTGTCAGCAACGATAAGCGATATCTCTCAAATTCCGCTTGAAACGTTAGTCACTGAAGTTATTGATATCGGCAACACTATAAAGAATCGAGACCGGTGGGGCATGATGTCTTGGGGCGGAACAGCATTTTTACCTGTCGCTGATGGAGATGTCATCAAAGAGTCACCTATGAGAGATTTGGCAAACAATACAGATCCAGCCATTCCCGTTATCGTGGGTAGTACGGATCAAGAAGCTAGACTGTATTATGTTCCAGGCGGTGCTATCGACCAAATTCCTGCAACACAAAGATCTCAGTTGTTGAGTGATTTATCTTTGAATGGTGCATCGCGTAATGTTTACGCACCCATTAAGGATAAAAAATCTATTGGCGATAGCTTTGCTGACATTCAGTCTGATTATACCTTTCGGATGCCTGCAGTCCACATTGCTGAGCACTTGGTTAACAACGGCAATAAAGTCTGGCATTATAACTTTTCGTGGTTTTCACCAGCCTTTGATGGAAAGTTAGGCGCCGCGCATTTTGTAGATGTGCCTTTTACCTTTAACGCTCTTGATAGTGAGCAAGCCAAAAGCTTTGTTGGCGATCAACCATTGCAAAAGCTTGCCGATACCATGCATCAAAACTGGATCGAGTTTGCTCGTTCTGGACAAGCACCATGGGATAACTATCGACTAGCAGATCGAGCAACGATGGTATTTGATACTGATTCTGAAGTTGTTAAAGACCCTGAGCGAGACGTTAGAGTGTTGTGGAAAGATTATTCGTTCTAAAGCATCGATCATGGTGTTTCAGCGTAGTTGTCAAAAATAAAACATCCTTTGAATCCGAGGTTCAAAGGATGTTTTAGGTTAGTAGAGCAATTATTAACGACCTATCAAATTAGAGATAACGTCTGTTATTCATATTTTGCCACCACATTATTTCCGTCAAGTTCGAATTTATAGGTGTTAAGCACGATACTGTCATCATCTAAACACTGACCAGTAGCAAGATTAAAGCGCTGCTTATAGATAGGTGAGGCCACATAAAGCACTTCTTTTGCTATTCCTGCATCATCTGTAATCGTGGTGCCACCAATCAACCCCCGAGACAATACATTGGCCTGACTAAATGGGTCGTAGTTATCAAGAGCAAATAAATCGTTCTGTTTGGTACGAAAAATAGCAATTTGTTTGCCATCTATCAGGGCGCAGACACCGGTTTCAGGGATGATATCGTCAAGTGTGCAAATGGTCTGTTGGTTCATGAGGCGGTATCCTTAATGATGATAATATTGCTCTGTATGAGTGGTAAATCATGAGTGACAAGCTGCAAGTTATAAAACGTGATTTGAGAAAAATGAGTCTAGGAACATGAGTCAAAAAATAGCGCCTTGCTTTTTGTGATAACTAACAAGGCACTTATCATTGGCTAGGCCAATTCAACCAGGTTGATGGTTGCTTTTTCCGCATCAGTCGCTGGGCGAATCTGCTCACGATCAGTCACGAAAACGACATTATCATCGCCTTTCTCACTGTTTACAAAATGACGGAAACGTTTGAGTTTTTCGGTGTCATTAATCGTCGCTGCCCACTCACACACGTAATTGTCGACCAATAATTGCATTTGTGCTTCGAGCTCATCTGCTATGCCTAAACTGTCTTCAATAATGACGGCTTTTAGATAGTCAAGCCCGCCATCTAAGCTTTCACGCCACTTTGAGGTGCGCTGTAGCTTATCCGCTGTTTTGATATAAAACATGATGATGCGGTCGATATATTTGACCATGGTTTCGGTATCTAGATCCGTGGCAAACAGCTCGCCATGACGCGGGGTAATACCGCCATTACCGCAGACAAATAGATTCCAGCCATTTTCAGTCGCAATCATGCCAAAGTCTTTACTTTGCGCTTCCGCACATTCGCGCATACAGCCTGACACACCCATCTTGATTTTGTGCGGTGATCGCACGCCTTTATAACGATCCTCTAATCGCAAGGCGAGGCCAATACTGTCATCGACGCCGTAGCGACACCAGGTATTACCGATACAAGATTTCACAGTACGTAAAGATTTACCATAGGCATGGCCAGTCTCAAAGCCGGCTTGTACCAGTTGCGTCCAAATATCAGGCAATTGCTCCATGCGTGCGCCAAACAGATCGACCCGCATCCCACCAGTGATTTTGGTGTACAAATTAAACTGTTTTGCCACTTGACCCAGTACGATGAGCTTGTCTGCAGTAATTTCACCGCCCGGCACACGAGGTACGACGGAATAAGTGCCGTCTTTTTGGATATTACCTAAGTAGTAATCGTTACTGTCCTGTAGTGGTGTTAGCTCGGTTTTGAGTACGTAGTCGTTCCAGCACGATGCCAGAATAGAGGCGACTGTTGGTTTACATATCTCACAGCCATGACCGCTACCATGTTCAGTTAGTAACTCATCAAAGGTTTTGATACCGTGCACGCGAATCAGACTATATAGATCTTGACGAGAGTACGCAAAGTGCTCACATAAGTCATTATTCACTTCAAAGCCCATGGCGGTGAGTTGATAGCTGACCGTATCTTTGACCATAGGTGCGCAGCCGCCACAGCCACTCCCAGCACTGGTTACGGTTTTTACATCGCTGACAGAGTATGCGCCGTTTTCGACGGCCGAGCAGATAGCGCCTTTGGTCACGTTATAACAAGAGCAAATCGTGGCGGTATCTGGCAAATTGTCGATGCCCATCACGGGTTTTTCGACATTGGGTAATATCAGGCTTTCAGGATGTGCAGGTAGGTCAATGTCATTTAAATACAATTGCAATAGGTTGTTATAGTCTTCGGTGTCGCCGACCAATACAGCACCAAGCAAGCGTTTGTTATCCGGTGTGGTGACCAGTTTTTTATAAATGCCCTCAGCAGGATTTTGATACAGGTAGCTTAAGCTGCCCTCGCTTGAGCCATGTGCGTCGCCAATACTACCCACATCAACACCCATCAGTTTTAACTTAGTGCTCATGTCAGCACCCGTAAACGTCTGCTTGCTGTCACCAGCGATTTGCGCGGCACAGATACTGGCCATGTTGTAACCGGGAGCCACCAGACCAAATACTTTGTTGTCCCATACTGCGCATTCGCCCACGGCATAAACATGGTCTACATTGGTGCGGCACTGCTCATTGATCAAGATGCCACCACGCCCGCCCATTTCAATACCACATTCGGGGTTGTTTTTAATGAGACTATCTTGGGGCCTGATACCGGCGCTAAACACAATCATATCGGTTGTTAGAGAGGTGCCATCTGTAAACTCCATGGTTAAATGTTGATCATCACTGCTGAAGTCATCAGGGTTAAATGCGGTATTAGATAGAATCTCTTTGGTGTTTTTGCCTGTCAGTACTTTGACACCCAGTGCTTCTATTTTACGCTTTAAGATCTCACCGCCAGCGGCATCGAGCTGAACGCCCATTAATTGCGGCGCGAACTCGACCACATAAGTATCAAGCCCTAGCGTCACGAGCGCTTTTGCGGCCTCAAGCCCCAGTAAGCCACCACCAACCACCACGCCTTTTTTAACAGTGGGCAGATCGGCAATTGCTAAAATATCATCTAAATCTGCAATGGTACGGTATACGTGGCAGTGCGGATGCTCGCGGCCTGGGATGGGCGGTACAAAAGGATATGAGCCCGTCGCTAGTACCAACTCAGAGTATTCAATAATATCGCCTGCCTCAGTAGTAATACGCTGACTGGCCGAATCAATATCTACAATACACTGATTCAAATGCAAATTAACTTTTGATAATTCATAAGCCGTTAAATCTACTAGGTTCAGCTTACTGGCATCTTTATGTTCAAAGTAGCTCGACAAATAAACACGGTCATAAGCAGGGCGGTCTTCTTCAGCAAATACATGAATGTCAAATTGCTGGTGTAGCCCTTGCTCAATTGCTCGTTCAATAAAATGATGACCGACCATACCGTTGCCAATCACCACCAAATTGCCTTTGTTTTCTGTGTTCAATGAAGTGCTACTCATGCGTCTGTCCTTAGTAATGGGGCTGGTTGAACGCGGCCATCGTTTATTTTTTTATCACGCTATAAACGGCTCCGTCTCTCAACAACAGCTGATAAACAGCATTTAATACCTACTATTACAGAGCATTCAATAATCATGCCATAGCACTTTTATTAGCTGGGTTTTGGCGTGTTGCCATTAGACATAAAGGTATGTGGTATCAGGACCAGTCGCTTATGTACAAAGGTTTCTACGTCAGCATGATCAGCGCTATGACTTACCAAAAACAGGATGGTCGCCGTTGTCATCGACTGAGATATCAGAAGTTAATGCACCAAAATAGTTACTACTGTGCCCCAAATTGGATGTTATTGCTATTTATAAGGGAGGCTGATGAAGTATTTTAAGTCTGCTGTGTTAATGCTTTATTAGCATAAGCGTCAGGTGTGGCAATGGTTATAGACCCACCAGTAAAGGCGCTTAGAGCTTCAATAAGCATTGGTCTTTATATGGATTTGGCAGCGTACACAAATAACTGGCATAACCATTGCACTGCTTGAAACATTGCTCCTTATCATATTTGAATACTGCACTTTTTGAACACTTAGTACCTTTAGTACGTTGTCAGAACCCTGAAGTTAATCATTTGAGGAAGTTGCCTATGTCATCATCAGCCCCCGTTGCATCTAGTAAAGACAAGCTCAACGTTTTGTCGTTTACGGGTAAAAATAAAATCCTTCATTTAGGTTGGGTGGCATTTTTCCTTACCTTTTTTGTATGGTTTAACCATGCACCATTTTTATCAGCGATTGGAGAAACACTCAATCTGAGTAAAGACCAAGTCAAAACGTTACTCATTTTAAACGTGGCACTAACTATTCCTGCCCGCGTGATTATCGGGATGCTGACAGACCGTTTTGGCCCTCGTATTGTTTATACCGCCATTTTGGCTATTGGTGCCATTCCTTGTTTTACCTTTGCGTTCGCGCAGGATTACAACACCTTGGCACTGTCTCGGTTTTTACTGGGTTTTGTGGGTGCAGGTTTTGTGGTGGGTATTCGTTTGATGAGTGATTGGTTTCCCACCAATGAATTGGGGACGGCTGAGGGTATTTATGGAGGGTGGGGTAATTTTGGCTCGGCAGCAGCGGCACTGTTATTGCCGACTATCGCGATTGGTGCCGCAGCAGTTTTTGGTGGTGATGAAGGTTGGCGCTATGCAACAGCCACATCAGGGGTAGTGATGGCGATATATAGCATCATTTTTTATAAGATGGCACGTAATACACCTAAAGGGGCCACTTATTTTAAACCCAAAAAATCAGGTGCCATGATGGTGACGTCATCAGGTGATTTTTGGTTAATGATGGTTTTTAAACTGCCTATGTATTTGGCGTTGGCGCTATTGGCATGGAAATTATCACCTGATGGTGTGAGCTTGTTGAGCCAGTCTAGTGTCACTATGGTCTATATTGGCCTTGCGATACTGTATGTTTACGAGTTCATTAGTAGCTACCGTTTTAATAAAGAGGTTTTCACCACGCCTGTACCAGTGGCGCATCGTTATGATTTTAAGCAAGTAGGTATCTTAAATATTTTGTATTTTGCCACGTTCGGCTCAGAGCTTGCCGTCGTGTCGATGCTCCCTCTGTTTTACCAAGAAACTTTTAGTTTATCGATTGTGATGGCGGGGGTGTTGGCATCGAGCTATGCCTTTATGAATCTCATGTCACGTCCAGGTGGCGGTTGGCTCAGTGATAAGTTTGGTCGCAAAATAACTTTGTTGATTTTGACAGCTGGTTTGGCCATCGGGTATCTGTTGATGGGCTTCCTTGACTCAACGTGGCCACTTGCATTGGCGCTATTAATTACGATGTTTTGCTCATTCTTTGTACAGGCAGGTGAGGGGGCTGTTTTTGCGGTAGTTCCTTTGATCAAACGCAGTATGACAGGACAGTTTGCAGGGATGACAGGCGCGTATGGCAATGTTGGATCAGTCGTGTATTTAACGGTGCTGAGTTTGGTGTCTTATCAAGTATTTTTCTTTGTAATTGCCGCGACAGCAGTGGTTGGATTCTTTGCATTGTTTCTCTTAAAAGAGCCAGAAGGCATCATTATTGAAGAGATGCCAGATGGTACATTTGCCGAAATACAAGTGAGTCATAGATAGTACGGGGTGAAGACAGATGACGATAGCACACGCCAATAGAAACAATAGTCAAAATGCGGATGGTGATATGTACCAGAACGCTGATGAGACGGCTGTTCATTTCAATAAAGGCAATCCGTCATCTTTGATAGAGTCAAATCAGTTTGTTGCTATTGATGAGACTAATGAAAGTAAGGATGTTGATGATGCTAGCACTGCATTATGGTGGCTTGATTTTTTTACTATGGCAGGTCGCAAGACGGAAAACCAAGACAGTTTGCTTATCACTACCTGTCTACCATATCAATGTTCAGATGCAGAAACATCTAGTGCCAATCGCCCAATGCCTCATGCAGTATCTCACCCACCCTCATCAGCACCGTTACTGGTGCTGATGGCAGATGGGGTCAGCGCTTGTCAGTTTCCAAAACAGGCAAGTAGGCTGGTGGTGAATACTATTGCTCACAAAATAACCTTGGGGTTGACCGAGTTGGCACACTCACAAGATGAGACGTTATCCATCAGTTTTGATGATGATCAAGTCGCCACTATCATCAAAACAGCAGTCAACAAGGCCAACGACATCTTATACTTTCCTCAAGCGTATCAACGGGTGCCGCCGCTGTTGTCTACGTTATCAGGCTTGCTCTGTATCGGTGACCGTATTCACCTGTTTCATACAGGCGATTCTCGAATATACCGCGTTGGGGTAGATTGTCTGACAGTATTGAGCAAAGACCATCGTGTGCCTCGCGGCCAAGACAAAGGAGCGCTTGCTGCAGCTATCGGCGCAGATAGCCAGTTAGAGCTACAACAATCGGTATTTACCCTCCATCAAAACGAGTGTTTGGCCATCATGACGGATGGGGTGTATGAGCATATAGAGTCCACAGAGTTGCAATTTGAGCTGTGCAGCAGTGCGACTGATGTATTTCAGTTGATGACAACCACACACAAATTACCGCTAGGTTTGAATACCAGTCAAGCTGTGTGCGAGCAAGCCTTTACTGCAGGCAGTCATGACAATCTAAGCATGGTCATGCTGAGTATGAACACACGCTCAGCCCATTTTACTTCTATCAATGGCGCTAAGGGTGCTGGTCATTTTGATGGCATTGACTTTGATAATCTGGATACAGTCATACATGATGTGAATCGCTACCAGCTGCCAACTGGTTTAGAGATAGGCGATCATATTGATGGCTTTACTGTGATTGGTATCATTGCTCGCACGGCTCGCAGTCACGTGTACTGGGTACAAGATGAAGACAATCATGACTTTGTTCTAAAATCACCCAGTTTAGACTCTGTTGCCGATGGTCACTATCTGCGTGATTTTCTAAAAGAACGTAAAATCGGTTTGAGCCTATCAAAACATCGCCGCGCAGGAGAGTCGGCTTACAATCAAGCTGATCCCAATCGATTGTCTGTCAATCCTGCATCCAACAATAGTGGTCATAACGTGGGTTCTGGGCTCAGTGAGTCGGGGCTGCTGCGTTACTATCCAGTACCAGCAAGTACCACATACTTATATCATCTGACTGAATATATCGCCGGTGAGAGTTTACGGGACTTTATGGATCGTCATGCGCCTTGTGATGTGTGGCAAACCTTTGATTTACTCACCAAAATTGGCATGGCGGTTCGAGTCATGCATCGCAACTATCTGCTGCATCAAGACATCAAACCTGAAAACATTCTTTTAACCAAATCAGGCGCGGTCAAACTGATTGATTTTGGTTCCACCAGCTCCTCTATCTTAAAAGACAGTACCCGACCACCAAATGGTGATTTGCACTATGCTGCACCAGAATATTACACCGATGCACCAAAAGGTGTGCATTCTGACTTGTTCTCGATTGCAGTGATTGGCTATGAATTGCTGACGGGACAATTGCCATTTAATACCCAGACACTAATGATGCCAAACCAAATACTAATGATGCCCGTGCAGCCGCTACGGCAGCAGAATGTACCTGAGGCCAGCCAACAGGCACTCATGCGTGCGCTGCATATCAATACTAACGCGCGCTATCAAGCCATTGGCGAGTTTTTACAAGACTTTAACCCCGATAATAAGGCGCACAGCCGCGAGCCAGAACCCCTCATTAAGCGTAACCCTCTACTGGTATGGCATGGCATTTGCTTCATAGAGTTTGTCATCATTTTATTGTTGTTGGCGTACTTTTCATGACACGCTGTTTTGCATTCAATGCTGCTCCGCGCGGCTAAGGAATTTTCTGTTTATGTCGCTATCTATGTCGCAAGCCTCCACTAGGGTAGATACTCATACCAACACTCACGCCTTAGCATCAGACCATCAAAAAAACGCTGGCATCGTTATTATCGGGGCGGGCATGGCAGGCAGTCGTTTTGCCATTGAGCTTGCTCGCACGCAATCAAATAATGACACCGCCCGTTTGCCAATTACATTAATCAGTAAAGAGCCGCACGTGGGCTATAACCGAATTATGTTGTCACCCGTATTGGCTGGCGACACAGCGTTTGAAGATACTTATTTATATGATGACTCAGAGTATGAGCAGCTGGGTATTACTGTGTTGGCTGGGGTTGCAGTAGAAGCAATAGATACCAAGTACCAGTGTATTGAGCTAGATAATGGGCAAACACTCAATTATGCCAAGTTAGTGATGGCCACAGGGTCAACTGCCCGAGTCATTCCGTTCCCCAACCACACGGCTAAAGGCGTGCATGTGTTTCGAGACCTTGCTGATGTGACCGCTTTGATGGGTTATGCTAGTCAAGGAAAAACGGGTTTAGTGATTGGCGGTGGCGTACTGGGATTGGAGGCTGCCTGCGCGTTAGCGGCACAGGGCGCGAGCATGACGGTCATTCATATGGATGGTTATGTCCTCAATCGTCAACTAGACCTGCCAGCCGCCGAGCTTTTGCAAGCCGAGCTCAGCCGCCGAGGGGTTGGTCTCGCGGTTTCTGCACACACTGAAGCTATTGAGATGAATGATGCAGGAGAAGTATGCGGATTATCTTTAAAAGACGGGCGCACGCTAACGGCTGATTTTATCGTGATGGCAGTGGGTGTGATACCCAATACAGCGCTTGCCAAGCAAAGCGGACTCGAGGTTAATCGCGGTATTGTGGTCGATGATTTTATGCACACCAGTTGTCCCAATGTTTATGCCATTGGTGAGTGTATAGAGCGAGAGGGCGAGCTATTTGGAATGGTGGCGCCGGTCAATCAGCAGGTAGATACACTGGTCACAGTTTTAAAAGATGCTTTGATAGAAAACGATACAAATGGGGCAAACGGCAAATCCACCGTGCCAGATCACTGGGTTCCTTTCGTGAGTAAACCGCTGTCATTAAAATTGAAAGTATCTGGTATGTCGGCATTTTCTGCAGGGCAAATCGCTTTTGATGACGAAGCCGCTGATACTGTTGAAACCCTCGTATATCGTCAGCCTGCCTTAAACCATTATCATTGTCTGTACCTCAAAGAAAACAAACTCATTGGCGCTGTGCTTTATGGCGACACAAGCGATGGCAGCTTTTATAGTCAGTTGATTATAGATAATGTTGACATTACGCCTATCAAAGACACACTCATATTTGGCGAAGCATATTGTCACTTGGACGAAGTCACGCTTAACAATTCGCCAACTACGCAAGTAGATGTAGAGCTTGATGATACAGACAAAAACATCAATCATCATAAAGCGGCTGAACTGTTAGAGGATGCATTATGAATGACGCTATTGCCAATCAATCTGCTGCTAGTAAAGTAGTGTCAGCTAATAAATCGAACAGCCTGCCTAATAGCGTGCAAAAAGCAACAGGCCGAGTCATTGAAATATATGATATAAGTGCTGCCAAGCATATCAAAAAAGCACCGTTGTCATCTGATAGTGATTTGATTAATAGCTCGAACACTACTATCCGCACGACTTGCCCTTATTGCGGAGTGGGGTGTGGTGTTTTGGCGAGCGTGAATGAGACAGGGGTGGTGAGTGTCAAAGGAGATCCTGAGCATCCGGCTAACTTTGGTAAATTGTGCTCAAAAGGGAGTGCGCTGGCACAAACATTGGGCATCGCGCGCCGCTTGACCGAGCCATATTATCAAAACAAGCAAGCAGTCATGAAACAGCATCAGCCTATGCAATTGGGTAGTGATTTTAATGCTAAAGACCTATCTGAGAAGCCATTTATAAAGCAGACAGACTGGGATACCGTACTAGAGGACGTTGCCAGTCGTTTAAATGACACTATCGCCAAACACGGGCGAGACAGCATTATGTTTTATGTCTCAGGTCAATTGCTGACTGAAGACTATTACGTGGCCAATAAGTTTATAAAAGGATTTATCGGTAATAATAACATCGACTCCAACTCTCGGCTGTGTATGTCATCCGCAGTAGCTGGGCACAAACGCGCGTTTGGCGCAGACCTTGTGCCGGGTAATTACGAAGATTTGGAAGCTTGTGATTTATTGGTACTGGTAGGCTCCAATATGGCGTGGTGCCATCCTATTTTGTTTGGTCGATTTTTAGCAGCCAAAAAAGCCAATCCTAATAAAAAACTGATTGTGATAGACCCGCGCCGTACGGACTCTTGTGAATTTGCCGATTTGCATTTACCAATTGCTGCGGGCACGGATACACATTTATATAATGGGTTGCTGCATTACCTAGATCAGCAGGGTTGCCAAAATGATGAGTATGTTAGCCAAAGCTTGGGCGTTGACGAGGCGGTGAATGCGGCCAAAGCATGGAGCATCGATGAAGTCGCCAGCGCCTGCCAAGTGTCTGCTGATAGTATCCGCCAGTTCTATGAATGCGTTGCCGCCACTGATAAAACAGTCACAGCCTTTAGTATGGGCGTCAATCAATCACAAAGCGGAACCGATAAGGTCAATGCCATCATCAATACCCATTTGTTCACAGGACGTGTGGGCAAAGTAGGTGCCAGCCCGTTTTCACTCACTGGACAGCCTAATGCAATGGGTGGACGAGAAGTCGGCGCCCTTGCTAATCTGTTGGCGGCGCATTTAGAACTAGACAATGTCGATCACCGGCAGCTCGTGGCAGACTTTTGGCAGTCGCCTCAACCTATATCGCCAAACGTGGGTGTCAAAGCCTGCGATGCGGTCTCTGCTATATTGGATGGTCGTATCAAGGCCATTTGGATTATGGCCACCAACCCTGTGGTCAGCTTGCCAGATGCGGATAATTTTCGCCAAGCGCTTGCTGAATGTGATTTGGTGATTGTTTCTGACTGCTCGGTAGACAGTGATACGGTGAAGTGTGCCGATATTGTATTGCCTGCTCAGGGGTGGGGTGAAAAATCTGGAACGGTCACCAATTCTGAACGGCGCATCTCTCGTCAGCGGAAATTAATGCCTGCACCAGGGCTTGCCAAACCAGATTGGTGGATACTGTCTCAAGTTGCCATACGCATGGGATTAACGGGGTTTGATTACCAACATCCTAGCGAGATATTTAACGAACATGTGGCATTGACTGCTTATGGTAATACACATAATCAAAGCGTATCTCATTCCAATAAGACCTATCCTCGCTACCTGAATCTTAGCAAAGACTTGTCTGCTCTAATAACAGATGAGATGCCAACCGATAAATCTGCTCACCAATATATTAGCCAACATGTTAATCATAAAGGCAATCAAACATATCAGCCCATCGTACTCAGTCAGCAAGCATACGAAGAGATGTTACCGTTTCAATGGGGTGGTACGCGTATCTCCATGATTGATAAGATAAAACCTTTAGAAAATGAGATTATTAATTCCGCTGCTACTGTTACCAAGTCACAGTTAATCGCTATTACGCCCTCTGATGAAGCGAGTACGGCCAATGGGCATCGACGTCAAAGAAGGCAGAAACCCCAACTGATTGGTGAGCATCGACCACTCTCTAAACGTGAGTTTGAGCATAATAATCAATCTGAAAGCCAGGTGGTTCATGTACGCCTGATTACGGGCAGACTGCGTGATCAATGGCATACCATGACTCGCACTGGCCTTGCACCGCAGTTAAATCAACATCAGCCAATACCGACACTGACCATACATCCTAATGATGCACGGCAACTGGGTATTCAAGACAACGACTTTGTACAACTGCATCGTAGGTATGAAAACTACAAAAAGTATGAAAAGTATGAAAAGTATGAAAGCTATGAGAATGGCATGGCGAGTAATGGCATAGTCAATGATACCGTGATGAGTACGGCTAGGGATGGCAACGAGTCAGAGAGTACCGTGATGGCGCAAGTTGCCATTAGCGATACGTTGCGCGTTGGTGATGCATTTATGCCCATGCATTGGAGCAATGCTTTTGCTAGCTTCGCCCGAGTAGGCCCTCTTATTCCAACAGTCGTCGATCCGCATTCAGGGCAGCCAGAGCTCAAAAATACGGCGATTAGTGTCACGCCCGTTCCTATGCAATCATTTGGTAAGATTTTGGTGCATCCTGAATGGCAAGATGCCGTTATAGTGCAACTACGTACTATTTTGGCCAATTTTTCTGCCAAAGCGTCAGAGAAAGAATTGTCTAAAATAAAATACGAGGCACGTTCAAAGAATATTTTACCAGAGGAGCTACCTGCACTTACTTGGAGTTTGAGTCATCAGAATAACAGTATATTGATCAATCTCGCTAGCCCAATGGATGAGGCTAGCAGTACCTTAGCGTGCCCCGAGTTTTGGCAGCAGTTTATAGCGTCTATACAATCATTATCAGAGTCAAATTGTCAAAAGCGTGTCATGCATACGGCGTTTACGGTCGATAATGTACAGAATCAATTACGTTTTATTGTGACGCATGCTGCGCCTGAGATAGACTCAAATAACACTGCTATAGTTAGTCAAGTATCAGATGATGAAAGGCCTAGTACACAACTGATCATGGCTGTTTATGTTGCTCCAACGCAAACGCAATTACCGAGTGTACATTGGCTCGATAGCTGCTTTACGGATACCAGCCAAATACCTGTCAAACAACGATATAAGTGGTTGCTCGCGGGACGGCCTGCCAGTGGGTATGTTGATCCAGGACCCTTGGTATGCTCATGTATGTCGGTTGGAAAAAACACTATTCTCAACGCTATCACACAGCAGGGTTGTACTAGTGCGACGGCAGTGGGCAAGCAGTGCCGGGCAGGTACCAATTGTGGATCTTGTGTGGGGCAAATCAACGCATTAATCGCAGAATGCGCCGCATTGGCGCAAGCTTAAATGATGGTATGGCACGTCGCTTGCAACCGTTTATATGCAACTACCGGTTGAGTGTTGTGTTATGAACAATAAGCCATTGTAGAGTAGGGATTTATTGACAACTTTGCTTTTGGTTGCCCATTTTGCTGTATTCACGCTGTTATTAGGAGTCACCATCATGACCAATATATCTGCCGCTATCTCAACGCATGAGGCCTATCCACTAATGGGTCAATACGGCACAGAAAACGTGCAAACTGGCAACAAAAGAGGCACTGTGCATCTGATTGGTGCAGGATCTGGTGACCCTGAGCTATTAACCTTAAAAGCGTGGCGGGTGATGCAGCGTGCAGAGGTAGTGTTGTATGACAGCCTGGTGTCTGAGGATGTTTTGGATATGTGCGCGAGCACGGCTGAAAAAATATTCGTTGGTAAGCGCCGCGCCAACCATGCATTGCCACAAGAGAGCATTAATGAGCTACTGGTCAAACACGCGCTGGCAGGTAAAATGGTGGTTCGTCTAAAAGGTGGCGATCCTTTTATTTTTGGGCGCGGCGGCGAAGAGCTACAGGAAGTGGTGCGTCATGGCATTCATTTTGAGTCTATTCCAGGTATCACTGCCGCAAGTGCCGCTGCTAGCCGTGCAGGAATTCCACTAACGCACCGTGACCACGCTCAGTCGGTCAAGTTTGTCACTGCTTGCAAAAAAAATGGCGCGCCTAATAACGATTATAGTGAGCTAATGGACAGCAGCCAGACTGTTGTCTTTTACATGGGTTTGCACCGTTTGCATGAGATGACACAAGGGTTGATAGCAGCGGGGCGCGACAGCGAAACGCCTTTTGCTATCATTAGTCATGCCAGTATGCCAACGCAGCAAGTACTTATCGGCACATTAAGTGATATCGCTGATCAGCAAGCTGAAGCAAAACTGCCAACCCCTGCACTATTGATTATGGGTGATGTGGTCACTTTATATCATGAGTTTGCAGACTATAATCTTGGCGCTATGGGTAAAGGTGAGTTTATTGATGTTGATAAAGTGATAAGCAGTAATGAGTTAATACCCGATTTGGAGAGTATTGGGTAGGATAACTATGTTTAAAAGACTGTTATTTTAAGAAACTGTTACTAAGGTGATTATGTGCACCCGTCTAGAATCTTGTGTAGGACCATGTTTAGTCTAGATAATACTTACATCAAGTTTAAGAATGTTCGATGTCGTTTCAAAGTTGGCTATAGCTAAGTTACTTATTATAGATTTCGTAATTGCTCGATTAACCAACGATGTATGCCACTGTCAGCAGTACGTGGATGCCATGCTGCGATGACCTTAAAAGTAGGCGGCAATGCTTCCACCTTAAGCTCTTTGACCTTACTGCTCGGCAATAATCGCGAAGGATAAAACGCAATCATGTCAGTCGTGTGCAAAATATCTGGTACGGCTGAAAAGCTAGGAACCGACATCACAATGTTTCGTTTTAGACCTTTTTCTGCAAACCATTGATCATGAGAGCCACGTAAATTAGCACGTGAAGGTGACACGACTAGCTGCGCGTGTGCAGCCACTTGCGCCAGCGTTAATGGCTCTGTGGCAAAGGTATTCTCACAACCTGTAACGCATAAATGTTGCTCTTCAAATAAAGTCACATACGATAAGTTATCAGGGATAAACTCTGGAAAAGTAATCAACAAATCAAGCTCGCCTGCTGCAATCAGCTGATTGATATTGTCCGAGGCAAAGTCGCGCACGATCAACTTCAAATCCGGTGCGTCGCGTCGCGTAATATTAAACAATTGCGGTAATAATGCCTGCGTCGCATAGTCAGTCGCACTAATCGTAAATATGCCTTTGTATGTGTGCGGCATAAAAACCTCTGGCTCTAACAAATCTTCCAACTGCTTTAATATCTGGTCAATAGGTCGCTGCATCGATAGCGCTTTTGGCGTTGCCACCATGCTATTGCCTTGACGAATAAACAAGCGATCATCAAACACCTCACGTAACTTGCGTAACTGCTCACTGATGGCTTGTTGGGTCAGCCCCATTTTACGTGCAACTTGTGAGAGGTTTTTCAGATCAAGTAACGCTTGTAATACTCTAAGTTGCTTAATATCGAGTCGATTCATACCATTCATCATGCATACCATTAATAGTTGTGTCTTGAACAATAAGTAGTTGTTTCTAATTGTACCCTCAAAACGCTATGCTGACCAACATTGCTTAAGTAGCCACTAAATGAGCTATTAAGCATCAAAACAGGCTCAATACATTCAATAATAAGCCATCAGCTGCTTTAAAAGAGACACTTATGACACAAACTATTCTAAACACAAATACACTATTTTCCTCTGTAGAACTAGGGCCTTATACACTCAAAAACCGTATCGTCATGCCACCATTGACACGCTCTCGTAGCACGCAACCTGACAATATCCCTAATGACTTAATGGCCAGCTATTATGCACAGCGTGCGTCAGCAGGCTTTATGGTGACGGAAGGTACGCAGGTTGAGCCAAGAGGTCAAGGTTATGCTTGGACGCCAGGTATCCATTCATTAGCCCAAGTTGAAGGTTGGAAAAAAGTCACGCAAGCAGTACATGACAAAGGCGGTATTATTTTTGCTCAGCTTTGGCATGTAGGCCGTGTGTCGCATACCAGTTTGCAGCCGCAAGGTGCTCAGCCTGTGGGCCCATCAGCGATTTCTGCTGACAATGTAAAAGTCTTTATTGAAACAGGCCCAGGTGAAGGCGCATTGGCTGATCCAAGTGAGCCACGAGCTCTTAGCACTGATGAAGTTGGTGAGTTGGTAACGATGTATGCGGCAGCCGCACGCAATGCATTGGAGGCAGGCTTTGATGGGGTAGAGCTGCATTGTGCTAATGGCTATTTGGTCAATCAGTTTATCTCTGAACATAGCAACACACGTGATGACCAATATGGTGGTTCATTGACCAATCGTTTGCGCTTCTTAAAAGAAATCGTGGCTGCTGTCAGTGATGTGGTCGGTGCTGATCGTTTAGGCGTGCGTTTTGCGCCTTTGTTTGCGAGTACGGATGAGACACGCGTGTATTTAGGATTGGTAGAGTCAGATCCCCATCATACGTATATTGAAGCGATTAAAGTCCTTGAACAAGCGGGCATCGCCTATTTGTCAATTGCAGAAGCTGATTGGGATAATGCGCCTGATTTACCAGACACTTTTTATCAAGCGGTGAGGGAAGAATTTTCAGGACGTATTATTTATGCTGGCAAGTACACGGTACAAAAAGCCGTAAACATTTTAGAAAAAGGCTACGGTGATTTATTCGCGTTTGGTCGCCCCTTTATTGCCAATCCCGATCTGCCTGAGCGTATTGCTAATAACTGGCCATTGAATGAAGTAGATTCTGCCACGATGTATGGCGGCACTGACGTTGGTTATAGTGATTATCCTCGCTATCAAGAGTAGCGAAGCACTTAAACAATGAATAAGATAAGGCCATTAATAGCCTTATTTCTATTTACAAATTTAACGCTTTTATATAAGCAGAGGCTTAATTATCAGTCGGTATCATACAATGAGTAAAAATTCTAAAGATAGACTTATACGCATATTGATAGGATATGTCGGACTTTATCCAACGCTCCTAATCGTATTGACGTTATTGAAGCCTATAACTCAGGGTTTAAGCCTACCGGTGGTGGTGTTAATTGAAACCATCATACTCGTTCCATTGACACAGCTAGTGTCATTCCCGCTAGCAGGCAAGCTGCTGGATCGCCTAAGAAAAGAGAAATAATCGCTCCTTACACCGTCCGCCTGCAAACCTTCCTCTTATTCAAGCTCATCAATCAACTGCTTCATCTCAGCGATTTCACGCTTTTGTGCTTTTATAATATCATCAGCAAGCTGTTGCACACGCGGATCTTCAATATCAGCGCGGCTACTGGTGAGAATGGCAATCGAGTGATGCGGTATCATCGCCTGCATCCAATCGACTTGGTCGACAGTTGCTTGAGATCTAACGCCCCAGATACCAACTGCAAACATCAATACACTTAGACCATAGATCATCAAATTGACCTTGGTCTTTTTATACATATTGGTCATAAATGCCAACATGACGACTGCCATACCGGCACCCATGTAGAGTGCCATATAAGCTCGGGTTTCACTAAAGTAAATGTGATCCCACTGGTAGGTATTGAAGTACATCATGATATACATGATGACAGTCGATGTCAGAATCATTAAGGTAAATTTTACATAAGGGTTCATATTTTTTTGCTTAGCAGCTTCCATGATATGACCTCCATTGTTTTGTTGAATTAAAATGGGTAGACAGTTAAAACCAGAATTTAACTCCCGCAGTCAAACTACTGCTATCAACCGATTCATCTTCTTGACGTCGTTGACCACGAGCTTTGCCAAGCGCTGTCTCATAACTAACACCCACATAAGGTGCTAGCTGGCGACTGAACGTCTCGTAAGTCAGCCTAACCTCAGCTTCCATCTCATTAAAGCCTTTGGTAATACCATTATCATGGTCATCTTTACTAAAGGCAGTCAATCCAACCTCCGGTATGACAACCCAATGCTGATCCAAACGCCATTCGTACTCTGCGCCCAAATCAAGACGAAGTTGACCATCGGTATATAAGTAGGCTCTCGCATCTGTTTCGATGAAATACGGCGCGGTGCCTACAATGCCTGCCATAAGGGCAGCGTTGTCATTTTCAGTATCATAAGCGACACCAGCTTCACCATTCCAAAAAATGCTCAGTGGTTTCCAATAAGCAAGCGAGCTCAAGCTATCGATTTCTTTATCATCTTTAGTCTGAGCACTACCTTCAGTGCGTAGTCTTATACGGTTACTGTCAGTACCGTACCAACCCGTCGCCTCGAAGTTGATTTGATCCTCATCAAACTGATAGCCCAAGTCGTCTACTGAGACTCCCCATAACGGCATGCTGCCCATCATCATTGGCTTACCATACTGCCCGTAAGGAACCCCATTTGAATAGTCTGGACTGCGAGCATTAGCTGGTGGCTGCCCACCTTGCATACCAGACATATCCATGCCACTGTGATCCATACCAGACATATCGCCTGACATATCCATGCCACTGTGATCCATATCAGATATATCGCCCGACATATCCATACCACTATGATCCATATCAGACATATCGCCTGACATGTCCATGCCGCTGTGATCCATACCAGACATATCGCCTGACATATCCATGCCGCTGTGATCCATACCAGACATATCCATGCCACTATGATCCATACTCGACATCTCAGCAGCTGTTGCAAAAGGTGATGTGAGCAAGACTAGCGATGACAAACCAATGAATGGCAGATTTTTCTTAGATATTTTCATAATAAGCCTCATATTCGAAGGTTTGTTAAACGACGGCAACTTCTCTGAACATACCGGCTTCCATGTGATACAGCAGATGACAGTGCCATGCCCATCGTCCAACTTCTCCCGTCACATCGAAGCTAATCTTTTGCGCTGGCTGCACCACAATCGTATGTTTACGTACTTGAAAGTCTCCAGATGGCGTGCGCAAGTCACTCCACATACCATGCAGATGCATCGGATGGTTCATCATCGTGTCATTGACTAAGGTGATACGCACGCGCTCGTTTGGCTTAATATTGACAGGGGTTGCATCCTTAAACATGACACCATCCAACGCCCAAATATAGCGCTCCATGTTACCCGTTAAATGTAGCTCGATCTCTCGGGTAGGCTTGCGCTGCTCTGCAAATATGGCCTCATCGACAGAGCGCAGCTGACTATAATTCAGCACGTCACGATTGATATTACGCAGGTTGATACCGGGATCATCTAGGTTCATACGTGGACTGTCGACACGCATATCAGATTTGAAGTCATACTCGGTCTTGGCGTGTTTTGCTTTGTAGCCTTTATCACCCATCGCACCCATCATATCGGCCATGGTCAACCATTCGATCTTGTCCATAGCAGGTATGGCAGCTCGCGCACCTTTTTTGGTCGCAAGCGTGGTCGCGACATAGCCTGAACGATCGATGTTTTGGGCAAATATCGTATGTGCGTCTTGAGTAGGCGTGACGATGACATCATAGGTCTCAGCCACGCCAATGCGGAAATCATCAATCGCAACGGGTGCGACATCAATACCATCTGTTGCTACCACCGTCATTTTGAGACCCGGTATACGCATATCAAATATCGTCTGTGCTGAAGCATTGATAAAGCGTAATTTAACGGGCTGTCCTGCTTTTACTAGTTGTGTCCAATTAGCCGCTGTGGTTTTACCATTCATTAGATAGGTAAAGGTCTTTTCGCCAGATAAATCAGTAAAATCCGTCGGCATCATGCGCATCTGATTCCACATTTTGCGCTTGTCGTAAACGGCTTCTAAATCTGTTGCGGCAATATCAGACAATAGTTTTTTGAAGTCTGGCAGATGATAATTATCAAAATCAGCGCGCTGTTTGAGCAGCTTCAAGAGATTGTGCGGATCGCGATGCGTCCAATCACTCAGCACGATCACATGGTCTTCTGCGACTGGATGACGCTCACGGCCTTTTGGTTCAATGACAATAGCACCCAGCATTCCTGTTTGCTCTTGAAAGCCACTGTGTGAGTGATACCAATAGGTGCCTGATTGTTTAAGTTTGAATTTATAGGTAAAGGTACTATTTGCAGGAATACCATCGAAACTGATACCTGGCACCCCATCCATCTCAAATGGGACGAGCAGACCATGCCAATGAATAGAGGTCGACTCATTCATCTGGTTATGGACACGGATGGTCACGGTATCGCCTTCTTGCATCTTTAGCGTTGGCGCTGGCAGCGAGTCATTGATGAGGGTTGCCATACTCGACTTGCCATTGACAGTAACGGGCTTCTTGCTGACATACAGGTCAAACTCATTACCGGTTAGGATAGGTACGATATGGTCAGATTTATCACTGTTGACGGCTACGTTTTGTTGACCTTTACCGAGCGCACTATTGGCAATAGATGGCAGTGTGGATAGCATGGATGCCCCTAATAGAGTAGAGGACCCTGTCAAAAAACGCCTGCGATTAAGCATAGTTTTGTTCATAATTATTCACCTGATTTATGTCCATAAAGTGAGAGTTGAGTCTATATGTTTATCAGCTAAGCCTATGTCTTTGGCAGCTCATTTGCAAAATAGAGTGGGCTATTTTAGACGTCAATCAAACTATATCTGCTGCTGTGGTGAGTCAATAGTTGCATAAATAGCTATTGAGCCATCTTTATTAATCTGCATCACTTTATACGGCATGAATTTATCTTGGTATTCCATACCTGGGCTACCGACTGGCATACTTGGGACAGCAAGACCGATCGCATCACTTGGCGGACTTTTTAGAAACTGCGCCATATACTTAGCAGGGACATGACCTTCAAATACGTAGCCATCAGTAGTGACAGTGGTATGGCAAGAGCGCATCTGCTGCGGTACGCTGTAACGCTCTTTAAACAAGGACACGTCTTCGACATTCTGTGCGGTTGCGTTTAGACCATGGCCTTCGGCATAACCGACCCATTCTTTGCAGCAGCCACAATTGGCATCTTTATAAACGGTGACTGAGATATTTTTTAGGATAGTTGGCTGGGTGTCTGAATGAGCACTGACAGGCATTATTTCCGCTTGTGGTTGCTCTACTAGAGCGGTTTGCGTAGCGGTAGTTGGCTCAGTCGCTGGTTTTGAGTCAGCAGTAGTGGCGTTAGGTTGACTACAAGCGGCAATCGTTAACGATAATGGTAATACCACAATCGCTGAGAGCACACGGCCAGATATCAGATTATGTTCATTAATAAATCTATTGGTATAGCGTCTCATAAAACCACTCCTGAGCGTCTATCTGACGATCACATTTATAAAAATTAAAGCCGTAACACTGACCAAAGTAGTACTGGTAAAGCTTAAAACTCAAATCGCAAAAAGCAGCACTATTGAGCACTGCATCTCTTACGAAACATTAATGTTGCATTCCGGATTCATCACCTGACATATCCATCTCACCATCAAATGAAATATCTAACATACTATCGTCTAACCGAGTCGTTAGCATGGTGTACTGGTTTTCATTTAAGTCAGGTAAGGATCTAATAAAAGCGACCATCGCCCACATCCGATCGTCATCGTGCGTAGCGCCCCAAGCAGGCATGCCAGAAGCCATAATACCGTGTTTGATGGCCCAAAAGCTTTGTCTTGCACCAGCCTCGCTCTGATAACGTTTAACAATATTTGGGTTAGTGAAATTCGGAGGCTTTGGATAAAGACCACTGCTCAGATCGGTACTTGTGACACCAGGAGACAAATGGCAGCCTGCGCACATATCTTTGTAGTCTGCACCGCCTGAGCTAATCATCTCTGCCTTTTTTAAATTAGGAATCAAAATATTCTTGCTGGCATGCTCAATTGAGCGTGTGCGGGCAGTTTCTAAAAAATCGTAAACCAGCGGACTATGAGCTCGATCAGCACCGATATTTATCATGCCACTAGTCACCGTAATAAAAATACCCACAATAGCGACAAAGACAGTAAAAAGTATTCCTAACAAAAACTTCATAGGTTTGTCCTAAAAATCCATTTTCTTTAATATCCCATTACTGCTTGATCAGCTTCTCTGACAATAGTATTGAACTTATGAATTGATACTTACGAATCGCTATCGCTGCTTACACAGTGCTTTTGGTACATCGCTTTCATTTTGCTCATGTTAGCCATCATGGCTTTCATAGCAGGATCATTCATATCCATTTTGCTATGATCCATTTTTTGCATCATCTGCATATGCTTTTGCATTTTCTCACAGTTCATTTGGTCTTTTTCAGCATGCATTTTTGGGTCGTGTGCCAAGGCTGACGTTGAAATGACTAAGGCTATAGCAGCTGCTACGATTGATTTAGACAGTGGCATTGATTTGAGCAGTGGCATTGGTTTGAATAGTGACATAGTAAATCCTTATTTGATTTGGTATGTATTCGAAAAGACTTTAAGATATTAAGTTACTTTAAAGCATACTTTAGTGATTCTGACAGAGAGATGACGGTAAGATTACAATTCTGTCATCTTACTATTTATGGTTTTTAATGTTGTCAGTAATCCTTTAGTATGACATCAGAGCTGATGTTACTTATCGCTACCATATTTATTGATAAAGTATTTTTCAGACTGTAGATGTTGATCTTTGTGTTCAATCTCACAAGCCACTCTCGCATCGATATAGCTTTTCATTTGTGAATTTGAGAGCTGAGCATCGTTATGATCCAAGTTTTTTGCAAACTCAGTCACAGCGTCGCAGTTGTTGATGATTGAAGTGCTTAGATCCGTCGTATGCGCATTGGCAGTGGTAGTACCGATAAGTACCGAGACTGATAGCAGTAATACTTTTTTAAATGAACCATGAATTTTCATATAAAACCTCTTTTGTAAGTTGTTTACATTGATTACCGATAAAAATAATTCATCGTAGCTAAGTATTGAAACGAGCACCTATGTACCGTTTATATAGATTAGCAAAATAAAACTGACAGTCTGATTACGAGCACATGACATCTTTGTCAGCTACCAGTCAATGTTGTCACCTGTGCTGGTTAGAACGTTAAACAATCATGACCGTATTGAGGAATTACAATGAAAGTACTGCTGGTAGAAGATGAATTGAAGCTTGGCGAGTATATAAAAAAGGGCTTAACCGAGGCTGGGTTTATCGTGGATCATCAGTTAACAGGATTAGATGGCTACCATGCATTGATGACGGAAGAATTTAGCGTGATATTGATGGATGTGATGCTACCTGATGTTAGTGGTTTTGAGCTAGTGCGTAATTACCGAGCGGCTGGCAAACATACGCCCGTGTTATTTCTAACCGCAAAAGATGATTTGAGTGACAAGATAAAGGGGATTGAGATTGGTGGTGATGATTATTTGACCAAACCTTTCGCCTTTGCAGAATTGATCGTCAGGATGAAAAGCTTATTACGACGTGCCAATCAAGCCGACTATCAAAGTACGATTATGCAAATAGCGGATCTCAAGATGGACATTGCCAAGCGTACGGTGCATAGAGGAGATAAGCCTATTAAGCTCACGGCAAAAGAGTTTTCCTTACTACAGTTTTTATTAGAGCGCCGCGGTGAAGTGCTTCCACGCTCAATCATCGCCTCTCAAGTATGGGACATGAACTTTGAAAATGATACCAATGTGATTGATGTGGCGATAAGGCGTCTTCGTATAAAAATAGACGATGATCATGAAGAAAAGCTGATTCATACAGTGCGCGGGATGGGCTATCGGTTAGAAGCTGTCGATACAGCGCTTGATAGCAAACCATCTCACGAAGCTGGCAATGTCTAATATGAAATATAGGGTTGATAATCGGCGCTTGCCACTCTTATGGCGTACTGTGTTGCTGCTCACGATATTTGTTGTTATATCGCAGGTTATTATTTATATATGGATACAACGTTCTGTTAAAGGCCATTTCGAGCAAATGGACGCTGAGATTATGACCCATGCGGCTTTTAACCTACGTAAGCGAGTGATAGAACCTAGTAGCCCTATAACTTCTCAAACCCTACCTAGCTCTCAAAATCCATTGAATAGTCAACAGCCGCTAAGAGCGGCACCTGACATAAAGCTTGATGGAAATACTTCTACCGCAGCGATATCAGATGAAGCTGATCATCAGCATTCTTCTTGGCTAGATTACGATCTAAAAACCATTATCGCTAATAAAGAAGGGCGGATACTGTCTAGTACACCCAATAACTTTGCTCAAGAGCTAGGGGAGGGGTTTAATCTGTCATCATTGAAACAAGATAATGATAAGCAACAGTTTGTGATGAATATCAACAGCCGATACTATCGAGCAATGGTCATTGAAGACGACAAAATACTCGCGCTTATCGCATTGCCTATAGATGTGCATCATCAGTATTTATTACAGTTCAATCGTCAGCTTAGTATGATTTTGTTCGCGATTACCTTGTTGCTCGTCTCAGTAGCGGCGTTGGGTGTGTACTGGGGTTTTGCACCTTTGGCGACCATCGTTCAAAAAATGAAAAGAATGAATCCTGACAGATTGGATGATAGAGTCACAGTCAGTGATATGCCGTTAGAGCTGCGACCATTAGCAGAATCTTACAACTCAATGATGGCCAAGCTTGAAAGTAATTTTGAATCATTGTCACGGTTTTCAGACAATATCGCCCATGAGCTGCGCACTCCAATAGCGACACTCAGCACGCAAACGCAAGTCATGTTAAACAAACCAAGAGCGGGCGATGAATACATTGAGCAGCTACATCATCAGCATGACACGTTAGAGCAGCTGTCGGCCATGATAAATAATATGCTGCTGCTGGCAAAAACCCAAAAAGGATTGAGTGACTCGCAAATCAGTCACGTGGATACGGACAATTTAATCACCAAGCTCGTTGATTACTACGAAATGATTGCAGAAGACCGAGGTATCGCTATTGAAACCAAAGGTGAGTTTAGCGCTGTCTTAGGAGACAAAAGTTTATTACAAAGGCTCTTTGCTAACTTGATATCGAATGCGATTTATTATGCTGCTAAAGGTAGCGTTATAACCATTACTGCAGATAGAATAAACTCAGATGAGATAGTGGACACAACGATAACCAGTCTTCAACAATCAAAACAAGCCATTCTACGAATGACCATCACTAACCAATTAGAAGAGCCATTGGCACAAAGTGAGGCGGATAAACTGTTTGAGCGTTTTTATCGACATGATAAGACCAGTAGTAAGCACTCAGGTACAGGGTTGGGGTTATCCATTGTTCAGGCTATCGTTGGGGCACATAACGGACATGTCAGTATTACTATAAAAGACGATTATCACTTTCAAGTGGCTGTCGAGTTATTGGCGGAAGTTTAATCTTTAGTCGTCAATGATAGATATTCAATCTAAATAAATTTGGTAGATGATTGCCTTGAAAACGAGCTTGTGACGACCAAGTAAATGTATGTCTAGCGTGCTAAATAGAAGTAGATATTATCAAAGAGCAATCGATAGAAAAGGGTAAGTCTATAACGAACATAGCGTTTAAAACAGTATCATAACAATCAATCATAAAAATTAATCAACCATAAAAGACAATTAGGAAGCGACTATGCATATCACGGCCAATTTTGACGCAGGTAATATTGAAGTACTTAACATAGAAGATAAAAAGAATATTCAACTGGCGATTCGTCCCGATGTTGGCGGCGAGTTTTTTCAGTGGTTTAACTTTCGCCTATCAGGACAGGTAGGGGAGCAGTATGTTCTCAACATTATGAATGCAGGCGAAGCGTCTTATTTAGAAGGGTGGGAGGACTACCAAGCGATTGCTTCTTACGATCGTCAGCATTGGTTCCGTTTGCCAACGTCTTATACAGATGGCAAATTGACCATCGAGGCAGAGTTAGAATGTGACACCATCCAAATTGCTTATTTTGCCCCTTATAGCTATGAGCGTCATCAAGATTTACTAGCCGCTGTGCAAGTGCATCCATTAGTGACGTTAGAGCATTTAGGGGAAACGCTCGATAAGCGCGACTTAACCTTGGTCAAAATCGGTGATGGTGCTGCCCACAAACGCAACATATGGATTACTGCCCGTCAGCATCCAGGTGAAACGATGGCTGAATGGCTAATCGAGGGATTATTATATAGCTTGTTAGACAGTGATAATGCGACTGGCAAACAGTTGTTAGACAAGGCAAACTTTCATATTGTTCCTAACATGAACCCTGATGGTAGTGTACGTGGACACTTGCGTACTAACGCTGTTGGGACCAACCTAAACCGTGAATGGCAAAGTCCAAGTTTAGATAAAAGTCCTGAAGTGTTCCATGTGATTAATAAGATGGAGGCGACAGGCGTAGACCTGTTTTATGATGTACATGGCGATGAAGCATTGCCGTATGTATTCCTTGCTGGCTCTCAAGGGACGCCAAGCTATAGTGACCGTCTCGCTGGTCTACGCGATCGATTTTCAGAGGTATTAAAGTTAGCCAGTGCTGATTTTCAGTCTGAAGTTGGCTATGAGATTGATGCCCCAAGTACCGCCAATATGACCGTTGCCACCAATTGGGTAGCAGAGCGTTTTGATTGCCTCGCCAATACGTTAGAGATGCCATTTAAAGACAATGATAATCTGCCTGATGCGGAGATGGGCTGGTCACCAGAGCGTTCTATCAAATTAGGAGAGGCATCACTGATAGCCATGCTAGCTGTCGTGGATGATTTACGATAACTATAGAAAGAAAGCTGCAGAAAATAAAAAGCTGCTAATGATGGCCGAGTGTTTTAGTGGTCATCGTTAGCAGCTTTTTTGCATTTTAATTTTCACATTCGCCAATAACAGTCCTGACAAAATCAACATCATGGCCAGCATTTTCCACCAAGTCACTATTTCTCCTGTAAACAGTACTGAGGTTGCCATGCCAAATACGGGCACCAATAGCGCAAATGGCATGACTTTAGAGGCGGTGTTTTGACTGAGTAAGTGTGCCCAAAGGCCAAAGCCAATCAGAGTTGAGATATAGACGATAAACCCAAGTGACAGCCAAGATTTTAGCGAGGCATGAGTAAACGTTGCCAGCTGCCATGCCTCAGTCTCAAAGATAAGAGAAGATATCATTAAAATTACGCAAGCAATCAAGCCACCCCAGACGACTAGTGCTAGCGCAGACAAAGCAGATGCTTTGTTTGTACGAGCATTAGGCGAAACGGCAGATAAGTCTGTTTTCTTAGGTGCTAATGCTAAGGCCGCTTGCGCTGTTGTTTGCTTTGAAGACTGTTGTGAGGCCTGCTTTGAGGCTTGCTTGGATGCAATGTTACCAAAGCTCCAACCGATGGCAGCAATCAAGATGCAGACAAACCCTGCTAAAGGCATATCACCACCAAGGTTTAGCGCAATGACGATCAGACCCAATATACCGACCACCATGCCGATGATTTGCATACGGCTGACTGCTTCGCCCAACATAAAATATGCCAGTAATACCGTGATAAAAATCTGAATTTGTAGCAATAGCGCCGTCAATCCTGGCGACGCACCTAGATGCATAGCGGTAAATACAAAAGCGTACTGCATGACAAATGTGCCGATGGCATAAATAAATAACGTACGGTTAAATTTTGGCGGCTTTAGAAACAAGACCAGTGGCACAGCGGTAAAGAAAAAACGTAGCGCAGTCAGCATTAAGGGCGGAAAGCTCTCAAGCCCCCACGCAATAAAGGTGAAATTCACGCCCCAAATAAAGGTAACCAATACAGCCAGTGCAGTATATATAGGGGACATGTCATCTATCCTAGAGGGTTGTCTGATCTTGAAAGTGATTGAGCTTGGAAATGGCTGAGCTTGAGAGAGATTGTACTTGGAAATGGTTATGCTCGGTGGTTGTGTTCGATTTATATCTGAGCGATGAGCCATCGTATAGGGTGACTATACAACGAAATGGCACTGGTAAGTCAATATATCATTGGTCAAAATAACATTGGTCAGACCATTGACTGAGCCAATACCTCAAATATTTTTGAATGACTCATCTGCGCCACATTGAAGCGCATAAAGTTCTCAGCATTGTCCGATTGGCTAAAAACATTGCCCGGCGCCAATACCACACCCTGTGATAAACAGCGATTAGCCAATTCGGTCGCATTAGTATTCTCTGGTAATCGGCACCATAGGAACATACCTGCTTGTGGAAGCAGCCACGGTACGATGCCTAATTTAGCCAGCCGTGGTAACGTGTAAGTACGCGCACTTGCCAGCCGTGTATGGATATCATTCATATGCTTACGATAGCCGCTATCAGTCAACGCTGAGAACACAACAGCCGCTGCTAACTGACTGCCACCAAAGCCAGTCGCTATCTTTAAATCTACCAAACTCTCGACCCATTCTATAGGCGCGGCAATATAACCACAGCGTAGGGATGCGGATAACGTTTTAGAAAAGCTGCCGATATAGAATACTCGTGATAATCCATCTAAAGCAGCCAATCTCGCTGCAGGCTTGACTTCAAAGTCTGCAAAAATATCGTCTTCGATAATGTACAAACCAGCCGCTTGGGCCAACTGTAATACACGGTAGGCCGTAGCAGGTGATAAGGTTGCGCCAGTAGGGTTGTGAATGGCAGCATTGGTGATGTACAGGCGCGGCTTATGCTCATCTAAAATCGCTGCAAAAGCCTCTACATCTGGCCCGTTTGGCGTATAAGGCACACCAACCACTTTAACCCGATGGGCAAGCAGCTGTGCTCGAAAGTTAAAATAACAAGGATCATCTACGATGACCGTATCACCTGGTGTCAGTAAAAATCGAAAAATCAAATCTATCGCTTGAGTGCCCGAATCCGTCAGTATTATCTGTGACGGTTCTGCATTGATACTCAATCCTGCCATACGTCGCGTGAGGAGTTGACGCAATGCTAACAGTCCTAGCGGCGTTGCATACTCACTGATAATGGAGGCGTCAGCTTTTGCCACATTTCGCAGACCACGGCGTATACCAGCCTCAAACAGCCAGTCCGCTGGCAACCAACCGCAGCCTGGTTTTAGCGCTCCCTCAGGTGGCTCCAGTGACTGCCGTGATACCCATAATGGATCTACCACTCGGTCAATTTTTGGCGCTATATCTGTCAATGATAGCGGCGCTGTCGTCTCTGCCACATAGAACCCTGCACCAGGACGAGCGTAGATAATCCCTTCGGTCTGCAAGCGTTCATAGGCTTCAACCACCGTAGATGGTGAAACCCCGTGGCTCTTAGCCGCTGCCCGTATGGATGGCAGCCGCGACTCTGGCATATAGATGACAGTCGCTATTTTTTCTTTTACGTCAGCCATGACAACTTCGATGCGTGTTAGCTTCTGATTCATATTTTTTACAATTTTTGGTAAGGCGGCTTTTATAAAGGTCTTATCTCAAGGTTACAGCTATGACGATATATGGGTAGGATATCCCAACTGTATGGGTTTTATAGACCAAACAGTTCTGTCTAATTGTACTGTAGTGTATATAGATAACCTACTGTACTTTTGTTTTAATCATTGAACGTAAACGATGTAGAGGTAGGTGTGATTCTATTGTGAATCGCACTAACCCCAGCCAATTCAATGATTATTATTCAAAAAGCAGCGATATATGACCACTAAAAAATATAATAAATATCTGGCCTTTGCCTTATGCGTGATAACGACAAGCGTCAATATCCAAGGGCCGCTTTATGCCGTTTACGCACACAATGATGGCTATGGCGTACTAGCAACTACGATAGCGTTTTCCTTTTATGTATTAGGCGTCATACCTGTATTGTTGGCTTTTGGCGGATTGTCTGATCGGATTGGACGGCGCAAGACAATTTTAATAGCTTTAGCGTTATCAATAACAGCGACGGCTCTCATGCTATTTTATCCTTACACACGAGCGTTAGCAGTAGCACGATTCATACTGGGTGTGGGAACTGCTCTGATGGCTGCTACGGCGACTGCCTATATGATTGAGCTGCTTGGCTCATCAGATACGATGCGTGCGACAGCGTGGGTGACGGCCAGTACGACGATAGGTTTTGGTCTTGGTCCTGTATTGACGACAGTTTCTTTGATGTTTTATGAAACCGATCAGCCAGCCAGTTTTTTCTTACTACTAGCGAGCGGGCTGTTCGCTATGTTTCTGTTATATCAATTACCAGAGACAGCACCTAAACGCACTAATTTGCCCACATCTATGCTACGGCTACCTTATTTTAACCGTGAAGTCATTTGGTATGGCAGTGGTATTTTGATTTGTTGGGCAACGACCGGATTGGTGTTGTCAGTTATTCCCTCAGTGCTGGCCACGCATGGACTCGCTAAGTATGCAGGGGTATCCTCTATGTTAGCCATCAGTTGTGGATTGATCGTTCAGCCAATCGCCCGAAAACTTGACCCTCAAGTTTCAAGTAAGCTAGGTCTTTTAATCTTACTACCAGCATATGCTTTATTGGCTTGGGGGACATTGAACGCCAATCTACCAGTCATTCTTTTGGCGGCATTTTTGGCCAGTACTAGTTGCTATGGCTTTGTCTATTTAGGAGGTATGTTAGGAGTCGCAAAATCTGCTGGAAATGAGCAAGCCCGTGCGAGTGCAGGCTATTTTATGATGGCATATATAGGGCTTAGTGTACCCGTCATCTTTACTGGTTTGATTGTGGATCGGTATGGTGCTGCTACTGCGTTCTACGCCTTTGGTGTGTTTTCATTAGTTGGTGTGATTGTCTTATTTGCCAGTCAACCTATATTGAGAATTGGACGTCGTTCGAACGCCCATTTGCATAGCGTGACTTAGAATAAAATTGATAGTACAGTTTTCTATTCATTCAATATCTTTCTATGCAGCATCTTCAATTTTAGAAAAAAAGTCCTTTATACTGATATAAAGGACTTTTTTACATTCATTATATTGGTTTAAAAAAGGTGAATATCACTAGAGTCACAGCAACGTTCTGTTTTCTTCTACTTCAATTAGCCATCGCACTTTGCAGGATGGTGTAAGCCGCTTTGACCCTCTCTGCGTTGGGGTAGTTCTTATTTGCCAAAATGACAATGCCAGATTTTTTTGCGGGAATATAAGCGATATATCCACCGAATCCATTGGTAGCGCCTGTCTTGTTCACCCATACATCGTTTAAAACAGGTGTCGGCTGATTGTTTGCTGTAATAGGCTGTGGCTCGAGCACCACATCCGTTGAATTACCTTCAAGCAATGTGTCTAGCTGAGTGGGGAATGGATACATCTCCCACGCCAATCCCTGTGTAACAGTGCTCGCTTGATAGTATCCCTTTCTAGTGTTTTGCAATGACTGTTGAATATCTTTATCCAAAGGGATTAACCCCATATTAGCCGCCATGTAATGGGTCATATCCGCGCTGGTTGATTTAATACCATAAGCTTCGGCGTCCAAAATCCCAGGGTTAACTCTTATCGGCTCTCCAGCAGCGTTATAACCAAACGCATAATCGTCCATTTTGTCGTTAGGAACATTGATAAAGGTACTAGGCATATTGAGTAAGGGCAGTATTTTATCTTCCATCACCTGTGTGTAATCCGCGCCCATACTCAAGGCTGATATATGGCCGAACAGTCCTATACTGGCGTTAGAGTATAGACGTTTTGAGTTGATAGGGAAGGCAGGTTGCCACGACTTATAGTAGCGGAACAATTCCTTATTGTTTTTGATATCGTTAGGTACTTGAAGTGGTAGACCACCTGCCGAATAGGTGGCTAGGTTGATAAGCTTGGTGTTACCAATGGCGCTGTCTTGTAGATAAGGAATGTATTTATCAGCGGTATCCTCCAAGTCGAGTGTGCCATTGAGCTCTGAGTAACTTGCCAAAGTCGCGGCAAAGGTCTTACTGATAGAGCCCAACTCAAAGATAGTGTTTTCTGAAACAGCCTTGCCAGATTGTTTGTCAGCCAAACCGTAGTTATAAAAAGACGACTTTCCATCGACAATAATGCCAAACGCCATACCTGGAATATCATGTGCTTTCATTAGCGACTTGGCTTGTGCATCTACTGTGCTTTTCAGATGACTGTCGTTGTCTGCTGCTTGCACTTGTCCAGATATCAATGAGGCGGCAATGACAGCAGTCGGACCAACTCGGCTAAAAAGTGTTTGCACTGATTTTTTCATGATTATATTACTTGTCCGTTTTGTTAGAAGTAGCGGAGGTCTATTCCTTTACTATGAATGTTTAAACGTATTTATCTCTCATTTATTGAGGAATTGTCGTGTGCGGGACAAACTTCTAAGCGCTGTTATGAAATTATAGTCTATAGGCAAGGGATGTCGTCAATGATAAACCTTAATTTATCACTAAATGAATTAATCAGGGATGAATGATGAATAGTAATCAAAATGCTTATGGTATTGTCTGCGCTGTTTTTTTTGTTTGACAGCAATTTGGCGCATTTTTTTTGTTGTGTTTAAAATGAGGACAAACCCTAAAAGCACGACTTTTGTCATTATCTTGTCATAACCGCATCGTATTCTTTAGCTCACTATGAATGGTGGCTGCGTATGGCTGATGTCTTGACTTATTACATGGGTCATTGATAACAGTAGGCGCATCAATACAAGGTTTGTTTATGAGTATGACTAATCGGCTTGGTAGTATTTCCACGCGCATGCTGATTATTTTGGCATTGGCTTTTTCATTGATTATTCTGATGGTGTACTGGGTTATTGAAACCCAAGCGAAGCCGCGCCTACTAGAGATGACTTCAGAAACAGTGGTTGAAACGGGTAATGAAGCAATCAATAGCATTATGGCGAGTATCAGCCATGTCGATGGATTGGCAAAGGCGACCAGTACGATGGCTGGTGGCTTGCCAAAAGAAGACGTTCTTTATAAAGAAACCTTTGGAAATCTCATGCAGCAGACGGACCTGCGAATCGTGGGCGGCGGTGTATGGTTTGACCCCAATATGTATGAGCAAGGTCGAGAGCGTCAGTCGTTTGTGTGGGCGCGTGATGAGGCAGGCAACATGCAACCATCAGAACGCTATAATCAAGTGAGCCAAACGCCCAATCCTTATTATCGAGATTGGTGGTACATTCCAGCGATGTATGCGCGTCATGACCACTGTGTCTGGAGCCGTGCGTATGTGGATCCTGTGAGCAATCAGCCGATAATGACGTGTGCCAAGTCATTATATGACAGTCGTAACCAAGCTTTTGATGGCGTGGTGAGTTTTAATTTGTTATTGGATAATCTCGAAGATGCCATGAAAAAATGGCAAGATAAGGTAGGTGGCTACGTCTTTTTGGTAGACTTGGATAATCGGTTTTTGACCTTTCCTGATCAGTCGATGGTCACTCAAGTGACGGAAGATAATCCTCAGGGCGAAATGGTAACCGCACATCAATTGGCCAAGAAAAACCCTAGCTTTGCACCTATTGCTGATCGCCTAGATAGTATCAATCGCACACTGATCGATGAAGCGACTGCCAAAGATGAAGGCCGTTTCACGCTCGCCGCCCGTAGTATTTTGAGCACGACCAATTTGGACAAAATCAGCGAACAAGAATCCCAATTACTCTCCGCATTATTGCTGTTGAACATCGACCAGACGTTTAACTTGGTCGGCAGTCATTTGGTCGACACCATCGCTGTGCCCAATGATTTTGTGCTGCAGCAGTCTGCCACCGCTTTTGTGTTTCGTATGCCATTTACGTATTGGAAGATGGTCATCGTCAAGCCTGATAATGACATGATGAGCGTGGCAAATGCATTGTCAAACCAGCTGATTCAAGCCATGCTATTGGGTTTCATTCCGATTCTATTACTGACTGCATGGGTGTTTCGTCGCTACTTTACGCGTCCGTTGAAGCACATGGCACTGGCCGTGGCTGATATGGGCACATTGATTGAGCAAAAACAATATCAAAAATTAAGCGTGCATAAATTGCCACACTCAAATGTCAGTGAAATCCAAGTCATCAGCGAGCAGACCAATCAACTGATTGATCGTGTCGTCGAAAACGAAGGCGCGCTTGCTGAAATAAATGTCCATTTAGAGAGCCAAGTGATTGCCCGTACGAAAGATTTGCAGCAAGCCATGGACGAATTAAAAGCCTCACAAGTGCATCTGGTGCGCTCCGAAAAAATGGCCACACTCGGTCAGATGGTGGCAGGCGTGGCGCATGAGGTCAACACGCCTCTGGGCTATGTGCGTAGTAATATGGAGCTGGTCGGTGATAACCTCATGCGTTTTGATGAGCTGATACAGCACACCGATCAATTATTGCATGCGTTAAAAGAACCAGAGGCTGACCAAGCACAAGTGACTCAATTAATAGAGGAGACCTTGCAGTGTTGCGAGGCAATTAAAGAAGATGAAGTCAGTGAGGATTTGGCGGATTTGATCAAAGACGGCCTGTATGGCGTCGATCAGATTGCGGAGTTGGTCGTGAGTTTGCGTGATTTCTCTCGAATTGACGAATCCAAGGTAAAAGAGGTCGATATCAATGACTGTATCAACACGTCTTTGGTGATGGCACGTAACAATCTAAAAACTCTAGATGTCAGCACCAGTCTGGCTGAGCTACCATTGATTCAATGCAATCCTTCGCAAATCAACCAAGTATTACTCAATCTATTTAATAATGCCGCCCAAGCCATGCCAATGGATCATAAAGGGACATTACAGATCCTCTCATCTGTTGATGAGTCGCAACAATACGTGGCAATCAGCATTACCGATAATGGTGCTGGTATCAAAGAGAGTATTTTAACGCAGATCTTTGAGCCCTTTTTTACCACCAAAAAAGCCGGTGATGGCACAGGATTGGGATTGGCTATCTCAGCACAAATTATCGAACAACATAGCGGTCGCATTGAGGTTAGCTCAATCGTTGGCGTGGGCACGACGTTTACCATCCTGCTACCGATACAGTCTATCGCTCATAAAACCAAACCTTCGCAGGCCTTATTTGGAAGTTGAGAGACTTCTAACTACTCATTTAAAGAGAGCCTCATGCAAAAACCAAAAATTGCTTTTATTGATGATGAACCACGCATTTTACGCAGTTTAAAAATGCATTTCCGACAGTCACACGATGTGTTTACCACCACCGATGCTACTGAGCTGATGGAGTATATCAGCGCGAATGAGGTACAAGTGGTCGTCAGCGATCAACGCATGCCAGATAAGCAAGGTACGGAAGTGTTGCGTGATATCAAGTCGGCATCCCCGAACACTATTCGTATCTTATTGACGGGGTATGCAGATCTGAATGCGGTAATTGATTCTGTGAATGAAGGCGAGATTTATCGCTATATCACAAAGCCTTGGCAAAATGACGAACTCAAAAAAACCGTTAATAAAGCCACAGAGATTGCTCAGAAAACCCAAGAAATCATCCAAAATGCCACTGAAAATCAGGATATTCAAAACCGTATTCATGCCAGAACTGATAGCAAGCGTAGTATATTGGTGTTAGATGATGATGAGAGTGTCTATCAGCAAATAAAAAGTCATTTTAAGAGTGCTTATACCGTGAGCTGGGCAAGCAATATTGAGCAGGCTGCAAGCTTATTACAAAAGAAACGCTTTGGCGTCACTATTACGGATTCGACGCTCAATAAAGAAAATATCACTCCCATTGTTTATGCGCTAAAAAATATCCAGCCTGATCTGATGGTGCTCATGTTGACCGAGTTCAAAGATGCACATATGGTGATTGATTTGATTAATAAAGGTCAGGTATATCGCTGCCTACCACGACCGACCAATTTTTCTATGATGAGTATCAGTCTTGATCGCGCGTTTGATCATCACGAAAGGTTGGTACAGCAGCCGATATTGGCAGCCCGCCATCATGTTGAAGCAGTGCCGGAATCAGAGACGTTGAACTTTTCTGACAAAATAAACCGTTTTTTTGCCAAGTTTAGAGGTTGGCGTATTGGAATGTGACGTCAATCCAACATAAAAGTGACACATGCGATGATCAGCTTGCTGTTGGTTATAAGTTTTCTCATTAGCTGCACAATATTTACCCCAGTAGAACCGTATGCACTTTAAGAGGGGGCGACTGTATTGTGTTTAAGGTCGAACGCTATTTAAGCCAAAACATTTTGCATACAGTCGATTAAATATTTCTTTACAGTATTGAACAGTGGGGCAGTCAATCGTCGTTCAGGACAGATCAAATATAGTGGATAGGGGGCAACTTGCCAACCCCCTAGTTTGGCTTCAATATGGCGTTCTTCTTTTATATCAGAACTAATGTCCAAACGAGATTTTAGTGCAACACCATGTCCCATTATTGTCCAACGCCTGACCACGTCACTATCTTTTGCCCGATACAGCGACGCTCGCTTGTTTGCCCGAGCCTTCAAACGTCCATTGGCTAAAATATTTGTTATTGTGTCCCAGACATAGCCAATTCTGTTCAGCCAATGCTGGCGGTGTCTTAGGTTGACCAAACTTCCATAACACAGAGCCAATCAATCAGCTGCCCATATAAATCTACATGACCATCAGAGACGTGTAGATGCAAATCGCCTGTAGGGTGCATTTGTCTAAAGTCATCAAGCCAAAGCAAGACGCAGTTGCGGCTTAAGTCCGAGGGCGCTGACATCCTTATAACAAACAATTGCTTAGATAATTATCTAAATAACCCCTTAAACCTAAAACACTTTCAAAATTATATTGAAAGTGTTTTAGGTGATGGCTACTGTTTGACCCACAACACTTTCATTACAATGGGTGCTATCACGATGGATAAAATAGAACAGGTATCCAAAACTGAAACAATAATTCAAACAATAAGGGCAGTTTATGACTCTGAATACAACTAAAACAATTTTAATCACTGGCAGCACAGATGGCATTGGCAAATTGGCAGCGCTAAAACTGGCAGAAGCTGGGCATCAGGTGTACTTACATGGCCGCGATGCTGACAAACTTGCTAGCGTCATTGCAGAAGTTCAAGCAGTCGCGACAGGCGCAGCAGTAGATAATATTGATGGGTTTGTGGCTGATTTTTCTGATCTAACGGATGTGCTAAAGATGGTAGCAGACGTCAATGAAAAACTGCCCAAGCTTGATGTGCTTATAAATAACGCAGGAATTTATACTACGGCATCAGCATTGACTAAAGACGGTTTGGATGTACGCTTTGTGGTCAATTACCTAGCGCCTTATGAGCTGACCAATGCTTTATTACCTTTGCTCAAGCAGTCTGATAAAGCGCGTATCGTGAACTTAAGCTCAGCTGCGCAAGCATCAATATCTTATCAAGCACTTGCAGGCCAGACCCGCCTCGATGATAAGGAGGCTTATGCCCAAAGTAAGCTAGCACTCACGATGTGGAGTATGGCATTAGCTGACACCGTCGCTAGCAACGATATCAATGTCATCGCCGTCAACCCAGGTTCGCTACTGAACACAAAAATGGCTAACGAAGCGTATGGTCAGTATTAGTCATCAGCAGACAAGGGCGCAAATATCCTAACTGCATTGGCCATCTCGGATGAGTTCGCTGATGATACTGGTAAATACTTTGATAACGATATAACAGATGGCGCACATGGCGATGCAAGAGGGGCGTTTGGTCGACCACATGCTGATGCTCTAAACAAAGCAGCCATGGCAGAGTTTGAGCAGCAGACTCAGACAGTATTGCAGTCAATTTTTGCATAAGATGCATAAGATTTATATTTTGCGGCATCAATAAATTTCGAACAATTAAACCATTACTAACTATATTTTCAAATTTTATTATTAAAAACTTTCCCATTAAAAACAGGACACAATATTATGCAAACTATCAAAGCCATTGGTTATCAAAACAATCTACCTATCGATAACGAACAATCGCTACAAGACATAACCCTTGATAAGCCAATTGCTTCAGGCCGCGATATTCTCGTAGAAGTAAAAGCCATATCAGTCAATCCTGTAGATTATAAAATCCGTGAAGGGCGACCTGCCGCAGAGGGTGAGTATGCTGTTATTGGTTGGGATGCTGCTGGTACTGTGACGGCTGTCGGTGAAGACGTCAGTTTATTCTCAGTAGGTGACAACGTCTATTATGCTGGAGATTTGACCCGTTCAGGCAGCAATGCTGAATATCAGTTGGTCGATGAGCGTATCGTTGGACACATACCAGCCTCTTTGTCTTTCGCTGAGGCAGCGGCATTACCACTCACGACGATTACAGCTTGGGAGATGTTATTTGACCGTTTACAAGTGCCTGTCTCTGATAGCGCAGCGAATGACAGCGATAGTAGCGAGGATGCTAATAACGTCTCAGTATTGGTCATTGGCGCAGCGGGCGGTGTTGGATCTATCTTAACTCAGTTATTAAAGACAAGAACGTCTGCCACGATTATTGGTACGGCTTCGAGAGATGAGAGCGTGCAGTGGCTCAAAGATTTGGGTGCTGATCATGTTATCAATCACCGCAACCCATTGTCTGATGAACTACAAAAAACAGGTATTGCTGAAGTAGATTACGTGGTGAGTCTCAATAACACTGAAGATCATTATGAAGAAATCATTAAATGCTTAAAGCCGCAGGGTAAGCTTGGACTGATTGATGATCCAAAATCACTAGATGCCAACCCTCTTAAAACCAAAAGCTTAAGCCTGCATTGGGAGTTTATGTTTGCACGCTCAATGTTCAATACGCCAGACATGATTGAACAGCATCATTTATTAAATGCAGTGGCAAAATTGATTGATGCAGGCGAGATCAAAACCACGGTCGCTCACAATCTTGGGGCTATCACCGCTGAACATCTACGTAGTGCGCACCAAATGCTAGAAAAACAGCAAGCGCATGGCAAGATTGTATTAGAAGGCTGGTCTGTATAACGCAATTTAGATTAATAGGTCCAATGTGACGCTTTTTAGCAGACACGTTGGACCTATTTAAATCAATGATAATAATAAACATAGGATAAATAGATGAGCACGCAAGCAAACAAACCACTTACCATCGTCGCCACTATCAAAGCCAAACCTGAGCACATTGAACAAGCTAAAACTGAGCTGCTTAAACTGACAGCAGCATCACAAGATGATCAAGGTTGTATCCAATATGACTTACATCAAGAAAATGCAAATAGTAACGGTTTCGTGGTTTATGAGATTTGGGAAAACAACGAGTGTCTTCAGCAACATGTACAAAGCCCGCATTTCCAAAACTATGTACAAGTAACAGATGGGATGGTCGATGAATTTGTCGTTACTGAAATGACAGTTATCTCATAGATTTGATTTATATTCTGCTGCTGACGATAAAATAAATGGTTGAAAGTCATGACTGATAAGATTGACTTTTATACTTCAAAATAGTAGCTATTGATTTAGATATGAATGGCTTTGAATAAAATATTCAAAGCCATTCATACGTTATTTATTTGCTATTGATCGATAATTATTCTTGAGCAACGTTCAAAACGATTTTACCGACATGTTTCTTTTCTAAGAAAACCGCTTGAGCAGTATGTATCTCTTTTAATGGGAAGGTACACGCCACGATTGGATTTATTTTACGTTGTTCGATACAGTTAACGAGGTTTTGGAATACTTCAGGCTGAAGTACGGTACAGCCGCAAAAGGTTAAGTCTTTTAAATAAAGTGTTCTGATATCTAGCTCTAATGGCTTATAAACCGCTACTATATTAAATACTCACTCCATCATTACCGATCCATTTGGGTCCTATCTCCACCTCAATATCACGTGCGGTAACGGCCTCAACGCACTCGGAGCATACTGTCACAGGATGCATAATGTGACCACATGCTTTGTGTCTATGCAACAGCGGCGCCCCGCGTTCATCAGCCATGTATTTATCACCCCAACTGACCAATGCTAGTACGACAGAGTGCAAATCTAATCCACACTCTGTCAGTCTATATTCCTCACGTAGCGGCCGCTGCTGATAGGCGACTTTTTTTAAAATATCGTATTCAACCAGTTTGCGAAGACGGTTAGATAGGACATGACGTGTAATGCCCAAGCGTTGCTCAAATACGTCGAATCGCCTGACTCCCAAAAAACAATCACGTAAAATCATGAGCGTCCAACGATCACCAATGACTGCTAAAGTGCGAGCCACTGAGCAAGACTGTTTGTCCAGTTCATCCCAGCGCATAGGTTATCTCCTTTGTCTTTAAGCTATAGGTTAGCTTGACAGGGTCCAAAAATAAAGCTATGTTTTTGTTAGTTCTAAAAAGGAACCTATAAGGAAATAGACATGGATAGAGCACCCGTAGCAGTTGTAATCGGCGCAGGCGATGCCACTGGCAGTGCTGTTGCCAAGCGTTTTGCGCGAGAAGGTTTTACTTTGTGCGTGACCAGAAGGACTGTTGAGAAGCTAGAGACATTAGTCAGTGATATCGAAGCGGCTGGAGGAGTAGTCAAGCCATTTGGTTGTGATGCGCGTATCGAGCAAGAGATGGTTGAGCTGTTTGCTCATATTGAAAAAGACATTGGGCCGATTGAAGTAGTAGTGTTTAACATCGGGGCAAACGTTCATTTCTCTATCTTAGATACGACAGAGAGGGTCTATCGAAAAGTGTGGGAGATGGGTGCCTTGGCTGGGTTTTTGACAGGTAGAGAAGCGGCAAAAGTCATGATTCCACGTGAGAGGGGGACAATTATTTTTACGGGTGCAACAGCGTCTTTACGCGGTAGTAAAGGTTTTTCAGCTTTTGCTAGTGCTAAGTTTGCTCTGCGGGCACTGGCACAAAGCATGGCGCGCGAGTTGGGGCCAAAGGGCATTCATGTCGCGCATCCTATCATTGACGGTGCTATTGATACTGACTTTATTCGTGACAATTTTCCCGAGCGCTATGAGCTCAAAGACCAAGACGGTATTTTAAATCCAGAACATATCGCTGAGCAGTATTGGCAGTTGCACTGTCAGCCAAGAGATAGCTGGACACATGAGCTGGATTTGCGCCCATGGATGGAAACTTTTTAATCTTATCTAGTTAGTAATCTTTAAGATTCTTAATATATATTGCAAGGAATGCCAGGATGAGTAAGCAAGTAGAGTTTTTCTTTGATGTGGGTAGCCCAGCCAGTTACTTGGCATGGACACAGTTAGCGAGTATCGCGCAGCGTCACAATGCCGAGATTGTTTGGCGACCTATGTTACTTGGCGCAGTGTTTCAAGCCGTTGGTAACACCTCACCAGCTGCCGTACCTGCTAAAGGCGCTTATATGCTCAAAGACCTTAAGCGTTTTTCAGCCATCTATGACGTGCCTTTTCGCTTCAATCCATTTTTCCCAGTCAATACGATGCAGCTTATGCGCGGTGTTACCGCTTATTTGGGGACACCCAAATTTGAGAGTTATTTATCCGCTGTCTTTAATGCGCTATGGGCTGAAAAGTTAAATATGGAATCACCAGAAGTCGTGGCTGAAGTTCTGTCGAAAGTGGGCATTGAGGCGACTGATTTTATGGCGCGTATTAGTGAGCCTGAGGTCAAGGCGCGTTTAAAATCTAGCACCGAAGAAGCAGTAGCACGAGGGGTGTTTGGGGCACCAAGCTTCTTTGTAAATGGTGAAATGTTCTTTGGTCAGGACCGTTTGAGCTTTGTTGAAGATGCTTTGAGAGACTGAGATCATTAAAAGTACTGGCGTATGCTGATTGACCAAGCATTCATACGCCAGCACTTTGACACCTGTATTTTGCTAACAGACTTATCAAATAATGATATTTCTATCTAATAGTCCGTATTTACCACTTCATTTCACCTGTATTTACTTTACTGCCTATTTGTAAATTAGTATCCCCAGATAACGCGGGATAAGCTGCTTCCATAGTAGAAATCACTTTTTCTGACTGTTTAGAGTCTTGCTTTTTTGCCTCATCCAGTGCTTGCTCAAAGGTTTTTAGATAACTGAGAGTGAAATCAACAGCATAGTCTTTTTTGAGTAGGTTGCCCGAATAGTGACCTGGTATCACAAGGTTTGGCTCTAATTGACCTATGCTGTCAAATCTGTAGACATTGACTTGGGAGATTTTAGTTACGCAGCCTGACGATAAAAGTCAAACCATACCTGTCTTGGCGTTTTATAGCCTAAACCCTTTTGGATTCTAGTCTGGTT
>NZ_JASDCR010000013.1:0-98166 GCF_030407795.1 Psychrobacter sp. APC 3279 | reverse complement strand
GTGACATCACCTTTACACCAGAAGCAGGCTTCACCGGTGACCCAACGCCAATCAGCTACACCGTTGATAACCGTACAGGTGAGACGTCAAATGAAGCGACTGTGACCATCGAGTATCCACAAGCGGTCAATGACACGCAAACAGGCGCCTCAGGTAGCCCAGTTGTGGTTGCTGTGGTTGGTAACGATGGCCAGGGTGGAGACGACTTAGACCCGGCGACTGTGATGATCACACAATCACCAGCGGGCGGCACCATTGCTGATGACGGCAAATCGGTTGACGTACCAGGCGAAGGTTCATGGGCTGTTGATCCTGTAACAGGTGACATCACCTTTACACCAGAAGCAGGCTTCACCGGTGACCCAACGCCAATCAGCTACACCGTTGATAACCGTACAGGTGAGACGTCAAATGAAGCGACTGTGACCATCGATTACGATCAACCAACTAACATCTCAGTAGTGTCGCCTGGCCGTGTTTCTGAAGAAGGTTTGGTTGGAGGTAATCCAGATAGCAATCCAGATTCAGATACTACTGACTCAGCAACTGATACTGATGGCAATTGGATTCGAGTAACCGATACGGATACAAGTCTGGACAGCGCAGTGGTCAAATTCGTATTGCCAACAATAGATAATGGTATTACCAGTCAAGGTAACCCAGTAGATTTCCGTATTGATTCAGTGACAGGTAATATCGTTGGTGAGTATACATATACAGACAGTACTGGTGCTTCTCAAGTTCAGAATGTTCTAACCATAAGTTTAAATGGTAATAAAGAAGCCATAGCTGATGGTTATCAGTTTGGATATGATGTAGTACTAGGCGCACCTGTAGACCACACACAAGGCGATAATATTGAAGGTATATTATCTGTTAACTTCGGTGTAGAGGTATTTGAAAATGCTGCTGCTACTGGCTCATTGGTGAAGTCTGATGCGCTGTTGGCTGTTATCGAAGATGATTCTCCTGCGCCGCAACCTGTGTTTTGGAATATTGATGTTCAGCAAGAGACAATTACGCTTAGCGGTTTACAAACAGGCTTTAACCAGACCCTATTTACAACGCCAACGCGATCAGGTTATCTAATTGCTGGTAATGACAATGTTGCTAACGGCAGTGCAGGTACGACAGTTGAATCTAGAGACTATGGCGGTGATATCGGAACATTGTCTGCTGAACAAGATGCCACATACCAAGCAGGTGATGGTAACTCTTATGTAGACGCTTTGGATGAAGGTATCTATTGGGGTAGACCAGCAGGAACGACTCCTCCTGCAGGATATACCACTTATGAAAATACCAGTTATCAAGGTGAGGGTTCAGAAATTGACTTTTCATCTGATATCGACCTAGGTGATTTCACTCACATTAACTTTGGTATCTTTGGATCTGGGGGTACGTTGATTGATACTAACCTTAATGTCGACTTTACCATTGACGTTAATGGTAACCCTCAGAGCATTTCTGTCGACTATGAGATGAAACATAATGAGACTCCTAATAGTGCAACGGCGGCGACTTATGGCCTAGACCCAGCTGATTATAGTGATACTTTTGTTCAAGGTGACTTCATTGTTATACCGAATGCATCTCAAATCATAACGATTGCTGGTCAGCAATATAAGCTTGATTTGGAGCTTGTAAATAAAGATCCAAATGCAGTTGTTGACTCTGATAAGAACAAAGCATTCCTAAAAGCCTATCAAACTACCAATGATGGCTCTTACGACCCTGCTTTAGATGATGAAAACACCTTTGTGGTTAACAGTGATGAAAATCAGGCAAATACTTATGACATTATCGGTAAGCTAACCCCGTTAAATCCATTGCCTGAATTGTCAAATAACGTTGTGGTTGAAGGCAAAGTAGCGGTCGGTGCAGATGCTGTTGATTACCTTAACTCGACTGGCACAGGTATTGTTTGGTCAGGCGTTTCAACAACAGATAATGACACCACGATTGCAGTGGTCAATACTGATGGTGATGCGACTAACTATGAGTTCCAGACTGACTATGGTGTGTTTACTGGTTATGCTGATGGTAGCTATAAATTCAAAGCAGTCTCAAACATTGCTGATATTGTCCGTGCTGACATAAATGATGTTGATGAGTTTAAGTTTGAATATACAGACTCGGATGGTGATAAAGCCAGTTCAACGGTTACTTTGAACTACAATGAGTATGCAACACCGTCAAGCCCAGACTCAATGGATAGTGTTGCCCCACGTGGTACTGATAATAATGATTATCTAGTCGGTACCAACCAAGCGGAAACGCTGAGTGGCGGTGCAGGAGATGATACTCTAGTTGGTCTGAGCGGTGCAGATACTTTACTAGGCGGTGAGGGTAGCGACATTATCGTATTTGATAAAGATGATGTTTCTATTGATGGCGGCACAAACTTAGATGGTAGTAAAGAGAATGATACCCTAGTAATTACTGACACGAGTATTACTGCTATCAGTGATATGAGCAACGTGACTAACTTTGAAACTCTTGATCTGACGAATAATACGGCTCAGACGCTTAACATAGGGTTGAATGATGTTATCAGTATGACTGATGGTAATAATCAGTTATTCATCAAAGGTGATAGCATTGATACTGTCAATGTGTTAGGTATGGCTAAGTCCAGTACTTCTGATCAAGCGGGTTATGACCTGTACCAAGACGTTGCTGGTACGGCGCAGTTATATATCCAAACTGATATAATCGATAATGTTATTTAATAGTACTCGGTAATATTTAATAGATAATAAAAAAGCGCTCCCATATGGGGGCGCTTTTTGTTATAGGAAGGATGGTAGTTAAGAATACCAAAAACTTAAAACACAGTAACAAATCTCTGTATAAATAACTTTATCTCAAATATAGCTTCAAATTAACATTCACTGTTCTAATTATATACTCTCCAAGTTGTTCCAACTGTTTGTATTTACTTTAAGTTTTCAAAATATACCAAGAAATATTTGAATTCATATTCTAATAATCAATATAGGACTATTTCCCTATTTTAACTCATTATTTCTTACAACCATACAAAAATAGATATAGATTCGTATATTAAGGTGTATCTATGTGTATTGTTAAAATTGATGACGAGCTGCATGAAAATATTCGTAAAGCAATTGCCGTCATGGTGCGCTCCATTAACGCACAAGCTGAATATTGGATGAAGATAGGCATGGACTACTACAGTGAATAAAGTGGTATGTCATAGGGTTCCTTCAGATCATCAAATACTTAAATCAGGCGATATTGTAAATGTGGATATTACCCTAGAACAAGGTGGTTTTATCGCTGATTCTAGCAATATCTCTTTGACGCCGTATGGTTGATGCGTATGCTGAGCCATATTAGGATTGTTTAAGAGTCCAACAATCTGAGAGAGTATGAGAGTTTCGAGGTACTTCATACATCTGCCAGATCGACTCCTATATAGCGTACTGATCATGAATAGAATGTGTAGAGTAGGTACACTGTAATCGTTTTAGAAATTTAAACCCGAGATACTATTAGCCTACAACCTAAGCTTCAAGTCCCCACTAGGAACTTAAACCTCAATACTATCTACCCAAGAGAATTCTTCTAAGATACGTATCCATTGATCGTCTAATCCCGCTGTTATTACTAGTGGCTCACCAGTGACGGGGTGGCTGAGTGCCAAAGTCTGTGCATGCAGCAACATACGCGTGCAATCATAGTGAGTACGAAAGAATCGTGTATGACGTATATCGCCGTGACTGGTATCACCCACGATGTGATGGAATACATGTCTCATATGCCGACGCAGCTGATGTTTGCGTCCAGTTTCAGGCGTTAAGCGCACTAGACTATAGCGGCTAGTGGCATGCTTTTTTGATACTGCAAATGGCAGCTCAATTTGTGCCAAACTTTGCCAGTGAGTCACTGCTTCTTGAGCAGGTTTATCTAAGTTCGCAAATTTATCGGCAATGGCATCAGGTTTAAAGCTAAGCGCATAATCAACAGTACCTTGCTCAGACATAAAGCCGCGTACCACTGCCAAATATTGCTTGTTCACTTTGCGTTCAGTAAACGCTTCGGTAAGGCTACGTGCCACGGCTGAACTCTTGGCAAACAACAATACACCTGATGTAGGTTTGTCTAACCTATGTACTGGAAACACATGACAGCCTACCGTATCTCGGGTGAGCTGCATGGCAAAGCGTGTCTCACCTTTGTCCAGCCAACTGCGATGCACCAACAGACCAGCTTCTTTATTAATCGCTACTATATACTCATCTTCATAGATAATCTCTATTTGATCAGCAGTATTGCCTTCGATATCCATGTTTCTAGTGCTCATATTTTAGATGCGTCAATTATATATTCTTTTTATTGTACCTGTAGTGGCATAATAAATTTAGAGCCAAACTTTGAGTACGGTATCTTGGTTTCAGAAGGGGAGGTAGAGTCCGAAGGCAAGGTTTGTCGACAAGACCATTTATTTCGCTTTCATGATAGCGATGTTGCCAACAATAAAAGTATTAAGCTGGCTGCCAAAAAAGGCACACGTATCATGTTTATCGGCGGCGAACCGCTCAATAACCAAGTGCTACTATGGTGGAACTTCGTTGCGGATAACAAAACTGAGATTGAGCAGTCTATTATTGATTGGAACAATGGTCATGAGCGTTTCGGCAATGTTGACTCTGATATGAAGCGCTTGCCTGCACCTGAATTACCTAGGGGCTTTAAAGGCTGATTACAGCTTGTCTCACCCCTCACTATTTGACCTTAACTCGTAGAAAACTGCTTAAGTAAAATACTGCTTAAATAAAATAAGGGTAGTTTGACGTAAGGATTAGAAGGGGTAGGTCGACCAAAAATCAAATCCTGATTCGCACATAATTACCACGATTTTAAAGCATACGCGAATCAGGGCAGCATTTGAGGCATACTCCAGTCGGCTTACAATCAGGGCGCCAAGGCTTAAGTTCTATAAAGGACTTTTACGACATGCCAGCCAAATTTGGTCTTTACTAAATGCGGGGTAAATAGTTCGCCGGTAAAGCAAACCTTATCGAATGGCCCTACCATATCACCTTTGCCAAACTCACCTAAGCTGCCACCTTTTTTCCCTGATGGGCAGGTTGAGTATCGCTTGGCCAGTACATCAAACTTAGCGCCTTTTTTAAGCTTGGCAATAATGTCCTCAGCTTGTTCTTTATGTTTTACTAAAATGTGCAATGCGCTAGCGGTACGAGCCATAATGTAACCCTTTTATAAAATATCAATTATCAGGACATTATATCACTACTTACTTTGGTTGATAACCTCACTTGCAGGTGCTGAATTCTCCCAAGTCACTATCTATACAGACACAACTATTTGGGTTTCGGTACATAGCTGTACTTTCATAATGTCAAATCACGGAATCAAACTATCTACCAAAAGCTGAATGCTAGTGTTTAATGCCTCATTAGCGAACTTCTTATTTCTCAAGCTATGATTACACACCGCTTCAGTTTGAATAGAAAAATCAGAATAGTGCTGAGTGACTGCCCAAATATGAAAAATCAAATGGATGGCAGACACGGACTTAATCTTGTTATCTGCAATCCAGCCATCAATCACTGCCACCTTTTCACGAACCAAAGATTTCAAAGGGCCTTTTAATACGGCCATCAAATGAGGTGCCCCTTGTATAATCTCTAACGCATACAGTCTCGATGCTGCAGGTGATTTTTTTGAGATTTTATACTTTTCTTCAATATAGGTCTTAAGGGCAACCCTTGGGTCTTGGTTGGCGTTAATTTCACTCAAAGGCGATAACCACTTACTCAGCACCTTTTCTAAAACAGCAACATACAGAACTTCTTTACTTTGGAAGTAATAAAATATATTCGATTTAGATATATCAGCTTCGTCGGCAATTTGCTCCATTCGCGCGCCATTCAATCCCTCTTGGGAAAATACGATCAATGCAGCATTGATGATATGTTCTTTCTTTTTTAATATCTTTGCACTCGTCTCTGTCTCTTCTTTTAGTGCGTATTCTTTCACTATATTTTCCCTCATCGTAAAGCCAAAAAACCTAGTTTCAAATGATAGTTGATTCAATTTAAAAAAGGGTAGAAGTAACCAAATGCAGATGCTACTGGTTGATCAAAATAGATATGCCAACTACTCCAACAGCGAGCAATACCATATCGGTTTGCAGGTTTACCGACTAAAGCAACCTGCTGTTGACCAGTATTTTCTGCTGCTTATTCCACCTTATCTTCATTCAAACCACTATCAAAACGTACTTATAAACAATTTATACATTTGTGCACTATTTTATAACACTTTGCACCAATTTATAACAGCCCGCACTATTTATCTGCATATTTTTAGACCATATGGTTTAATAATTTCTGTATTAAAAACATATAAGTAATTGATAATAAATGATTAATTAATTTGGCATAGATTATGCTACATAAAAAACATGAAATAATCTTTATTTCTTTTATCGCTCTTTTCTTCCTCAAACGTATAGGTGAAATCATGGAAATAGGTATTTTTTGTCCGATTGGCAACAATGGCTGGTTAATCTCGAAAAACGCGCCGCAGTACAAGCCAACATTTGAGCTAAATAAACAGATTGTGCAACGTGCTGAGCACTATGGGTTTGATTTTGCCCTATCGATGATCAAGCTGCGCGGTTTTGGCGGGGAAACTGAGTTTTGGGATTACAACCTCGAGAGCTTTACCTTGATGGCAGGACTCGCGGCAGTCACGTCTAAGATAAAAATCTATGCCACATCGGCGACGTTGGTCATGCCACCGGCAATCGTAGCGAGAATGGCATCAACGCTTGACAGCATCTCAAACGGGCGTTTTGGATTGAATGTCGTGACTGGCTGGCAAGAAGCAGAATATGGACAGATGGGCATGTGGCCAGGCGATGATTATTTTGGTAAGCGCTATGACTACCTATCTGAATATGTACAAATTCTAAGAGATCTTTGGGCGACAGGCCAATCTGATTTGAAGGGTGAGTTCTTTCAGATGAATGACTGTCAGGTAAAGCCTATTCCAAAAGCGGATATGAAGATTATCTGTGCGGGTCAATCAGATACAGGCTTGGCATTCTCTGCGAAATACGCTGATTACAATTTTGTCTTTGGTAAAGGTCTAAACACACCTACCGCTTATGCCGGTATCAATGATCGCTTAAAAGTACATACGGATCAGACGGGCCGTAATGTTCCGACCTATGTTCTCTTTATGGTCATTGCAGATGAGACCGATGAAAAAGCCCAAGCAAAGTGGCAATCATACAATGATGGCGCGGACTTTGAAGCCATTGATTGGCTGCAGTCACAAGGTGGTAAGGACAAAACCTCAGGCAAAGATACCAACGTTCGCCATATGGCCTCAAGCGTTTCGCCAGTCAATATCAACATGGGTACGCTGGTCGGCTCTTTTGAAAACGTCGCCAGTATGTTGGACGAAGTCGCTGAAGTACAAGGTACGGATGGCGTTCTACTGACTTTTGATGACTTCGTGCAAGGTGTTGAAGATTTTGGCAGTAAGATTCAGCCCCTGATGAAGAGCCGTATCAATGTCGATACACCAGTTGCTAGCCAAGCTGTCAGCGAAGCCTAATAAAAGGAGTGGATATGAATTCGGTTAATACAATTTGTGCAGACTTTACCAAGGAATCTTCTCCTGTTTTAGAGTCGTTGCCTGAACCTATTAAGTTAGATCCTTCGCAGACGGCATTGATCGTAGTAGATATGCAAAACGCTTATGCCAGCCAAGGCGGTTATCTAGATTTGGCTGGGTTTGATGTCACAACGACCAAACCCGTCATAGATAAAATAAAGCAAGCCGTGGATATTGCACACCAAGCTGGCATACAAGTTATCTATTTTAGAAATGGCTGGGACAACAAGTATGTCGAAGCTGGTGGTAGTGGGTCGCCTAATTATCACAAATCAAACGCCCTAAAAACCATGCGTAAAAACCCTGAAATTGAAGGAACGTTATTGGCTAAAGGTGGCTGGGATTACGAGTTGGTCGATGAGCTTAGCCCTGCGCCTCAAGACATCGTTATAGATAAACCTCGTTATAGCGGCTTTGCGAACACTAACTTTGATAGCGTATTGCGGTCACGAGGCATACGTAACTTATTACTCACTGGTATCGCGACTAACGTCTGTGTTGAATCTACGCTTCGGGATGGATTTTTTCTTGAGTATTTTGGGGTGTTATTAGATGACGCTTGTTATCAGGCAGGACCAGTAGAGGCTCATGAGGCCACACTATATAACGTAAAAACCTTTTTTGGTTGGGTCTCTGATGTTGCAAGCATGCAGCAGTGTTTTACAGACAGCTAACGTTTTGAATAGCTAGCTAAGAAACCAAAACCAAGCGCTTCATACTTAACCTAACCGCAATAGGAATGTAGATATGTCTAAACAAGTGATTATACCTGAAGGTACCAGCAAACCATTAGCCCCTTATGTACCCGCTACCAAGGCCGACAATATCGTTTATGTCTCAGGCACTTTACCCTTTGATGAAAATAACGATGTCGTACATGTGGGTGATGCAGCTGCTCAAACTCGCCATGTGTTAACGACAATCAAAAACGTGATTCAAACCGCTGGCGGCGATATGGATGACGTGACATTTAATTCAATCTTTGTAAAAGATTGGGCAGATTATGACGCGGTCAATCAAGTCTATGCAGAATTTTTCCCCAATGAAAAGCCAGCAAGATTTTGTATTCAATGCGGGTTGGTAAAACCAGACGCTTTGGTCGAAATCGCGTCCATAGCGCACATTGGATAAAGACCTGTTTAAAAATGACTGCAGTTAGTGAATTTAAAGTTACCTGACATTGAACCCCCTAGCATTGGACTGTAGTAGGGCGCTTTAGTTAACTACACATGTGGCGGAATATTGTTTAAAAGGAAATGACAGATGAATACAGTAATTAAAGAAAGCCAAGTAACGCAATCCTCATTAATGAAACATAAATCTAAAGAATCATTCACCTCTACGGCAGGAAACTTAACTGACATGCAGCAATCTTTTAGAGATGCGATGAGTAATTTGGCTGCCGCCGTCAACATTATCACCACTGAGGGTCCAGCAGGGCGGGCAGGATTTACCGCCTCTGCTGTGTGTAGTGTCACTGACTCACCACCAACCCTATTGGTGTGTTTAAACAGAAGCGCTTCTGTCTACCACTTTTTTAAAGAAAACATGGTGCTATGCGTCAACACACTTGCTCTTGAACACAAAGATCTAAGCGGTGTGTTCGGGGGTAAAAAATCTCTGGAAGAAAGGTTTGAGCAAGGCAGCTGGTCTACGCTGTCGACAGGATCGCCTGTATTAGAAGACGCCAGTATTTCTTTTGATTGCAAGATCAAACTCATTAGCTCGGTGGGAACCCACGATATTCTTATTTGTGAAGTATTGGATATCAAACACAAGCCTAATTGTGACAGTCTCATCTATTTTAATCGAGACTACCATCAATTAAGTAAGTGCACGAACTAAGTATCATCCCTCTACTTTTTAAGGATATCTAAAATGGATAAATGGTTTGTTAAATGGCGTCCCTATACTGGAAATCTAGAAACGACGCCGGTAGGTATCAATGAGTATCTACCCATGGGTAAAAGTGTGGTGTTAGGCGCACAGCACTCATTTGCAATGTTCGGTGCGACAGTCTTAGCTCCCTTACTGATGGGATTCGATCCTAGCTTAACCATGCTGATTACTGGTATAGGCACGATACTGTTCTTTCTCATTACTGGCGGTCACGTACCAAGTTATTTAGGCTCTAGTTTTGCCTTTATCGGGGCGGTAGCAGCAGTAACTGGCTATAGCGGCACTGGTATCAATCCAAATATTGGCATTGCGCTTGGGGGCACACTGGTCTGCGGGGTCTTATACGCATTGATGGGTCTGCTGGTGATGAAGACAGGTGCAGGGTGGATTGAGAATTTGATGCCACCTGTGGTCACTGGGTCCATTGTGATGATTATCGGGTTGAACTTAGCGCCTGTCACCATACAAAGCGTCATCGGCAGTAGCTTTGATTCTTGGATGGCGTTAGTCACCGTGCTGTGTATCTGTTCGGTCGCCGTATTTACCAGAGGGATGGTCAGACGCTTGTTATTATTAATAGGACTGGTCGCTGCATATTTTATTTATTTCCTATTAACGAATGTGATGGGTATGGGTAAGCCTATTGATTTTGCTCCAATTGCGAATGCTGCCTGGTTCGGTATGCCAACCCTTTATTCTCCTGTCTTTGAGACCAGTGCCATATTAGTGATTGCACCTGTCTTTATCATCTTGATCGCTGAAAACCTTGGGCATTTCAAAGCAGTAGAAGCCATGACTGGCAAAAGCATCTCACCTTATATGGGTAGAGCGTTCTTCGCTGACGGTCTTTGTACCACGCTGTCAGCCTCGATAGGCGGTACCGGTGTGACAACCTATGCAGAAAACATAGGCGTGATGGCTGCGACCAAAATCTACTCTACAGTCGTCTTTGTCATAGCAGGTGTCTTTGCAATTCTATTGGGCTTATCCCCTAAGTTTGGAACGTTAGTCAGCACCATCCCAGTGCCTATTTTGACTGGTGCCTCAATCGTTGTCTTTGGTTTAATCACGATCGCTGGTGCGCGTATCTGGATGAATGCAAAAATTGATTTCAGTAAGAATGGCAATATGTTGGTCGCCGCCGTCCCAGTAATCTTAGGTACTGGCAACTATTCACTAAACATTGCAGGCTTTGATTTAGGCGGCATCGGTACCGCTACGTTTTTAGCCATTCTTATGAACCTCGTTTTCAATTTTAAAAACAAGCAAAAAGAGGTGAGCGTGACCACTGAGAGAGAAATCGCTACATCAGAGCCGCTCTTAAAACTCAATCCATAAATTTAAATCCCTATTTGATATTACCTTAAGGAACCGTGTCATGAATACAGAACCACGCAGCGTACAACAATTGATCAATGGCGAATTTACCGAATCAACGACCACAGAATGGATTGATATCACCAATCCAGCCACGCAAGAAGTTATCGCCAAGGTACCACAATCAACACCTGCGGAAATCGAACAAGCTATTAAAACGGCATCTGAGGCTTTTCAGAGTTGGCGTGTCACACCTATCAGTAAACGAGCTCGTGTTTTCTTAAAGTATCAACAACTGATACGTGAAAATATGGATGAGCTGGCAGCGCTACTGACTGAAGAACAAGGTAAGACACTGGCAGATGCGAGAGGCGATGTGTTCAGAGGTCTTGAGGTCGTAGAGCACGCATCAGGTATCGGCAACTTGCAACAAGGTGGCTACATTGAAAACGTCGCCAGTAGTATTGATATGTATACCGTTCAGCAGCCAATAGGCGTCTGTGCAGGTATTACTCCCTTTAACTTTCCTGCCATGATACCGCTATGGATGTTTCCAATGGCCATCGCCACAGGCAATACGTTCATCTTAAAACCCTCTGAACAAAACCCAATCGTTACCATGAGATTGGTCGAGTTGGCGCTTGAGGCAGGTATACCAAAAGGGGTATTGAATGTCGTTCATGGTGGTAAAGATACGGTGGATGCGCTGTGCGATCATCCAGATATAAAAGCGATATCTTTTGTGGGTTCAACTGCGGTGGGCAAGCACGTATATGACCGTGCAGGTCAGGCTGGCAAACGTGTGCAATGTATGATGGGTGCGAAAAACCATGCCGTTATCATGCCTGATGCCAATAAAGAACAAAGTCTGAATCAATTAGCAGGGGCAGCATTTGGTGCAGCAGGTCAGCGATGCATGGCACTGTCTGTCGTCGTATTGGTTGGAGAGTCTAAACAGTGGGTTGATGAGATTGTAGAAAAATCAGCACAGCTGGTAGTGTCTGCTGGCAAGGATGATAAAGACTTAGGTCCGCTAATATCTAAGCAAGCCAAAGCCCGTGTCGAGCGCTTAATCCAAGCGGGCATAGACGAAGGGGCGCATCTAAGACTAGATGGTCGTGGTTGTCAGGTAGCAGGTTATGAGGAAGGCAACTTTGTTGGTCCGACCATCTTAGATCATGTAACCGCTGATATGAGCTGCTATACCGAAGAGATTTTTGGTCCTGTCTTATGCATTATGTATGCGGACACGCTTGAGGAAGCCATTGAGATTATCAATACCAATCCAAATGGTAATGGCACTGCAATTTTTACCCAGTCTGGCGCCCATGCACATAAGTTCCAACAAGATATCGATGTTGGACAAGTCGGTATTAATTTACCAATTCCAGTACCGCTACCGATGTTTTCGTTTACAGGGTCTAGAGCCAGCAAGCTCGGTGATTTAGGTCCTTATGGCAAGCAAGCGGTACAGTTTTATACGCAGACGAAAACCGTGATATCACGCTGGTTTGATGAGGATGCTAGTGAAGGCGTAAATACCACTATTTCTATGAAGTAGTTATACGGCCGTATCAAACGTAGGACGTTATGTAGAGCGTGTGATTAATTGAAAACACGCCATATATAACAACATACAAAAGCAAATGGTGGATTTTATGAATATCAATACAATACCAGAAATCATTGAAGATATTAAAGCAGGAAAGATGGTCATAATCATGGATGATGAGGATCGGGAAAACGAAGGTGACCTGATCATGGCAGCCACTCTAGCCAAACCTGATGATATTAACTTTATGATTACCCATGCCAGAGGTTTGGTTTGTTTGACCTTGACCTCCGAGCGTTGCAAAAAATTAAAACTACCTCTGATGTGCAAAGACAACCAAGCACCTTACAGTACAAATTTCACCGTTTCCATTGATGCAGCAGAAGGCGTAAGTACAGGTATATCAACGGCAGACAGAGCTCAGACTATCAGAACTGCCGTGTCTCAAGACGTTACCTTTGATGACGTCGTAACCCCAGGTCATATTTTTCCATTAGTGGCTAAAGAAGGCGGTGTTTTAGAGCGGGCTGGGCATACTGAGGCAGGTTGTGACCTAACGAGACTGGCTGGTTTAGAACCTGCTGCGGTTATTGTAGAGATTATCAACCAAGATGGTGAAATGGCTCGCAGAAATGATCTGGTGAAATTTGCCGATACTCATAATCTAAAGGTCGGCACCATAGACGCGTTAATTAAATATATTAAATCTCAAGAGGCTGTTGAAAGTAAGGGTGAAAGAGAAGTTGAAAATTTCGAAGAAACCGTAGCGTATGAATATGATGAAAGCGATGAACGTACCGTTGAATTGATTTAGTCAGTTTAATTTAACTTAACTTAACTTGATTTTATAAGCTATTAGATACTTTTACTGCAATTTGAAATTTACTAAAATTGGATGAAACCCTATGTTAGTTAAAAAATATCCTTGTAAGAACGACACGTCAGAAACGGTCGTATTTAGTTCAGGTTTAGGCGGGCATGCTGATTTTTGGTTACCTCAAATTGAGAGTTTTACCGAGCATTACAATGTGATTTGTTATGAACAAGAGGGCGTATCGCCTGATAGTGATCTCTTACCCGATGACTATTCTATGCAAGATTTAGCAGAACAATTAATTGAAATTTTGAAACAAGAAGGGCTCTCCAATTGTCATTTCGTCGGTCACGCACTTGGCGGATTTATCGGTATGGAAGTCGCTTATAAAGCGCCAGAGTTGTTAAATAAACTGGTCATCTTAAATGGATGGGAAAGCCTCGATCCTCATACTATTAAATGTTTTCGTATGCGAACCAGTTTGCTGCAAGATACAGGGGTAGAGGCATTCGTACGTGCGCAAGCAATATTTTTGTACCCACCGATCTGGATCTCAGACAACATAGAAGCACTCACGCGAAAAGAAGATAAAGCTATTGCTCACTTTGCGCCAGTCGAGAACGTCTCAACGAGACTAAAAGCCTTGCAGGCTTATCAGCCCCTGATAAACGCTAAACATATCAAAAACAAAACACTAGTTTTAAGCAATCTTGATGATGTGTTGGTGCCATGGCAACGTGGTCTGGCTTTAGCCGATAATATGCATAATGCTCAATTTGAGTTGATGGTGACAGGTGGCCATGCCAGTACAATCACAGAGACCTGCTCAACCAATAGCAAAATTCTCCAATTCTTATCTAAAAATTAATATCAATTAGGACGTACTATGACTGACTCCCTATCGTTATCTTCAGAAGATCTAGATCAACTGTTTGGTAAGGCCAGATCCTTTAATGCTTGGCAAAAAAAAGACGTGCCAGATGCACTACTTGAAGAAATCTATCACTTAGTTAAAATGGCGCCTACCTCGGCCAATTGTTCACCTGCGCGGTTTGTATTTCTCAGATCTGATGACGCTAAAGCGCGCTTAGAGCCAGCACTGTCAACAGGTAATATCGAAAAAACAATGACAGCACCTATCACAGTGATTGTCGCTTATGACAATGAGTTTTATGAGCAACTTCCCAAATTATTCCCACATACGGATGCCAGATCATGGTTTAACTCTAGCCCTGAGCTCATAAAAGAGACGGCGTTTAGAAACAGCTCTATGCAAGCCGCTTATCTAATCTTGGCTTGTAGAGCATTGGGTTTAGACACGGGCCCAATGTCTGGATTTAATAATGAATTGGTGGACGACACCTTTCTTAAAGATAGCAAATGGACTTCAAATCTACTCATTAATATAGGGTATGGTCAAGAAGATCAATTGTACAGCCGTCTGCCAAGATTAGATTTTGATGAGGCTTGTCAGATTTTATAAGAAACAAGTCATTCAACCATGTGGAAGGGTAGCTGCTTTCGACTGGGTTATTAAGTGAACCATAATGACGCTTAATAACCATTTTTGATTACAAGGCTCTGAAACTAAAGGTTTTCCGCTACAGCTCTGTTATTGCAGGCATAAAAACAGCCCCAACCTTGAGATTGGGGCTGTTTAAATTTGGCAAACATAATATGATTCGAACCAACGATCTCTATCATGTTTGAGTAGGTTGACCAAGCAACGTATTATTACACTCTCTTATAGATATTTCTTGTATCAGCCTATGGCTATCTGAGCTATGCTACATATATTTCTCTGTATATGACTATATAGTAGGCTAAGCTAAACTGACATGTATCCACGTTATAGAGGATTGGTTATATTAGAATATAAACAAACTTCCGAGATTCACGGTTTTTATATTTCTTACTCTACAGCGTTAGCTGATAAGAAAAGAGATTTTGATAAAGCCGAGAAAAAATCTTGATATATTTTGGGATTTTCAATTGGTTTCAAGTTATATTGCGCGTTTGCTCTAACAATTACAGATTTTCCAGAACTAGAAGGTCTTGCAGTAACAGTCATTCTAACTTTATTACCGCTGACTAGTCTGGTAGCTGAAACTGTACCAAGATCTGTATCAGCTTTATCAATGACAAAACTCAAATCTTGTAAGGTTGATATTACATTTCTAACTACTATAGTTTTATCACTGGTATCAAAAGCTCGCGTTTGCATACTGCGTAGCTCTACTTGATTGTCAGCGCCCAAAATTCTAGCATCATGTGTTGCACAACCTGTAATAGCGAGGAAGGCAGCGAAAAAAGTTATTTTTAATGATTTCATATTTCTTGAGCCTCTAAAAATACTGATTTAGATAATTTACTGAAGAATTCAACATATAGCTCTTCTGTCTTCATGGTTTCGGCTTTGGTTACTTGTCCTTGAGTATTTGTCACAATACGCTGAAAAGTAGCTCTAGCTAAATAACCTTCATTGTTGAGCTTAGAAGGTAGTGTGACGAAACTAACTTTAATTTGCTGCTCGCTATCAACTGACATATTGCCACCACCAAGGACGGCTAATAGTACCGCGCCTGCTATCTGCGCGTTATTGGTGGCACTTACAGTCTTAGACGCTGTAATAACACCTGATTTTGTTTCGGTTTCGTCTATCGAATATCCCATATCTTGTAATACAGCTACTCCAGCTGAAAGAAGTGAGATCTCATCTTTTGTCTCAAAGAATCTAGACTGCATTTGTCGTTCTTGTAGAGAGGTCTCAGAAGCTTGAAATAAGTTTTCTGGTGCAGTTGTCGCGCAACCAGTCATTGCTAAAGTACAAGCGACAAAGATATATTTCATTTTTTTCATTAGTTTGACCCTAGAACTTTGATGAATGATAGGCAAAGTCTCTTACCAAGTTTTGTTCATCAAATTTTATTATTATAGTAAGTGTTCTCTGTGAGGTAGATGACGCCCCTGAACTAGATTGACCACCAGCTAGAACAGCAAATACCCAACCTGTACTTGATGACTGAACTCTATCTGTAGCTACTTTATCGTAAACCCAGACCTCTCTTCTTTGATCATCTGTAGAGACCATATTCGGTGATCCAAGTGCTTGTAATACATCTGCACCACTCATGCCTACTTTGATTTGTTTTTGAACAACGCCCACAGATATATTTGAGTTGCTTTGAACTTGTTCAGCATGATGTGCTGCTGAAACACAGCCACCAAGTGATAAAGCGGCTATTAGAATAAATATAGCTTTCATCTTATTTCCTTTTTAATAGAGTGATATGCACAGTATAAGTTAGGCGTGGAAACATTATATTTTCACACCTAACTTAGATAGACACAATGTAACGGTTTAGTTAACAAATGTAAATAAAAAACTATAAAATACAAGGCTTTTGTTCTTTATTTACATTCATACTTTTATATGATTTAAGAAAATAAACTTAAAGAAATCTTTTATTTATTTTGATATTAACGTGAATAGTAGACTTACCTATAAGGGCAAAGGGAGTGCCAACTAAGTATTCAATATTAGTGGTGATACAAGTGTCGCTATATTACAAACTCGAAAGCAGAACACTTGTTTCGCTATTCAAAATGCCATCAATCTCTCTGACTTGACGCAGCACTTCATCAAATTCTCTCAAGCTTGTCGTGTGTATCTCTCCTACCAAGTCCCATGCCCCATTGGTCGTATGTAGCTTAATCAATTGCGGGATACCCCGCAGTTTCCTAATCACTTGTGAAGTAGATTTTCCTGTTACCTCAATCATCATCATCGCTTTAACTGTTTCTTTATCTAATGCTTCATGCACTCGAATCGTAAATCCTAAAATAGCACCGTTGTGAATCAGTCTATCCAATCTGTTTTGGACAGTGGCACGAGAGACTTTGAGTTTTTTAGCCAGGTTTGAGATGGTTGCTCGACCATCTTGTCGAAGTTCAGATATCAGTTCGCTATCTAAAGAGTCATAAGTGTAATACGCCATAAAAATGCTTCCTTCACTAGATTTTGACATTATGCTAAGTAGCACCTAACAATGTGTCAAAAAAATTTCCATATTTGGTAAGTTATTGACATTTTAACTGACAATTATAATTGGTAGCATATTAATTGTCGGTTAAATAAATAATATTCATGGAATGGAGCAAAATTAATGTCTAAATTTATCGTATCACAGAAGCAGGGTGTGCCATTTGTTAGCGTACAGGCGATGGCTGAAATCATTAGTAATTATGGTATAGAACAGACGATAAAAGAATTGGTAGATGCTTTAGAACAAGATTTTTCTCGTTGGGATAGTTTTGAAAAATCCAGTCGTTTTGCTTCACATTCCAAAGATGGTGTCATAGAGTTGATGCCTGTCAGCGATGGTGAAATGTTTGCGTGCAAATATGTCAATGGTCATCCGATCAACACCAAGCGCGATTTGCAGACGGTCGCCGCTTTTGGCTTATTGTCTGATGTAGATACAGGCTATCCCATTCTGCTGACAGAAATGTGTATTTTAACCGCCTTACGTACTGCGGCGACTTCTGCATTGGTTGCCAAACATTGTGCGCCTAAAAACGCCCAGACTTTAGCGCTTATCGGTAATGGTGCTCAGGGTGAGTTCCAAGCAATGGGTATGAAGGCAGTCGTGGGTATCTCAAAAGTGCGTTTGTATGATGTCGACCCAGCCGCATCTGAAAAAGTAGCGCATAACCTTGCCGATTCAGGTCTAGAGATTACTATTTGCAAAACGGTAGAAGAAGCAGTTGAAGGTGCAGATATCATCACTACCTGTACCGCAGATAAGAAAAACGCCACCATTCTTCGTGATGATATGGTCAAAAAAGGCGTCTATATTAACGCCATCGGTGGTGACTGTCCTGGCAAAACAGAGCTAGATGCCAATATCTTGTTAAGAGCCGATCATGTGATTGTAGAGTTTGAACCACAAACTCGTATTGAAGGCGACATTCAACAGCTCTCTCAAGATTTCCCTGTGACAGAGTTTTACCGCATCGTAAACGGTGAAAAAGAAGTACGCACCAACGAAAATAACTTGGTTGTATTTGATGGTGTTGGTTTTGCCTCAGAAGACTTTACGGCTTTGGTATTTTTGCGTGATTTGATTAAAAAGCAGGATGCATATGAGTTGCTTGACTTGATTCCTCAGCAACAAGACCCTAAAAACCTCTATTCGGTCGTAAAAGCTCATAGCAAAGAGCGTAGCCTAGAGACGGATGAAGCGATGGCCGCATCATAAGTCATTTGAATATGGAAAAATAGGAGTTCAATGCCATATTTGGACTCAAATGATGAAAAAATTGTTTTATTTAATAGAGACAAAATAATGAATGATTTAATGAAAAACGTGCGAATAGTAGAAGTTTATTCAGATGTCGCAGGGCATAAAAAAGGCGCGTCACTAGGAATCGATGCATTGCGCGCGTCATCAAAAGAGATGAACGCAGACTACTATGAAAAATTGCAACTTGATAGTATAAAAAATGAATATATACATGAAGAAGAGTCGTCATTTAAGCATGCAAAATACGCCGATGTAATTGAGCCTGTTATTTCTAAATTGGCGCATAAAATCAAAGATATAAGAAATGAGAATCAATTTCCGATTGTTATCGCAGGTGATCATTCTAGCTGTGCAGGCACGATGCATGGCCTAAAAATGGCGCACCCCGATGCTGAAATCGGCGTGGTTTATATAGACGCTCACGCTGATTTTCATTCACCATATACTAGTGGATCAGGAAATATGCATGGCATGCCTTTGGCGATGGCTTGTGCCATTGATAATTTGGAATGTCAGCGTAACGAGCTTTCTGAAAAAGAAAAAGAGTATTGGGAAAAATTGAAGTTTATGGCATCAAGCGAGCCATCAATTAAGCCAGAAAATGTGGTGTTTTGTGCGGTTAGAGATTATCAAGAAGAAGAGATGGATCTAATTAGAAGACATAAAATCCCTTTATATAGCGTGGCTGAGATAACCCAAAAAGGCATCAGTTCTACCGTAGAGGAAATCTTCAAAAAACTAGAATATTGCGACCATATTTATGTCTCGTTTGATGTTGATAGTGTCGACCCTTTATATGTGCCAGGAACCGGTACGCCTGCAATGAATGGTCTGTCATACGAACAAGCGATGCAACTTAATATAGAGTTAATTAAGAATAAGAAAGTGTGCTGCTGGGAAATGGCAGAGATAAATCCTTTGTATAACAACTCAAAAGATGACTCGACCAGAATATTTAAAATTTTAGAAAAAGTGACCCACACACTTTTGAGCAATTACTAGTACTGAATATTTAAAATGAGTAAAAGAATCTAGCCTAAAGGGGTTTGTTAAAACCTTCTTTAGGTTGGTTAAAAAGGGACTGCGAGTAAAAATAATATGGACATTATTAAAGCCAGCGCTGCAAGTCGAGATGTTAGCAGTATCAATATCAAACAGTTTTTGAAGTTCTTTATCCCATCTATCGTAGGTTTGATGCTTTTCGTATTTCCAATTCCTTATGTTGACGGTAAGTTTGTCACCTATGCAGAAGGATTTACCATTCCTATATCTGTATTGAAAGATTATATACAGGGTTATATCGGTGATCTTTTGCCGTTATTGGTTGTCACCTCAATCATGATTACCTTGTGTTGCACCTTATATACTAAAATCATGAAACCTGCATTTGTTCTGAAGAATGCGTTTCTAAATAATTTATTAAACGTTACAACGCCTTGGCTTGTTATTAGGATGCTTGGTGCGTTCTTCGTTGTCGTGACCTATTTTAAATTTGGGTTTGAGTCAATATATTCAGACAATATTGGCGGCTTAATATTATATGAGTTAATGCCCATACTTTTTATTGTATTTTTCTTGGCTGGATTGCTGCTACCGTTATTGCTTGATTTTGGCTTATTAGAATTCTTCGGGGTTCTACTAAGTAAAGTGATGAGACCTTTATTTGGCTTACCAGGCAGGTCATCTGTAGATTGTTTAACGTCATGGTTGGGTGATGGCACTATCGGTGTGTTATTAACTGATAAACAATTGGAAGGTGGGTTCTATACCAAAAAAGAAGCGGCAATTATCGCGACAAGTTTTTCAGCAGTGTCGATTACATTCTGTTTGGTTGTCATCTCTCAGGTTAAGCTCGAGAGCTACTTTATCAATATGATTGGCGTCGTTGCTCTATGCGGGATTGTTTGTGCGCTAATAGTTCCAAGGTTATTGCCTTTATCTAGAATTGAAGATACTTATACTATCGAAAACAGTGATAGAGATCATGAAACCATTCCCGAAGGAAAAACATTATTCACCCACAGTTTGCATAAAGCTGTCCAAAAAGCAGATAAGAGTCCAAGCTTTCTTACTTTCTTAAGAGATGGGCTAAAAAATATTTTGGATATGTGGATTGGGATATTGCCTGTCGTTATGGCAATCGGAACGATGGGTTTAATCGTTGCAGAAGAAACACCTGTATTTGATTATCTAGGTATGCCTTTTATTCCATTCTTAGAGTTATTGAATATACCGTTTGCCGCAGAAATGTCAAAAACGATCATGGTAGGTTTTGCCGATATGTTCTTGCCAGCTATTATCGGTTCTTCAATAGAGTCAGAGTTAACGCGATTTGTCATCGCTTGCTTGTCAGTGTCTCAATTGATCTATATGTCAGAAGTAGGCGGATTGATTTTAGGGACAAAAATCCCAGTAAGCTTTTTTCAGTTATTAGTGATTTTTCTCTTGAGAACCATTATCTCGTTACCAATCATTGCATTATGTGCTCATATGATTTTCTAAATAGAACTTTCTAAAAGTTGGCTACACTACGTCTGAACAAAGAATCAGTAGCAAAAAACCACCTTGATAGGTGGTTTTTTGCTATCAGTATCAAGCCATAGTTTAATTCAAATAATTTTGATATAAGGAAATCGAGTTTAAGCGATACATTATTTCTTGCAACTGTATAAAAATAGATATACGATTCATATACGTTTCGTATATTAAGGTGTTTTTATGGGAATTGTGAAAATTGATGATGAACTGCATGAAGATATTCGTAAAGCAAGTGCCGTCATGGTGCGCTCTATCAACGCTCAAGCTGAATATTGGATGAAGATAGGCATGCTTGCTGAAGCCAACCCAAATATGTCTTACAACCAAATTATCAATGAGCAAATGAGACAAGCTGATGTCAATGTAAGGAACCTTATAGATGGATAAGGTCATACTTAAAAGCGCAGCGGAATTGGAAATCATGCGCGAGTCTGGGCGACTTCTAGCCTCTGTCTTTGATTATCTTGATGAGAAAATTACAGTTGGTACTTCTACGATGGACATCAATAACCTTGCTGAGCACTATATTGTCAATCAGTTAGGTGCACGTCCAGCCAGTAAGGGGCAGTATGGTTACCAATATGCATTGAATACCTCAGTGAATAACGTGGTATGTCATGGCATTCCTTCAGAGCAGCAAATACTCAAATCAGGTGATATTGTGAATGTGGATATTACCCTAGAACAAGGGGGTTTTATCGCTGATTCTAGCAAAATGTATTTGATAGGTGAGGTGTTGCCCATTGCAGAACGCTTGGTTGATCAGACCTATGAAGCCATGTGGGAAGGAATACGAGTGGTGAAACCTGGAGCAACGTTAGGTGATGTTGGTCATGCCATCCAAAGTTACGCTGAGCAGCAAGGCTATTCTGTAGTGCGAGAGTATTGCGGTCACGGTATTGGACGCGAAATGCATGAGGGACCGCAAGTTTTGCATTACGGACATCAAGGAAAAGGTCTAGTCCTACAAGAAGGTATGACATTTACCATTGAACCGATGGTCAATCAAGGTAAAGCCAAAGTTAAAGTCAAAAAAGATGGCTGGACTGTAATCACCAATGATAAAAAATTATCTGCTCAGTGGGAGCATACAATTGCGGTTACTTCTGACGGCTATGAAGTCCTTACTCTGCGAAACGATGAAATACTTTAAGCGATTTAATATTCGAACGACTACTCGGTAAGGCGTTTCTATAATTCAGAAGCGCCTTTTTTAGTGTTTCGTGTGACCGTTATTTAGCCAGTTATAGCTGAGAAGAAAGTGACTGACATCAAGGGCAAAAGCCTCTGCTACGTCAGCAATCAGTAGCAAAGGACTATTTTATATATAAAGATATCTAGAGAACTGCTTTGGTCGCGCCAGCCGCCCGTTCGATTAATAAGTCTACAGGAGCATCAGGAGTTAATGTACCAAAGGCCAGCCCATGCTCATTCCCAATCCTAGAACGACAGAATGCCTGAGCGATCTCCGTATGTTCAGTCTGTAGTAGTATCGAAGCCTGTAGCATCAGTGCTAGGCGCTCAATAACATAGCGACTACGGAACTCCAAGGTTTGCGTATCCTCAAATCGCTCTATCAGCAGGTGTAATTCTGCATCATAATCAGCATTTTTCCCTGCTGCTTGCTGCATTTCCTTAAATAAAGCTCGCTGAGTTTCTGGCTCCTTTTTTAAGGCACGCAGCACATCTAGACATTGCACATTGCCACTGCCTTCCCAAATTGAGTTTAGCGGCGCTTGCCTGTACAGACGCGGCATAATAGTCTCTTCGACATAGCCATTACCGCCCAAACATTCTTGCGCCTCATTGATAAGAACGGGGGCGCGTTTGCATATCCAATACTTCCCAATTGCAGTAGCAATACGAGCGAGCGCGGATTCGTGAGGGTCTGTTTCTAACCTATCAACAGCGCGCGCAATACGCATTGTTAGGGCTAGAGCTGCTTCGGACTCTAAGGCTAAGTCTGCCAACACATTACGCATAATAGGTTGGTTGACTAATAATTTACCAAAGGCTTCGCGTTGACTGGTGTGATGAATCGCTTGAACGATCGCTTGACGCATTTGAGCTGAGGAGCCAATCATACAATCAAGTCGGGTTAGCGCGACCATCTCAATAATGGTAGGAATACCGCGACCTTCAATACCTACTAGCTCACCGAATGCACCTTGAAACTCTACCTCGGAGGAAGCGTTTGCCCAATCTCCTAATTTATCTTTTAAGCGTTGAACTTGTACGGCATTGCGTGTTCCGTCAGGCCGAAAGCGTGGTACTAAAAAGCAACTAGGTCCACTGTCAGATTGGGCCAAGACGAGATGAGCATCACACATTGGCGCTGAGAAAAACCATTTATGTCCAATGATTTCATAAGAGCCATCTTCTTGTCGTATAGCACTAGTCGTATTGCGACGTAAGTCTGATCCACCTTGTTTTTCTGTCATGCCCATACCCATCGTACAGCCTAACTTTTCTTCCATGGGCAAGCTGCGCGGATCATAGTGTTCAGATAGTAGCTTGGGCAGCCATTTTTTAGCCAAAGCTGGCGAATGACGTAGGGCAGGAATAGCGGCATAGCTCATAGACATGGGACAACCAAACCCAGCCTCAGGCTGTGAGCCGAGATACATGACTGCTGCCCGAGCCACGTGAGCACTATCACGATCCTGATTGCGCCAAGCAAAATTGCTCATGCCGTATTTCATTCCTGCATGCATCAGATCATGGTAAGCCGGATGAAACTCTACTTCATCTATACGCCGACCATAGCTGTCAAAGTTGCGTAATTTAGGCTTGTTTTCATTGGCTAAGAATCCGCTAGTGATCAGATCTCCACCAGTCAGTGCGCCAAACTCTTTCAAGTGATTTTCTGCCCAAGCAGCACCTTCTCTTGCGACAGCTTCTTTGAGCGCTGTATCTGTTTCCCATGCATTATAATTAGCTAAGGCAAAAGGTTGATTCTGTACCTCATGGGTCTTAAATTGATTTACAATTGACATGATGATTGTCTTCCCTGATTTTGAATGTCATTCCCTAAGTTACAGTAGTTCAGTAACTTACACGATCAGTATTACATATAAAAAATAATTACGTCAATAGGTGTAATATGAACAAACCAACGCCTCGTTTATTGCTTTTACGCTTACTTATGGTGGCAGAAGCAAACACACTTAGTGCCTACGAAGCGGTGCTGGCAGGCTCTATCTTTGGTATGACAGAAAATAGTATACGTGTGACGTTGGCCCGTCTGATCCAAGCGGAACTTGCTGAATTGATTGGTCCAGCCACCTACAAACTCGGACCGAAAGCTCAAAAATTGGGCGCCGATGTGGCCTTATGGCAAACAGCAGATAAAAGAACGATAAAATCCGATGGTTCATGGATAGCGGTAGCGACCGGTGGATTACCTCGCAGTGATCGTAAAGTGCTGCGTGCCCGTGCTCGTGCTTTATCATTATTGGGGTTTCGTGAACTTGATAAAGGGCTTTATTTGCGCCCCAATAATTTATTAGGCGGTATCGATGTCGTCCGTCAGCGTTTATTGGACTTAGGCTTAGAAGAGGAAGCCGCGGTTTTTAAAGCCAATGAATTTGATGAGGTTAGGCAGAAAAAAGCACGAGCACTTTGGTCAGACATGCATCTTGAAAAGCATTATAAAGAGAAGTCGCAGCAGCTCACTGACTGGTTAAGTGGTTTGGCTGACTTGCCGTCCCATGTGGCGCTGCAAGAAATATTCATGCTTGGAGATGCAGGTATCCGCAGTGTTGTTTTTGACCCTCTACTTCCTGCTCCCTTAGTAGATGAGGAAGCACGGAAAAAGTATTTTGAGACGGTGCGGCGTATTAATGAGGAGGGTAGGCGTTTATGGTTTGCCTTTTTCGAAGAGGCCAAATCGTTAGAATCTGTTTAACCAAGTCATTAGAATCAGTTTAAATAGATAAAGTGAAATGGTGGCATAGTAATTATCAGACAGCAGAGACACTATCTATAGCGATGAATAAGCATTAATTATTTGCAGCTATTCAGATAGTATTTACTGTGAGCCATATGGCGAATTTTCATGACAAGAATGATCAGCAAGCGCATTTAATATGCCACATGACTTCGCTGGTGCGCTACTAACGCATTTCTGTCGCAAAACACTTAAGTGTTTTTTTAACTGTTTTAGCTCTTCTATACGTGTTTCTACAGCGCGGATATGTTCATCCAACAAGGTATCGATATCAGCGCAGTCTCTGTTAGGTTCCTCCCAATACTGCAGTAAGGTTCGTACTTCATCCAATGTCATATCTAGTGTACGACAGTGCAGAACGAACTGTAGACGCTCGATATGACTTTCGCGATATAAGCGATAGTTCCCTTCACTACGCGCAGGCTCTGGTAATAGCTTTTCTTTTTCATAATAGCGAATGGTTTCTACTGTAGCGCCTGTGCACTTTTATATACCAAAAGTCTTAATGTTAAGAATTTAGAAGGTGTTTATGATGAGATAAGAAAGCTAGGAGACTTTACTAAACTGGCAAGAAAAGTGTGTTATATGGCTTTGAGACACCATGTGGCTTTGATTTTTGTGATGCTATTTGCCAGCTATCAAGTGATAGTGCGTGCTATTACTTATACTTATTGATAGAGCTTTATCGAAAAGAGCAGTTGTAGCTAAGACGTATGGTAAACGTCCATAGCTACATAGACAGGAAATCGCATCTTTCTAAAAAGATCCGAATACGGTACCGAGTATGATGACTAGAGTGAGAGCAATTAAAGGAATGACCACAGCAGTAGCAAATATGTCTTTATAGGACTCTCTATGAGTCAAACCACAAATAGTTAGCATTGTTATTATTGCCCCATTATGTGGTAATGAATCCAAACCGCCGGAAGCCAAAGACGCAATACGATGCATTAATTCGGGGTCAATATTATATTGTTCTGCCAATTGCATATAGCTTGCGCCCATAATTTCTAAGGCTATACCCAAACCACCTGAAGCTGATCCTGTAATACCTGCTAAAACGTTAACCATGATTGCTTCTGATATGAGAGGGTTTCCAGGCGCAATTCCCATAAGAGACTGTTTGATAATAGCGAAACCTGCCAGAGTTGCAATCACGGAGCCATAGCCTACTTCTGAAGCTGTATTAAAAATAGGTAGTAAAGATCCGGTAGCGCCTTTGTTTAAACTTTCTGCCACACTATCTATTCTTTTGAAACTCGAAGCAATCACAAATATACAAGCTAAGAACAACGATAAAATAATGGCCCATATACCAATAACTGAGCTCAAGGCTACACCACCAAACTTTTCGTCAGCTAAGTAACTGTTGTTCCATAACGGTATTATAATTTTTGAAAAAACATAGTTGCCTACTATCACAATGAGAATAGGCGATAATGCGAGCCAAAAATTGGGTATATCGATACCTGAGTGAGGCTCTTTTTCATTTAACGTATGATTTCCATAACCTTCATTATTTGCACTTGCAATACGCGTTTGGCGATTCATCCACAACATACCTCCGCCTAGCATGACTATCGAGGCAATAATGCCTAAACCAGGAGCTGCAAATGCATCGGTTTCAAAATAGGGCATCGGTATAACATTATGAATGGCAGGTGAACCTGGCAATGCCGTCATGGTCAAGGTTAGAGCGCCAATACAAATGGCTCCAGGTATCAGTCTTTTAGGTATGTTCGTCTGCTTAAATAAGGCGGCAGCAATAGGATATATTGCGAAAGTAACGACAAAGGCTGACACACCTCCATAAGTCAAGATTGAGCATGCTAAGACGACTGCTAACAAAGCATGTTTGTCACCCAGTTTATCCACGATGTTGCGTGCGATGCTATAGGCATAACCAGAATCTTCCATCAACTTGCCAAAAATCGCACCTAAGATAAATAGTGGGAAATATTTCACAGCAAACCCGCCAAGACCCTGCATAAATATTTCAGTATAAATCCCCATGGTTTGACTACTATCACCACTTAAAACAACAGCTAAAATAGCAAGTAAGGGAGCCAAAACTAATACGCTAACCCCTCTATAGGCAAAATATATTAAGAGTGACAAAGATAAAAAAATAGCAAAAATGCTCATAGTTTCAATTTCCTTCCATGGAAAAATACGCTTTAAAATTATACTTTGTGAATAAGGCAATGCTTCTGATAAACAGAATTTAGTCTGGTTGTTATTAAGTAATACTATCTAGAGTCTTCTCAGTAGTTGATATTTAGACGGTGGAGTATCGTCATGAATGTCGAATAAATAAAAGCACCTTATGTCATAGCGTAAAGGATCACTGATATCTAACCATTTCTTAGATAGAGCATTAGGGCTAATGCCTAGCATATTTATAGCGATATATATGACTCGACTTATTCTCGATATCAAGGCGTACTCATAGCATAAAACACACACCACTAGGGCTTTATAGCGCAAGTTGATACTATTTGATTGTTACCTGAAAAGGTTTGGCTTATAAGAGTGAACTGACGGAATGGTTGTTCATAATCGCTATCCTTAGCATGAATGAAATGTGACTAATACAACTGCTATAACAATGTGATATGCAAACACTGAAAGGTTAGCTACTATTTATATACAGTTATAAATAAAATGATACATTATGTATCGAGTTAAAATCTAACAGAGATATGAACAAATATCAACTACTAAACCTTAGCAGTCATTAGATGGTCTCAGTGGTTTATTCTGAAAAATAAGACGGTACTATATTGAAACGATCGTAGAGACAAGTTTGATAAATTGACAAATTAATGATGCAGTGATGAGTGTGCTATGAGTAAGAACAAGCAAAGCGATAGCTGGGTATTTCCAGTGCCGCTACTTTGATAAATTCTAATAATTAAAAACCTATCATTTTAAGATATCGACTATATACCCTGCTATCATTCCCTCACTATAGCTATTCGTAATTTTCCAGCGCGTTAACGAATCACAAATGCCCGATAGTCCTGCTATTTGTTAGCTGAAAGAAGGCTAAAAGTAGCGGATGCCGTACGAGCAACAGGGGTAAGCAAGACGACATTACATAAGATATATAACGATCAATCATCTAGAATTGATTTTGATACTATAGATAAGCTTTGTGAGTATTTAGAAGTAGAGGTAGGGGATATTTTTGAATATGTAAAAGAGGATAAAGATAAAAATACTCAGAAATAAATTTCAGCTTACAGCTTAAAGTAGAGGTCAAAAAGAGGGTTTTAATTCTAATGGTTTTCAAGGGTCGGTCACGTTTTGGTCACCATTTGGTCACCGTCAATTTTTTAGATGATTTAAATCTGATTGTATAATCATGACTATGAGTCGATGTAGACAAGTATTTTCCGCTACAGCCCATATTTCACGGACAAAAAAAGCCCCAATCTTAAGATTGGGGCTTTTCGAATCTGGTAGGCGTAATCGGATTCGAACCAACGACCTCTACCATGTCAAGGTAGCGCTCTAACCAACTGAGCTATACGCCTATTTAGGTTGAGCATTTTAGCAAGTTTCCCAGACTTTGCAAGTCTTTTTTAGCATAAACCTCTTTTATTATCATAATATCTGTTATTCAGGCTTATATTAGTTATTTGAATATATTTTTGTATATATTTACTAAACATTAAATTTAATACGTTTAGTTTTTATTGTTAATAAACAGGGTAACGCTGATGATTAAACCCTTATAACTGATATGATATCTCTCTAAACAACGCAATCGTCATGATAATAATGGCTTAAAGTCAGTCATGCTGAGTAAGCGTTAAACAAATATTAAAAACAGTTGGAGAATAACATGGGTCTCTTGGTAGATGGGCAGTGGCAAGACAAGTGGTATGAGACAAAAGAGAGTGGCGGCCGCTTTCAGCGTGAAGATGCTGGTTTTAGAAACTGGGTAACGGTAGATGGTAGTGCAGGGCCAACGGGTATTGAGGGATTTAAAGCCGAACCTGACCGCTATCATTTATACGTGTCGCTAGCTTGTCCTTGGGCACACCGTACCCTTATCTATCGCAAGCTTAAAGGCTTAGAAGACATCATTCCGCTATCTGTAGTACATCCATATATGGGTGAGTATGGTTGGACGTTTGCAGAAGGTGCAGGTGTCGTTGCTGACACAGTTATCAATGCAGACTGTGCCTATGAGCTGTATACCAAGGCCAAGCCAGACTATACAGGCCGTGTCACTGTACCTATCTTGTGGGATAGAAAAACAAATACAATCGTGAGTAATGAGTCATCTGAGATTATTCGCATGTTTAACTCTGCCTTTGATGAGGTTGGTGCGCTAGCAGGTAATTTTGTGCCAGCAGAGTTATTACAAGAAATTGATGATATCAATACCTTTGTCTATTCAACTATCAACAATGGCGTGTATAAGACAGGATTCTCTACCACACAAGAGGCTTACGAAGAGGCCGTGATTGAGCTGTTTGCGGCATTAGATACACTTGAGACGCGCTTAGCACATCAGCGTTATCTCACAGGTAGCACTATAACTGAGGCAGATTGGCGACTGTTTACGACGTTGGTTCGTTTCGATGCTGTCTATGTTGGGCACTTTAAATGCAATCTGCGTCGTATCGTTGACTATCCAAACCTTTGGGGCTATCTGCGTGACTTATATCAGGTACATGGTATCGCAGAGACAGTAAATATGGATCATATCAAGCAGCATTATTACACCAGTCATGCCAATATTAACCCCACGCGTATTGTCCCTACTGGCCCAGTGCTTGATTTTAATGAAACACATGACCGTGCACGTCTATAGTTTTATTTATCAGAAGATATTCAAAAAAAGCCCCAGCGACTAATAGGTAGCTGGGGTTTTTACAATATAAAAGGTAGTATAACTATTATTAGGCATTGTTTAGCTGGCGTGCCGCTTCTAGAGCGAAGTAGGTCAGGATACCATCAGCACCAGCACGGCGGAAGCCAATCAGCGACTCTAAAATCACTGCATCACTTAACCAACCGTTCTGAATGGCTGCCATATGCATGGCATATTCACCTGAGACTTGATACGCAAAGGTGGGTACGCCAAAGGTATCTTTGACTTCACGAATCAAATCAAGATAAGGCTGACCTGGTTTGATCATGACCATATCTGCGCCTTCGTTGATATCCATAGCCACTTCATGTAGCGCCTCAGCACGATTGCCAAAGTCCATCTGATACTGTTTCTTATGGCCACCTTTTAGGTTGCCAGCACTGCCAACGGCATCACGGAATGGACCGTAGTAAGCAGAAGCATATTTGGCTGAGTAAGCCATAATAGCCGTATTCACAAAACCTTCTGCTTCAAACGCGTCACGCATGGCCTTGATACGGCCGTCCATCATGTCACTAGGAGAGATGATATCTGCACCGGCACGCGCATGTACCAGCGCTTGCTTGACCAATACTTCTATGGTTGCATCATTGATGACATAACCGCTGTCATCGAGCAGACCATCTTGACCATGTGAGGTATAAGGGTCTAACGCTACATCAGTCATAACGACCATTTCTGGCACAGCATCTTTGACTGCTTTTATCGTACGTGCAGTCAGGGCGTTTTCGTCATAAGCGGCGCTACCGTCTGGTGTTTTCAAAGCGTTATCGATCACAGGGAAAAGGTCGATGGTTGTAACACCTTCTGCTAATAACTCTTTGGCATAGTTGATTAGTAAATCAATCGATAAGCGTTCAACACCCGGCATACTAGCGATGGTTTCGCGTTGGTTTTCGCCTTCTAAGACAAAGACAGGGGCAATAAAGTGCTTAGGATGCAGCTCTACTTCACGAATCATCGAGCGTACATTGTCATTGTAGCGCAGACGACGTAAGCGAGTAGCAGGGTATTGACGGTTAAAGGTATAGCTCATAATAATTCCTTATGATTGTTTTAGGGCGTGTCCTCATTTTAAAAATGGTGATAAAAATGAGATAAATTGCAGTCAAACAAGGAAAATAGCGCAGATAATATCGGGATATTAACCAGCTATTTAACGATGTTTGGCAAAATTTAGCCATTTTTAGCCCGTTTAGATATAATCAATTGAATTGAGGACACGCCCTAATAGTTATCATGTTACATGGTTAAAATAATATCGCTATAAGCGGTATTTTATAGAATTAGCTTATCAAAATCTTTGCTTTATAAGTGGCTATAGATAAAGAGAGCTTATATGAAGTGAGCCTACTATAACCAAAAGACGTCAATAAAAGCAAAAAGCCCCACCACGTTAAGTCGGTAGGGCTGATAGTACTTATCGACTGTTAATAGGATGATAGAGCTGCGTCATCAGATTAAGATTGGGTCACTTAAGGCTCAACAATCTAGGTCACAGGAACTTGCTCAACACTATTGTTATTGAAGCGAGTCTCTTCAGTGATCACGCCGACAGCGGCATCCTTCTGGCCATCATCATTCACATCGACGATAGCAGTAGGCTCAAAAGTAGTCGTTTCTACCGCTTGCGACTGCTTAATGGCGACCGCTTCTTGCGGCGTAGTCACACGCGCTGAACCAGCTGCTTCGATGGCATTTGTCGCTTTGGTTTTTGCACTAGTCGCAGTTCCAGTAACAATCTGCGCCAAGTTAGTATGCTGCGGTACCGGAATGACGGTCGGTACATCAAGGTTAGCACCGCCACCAAGCGCTTGGTACAACTCAATCTGGCTAACGATTTTCTGTAGCTCTAAATCTAGGATACCTTGCTGAGTAGAGAACAGTGAACGCTGCGCATCAAGTACGTCTAAGTAATTGTCCAGACCAGCTTTAAAGCGCGCATCTGCTATCTGATATGTCTGTTCAAAATTATCTTGCAGACGATACTGCGCCTCTAACTGCTCACCGAGTGTTGCACGTGTGGCAAGTACATCTGATACTTCGCGGAATGCCGTTTGAATAGAGCTCTCATAACTAGCAAGCGTTTGCTCACGTTCGATTTGAGCCACATCATAATTGGCATCTAAACGGCCTGCATCAAAGATAGGGACGCTTACGCTAGGTCCAAATGACCAACCAACGGCACCATTTTTAAACAAGTCATTTAAGCTGCCGCTACTGACGCCCACACTACTGGTCAAGCTAATAGATGGGAAGTAAGAGGCACGGGCCACTTCGATATTCGCACCAGCAGCTTTTAGGTTGTATTCTGCTTGTAGGACGTCAGGACGATAACGTAGTAATTCACTTGGTAGACCAGCATTAAATATCTGCTGGCTAGTAATATTACTAACAGCAGGTGTTGGGATAAGCTCATTTGGAATAGCGCCACCAACTAAGTACTGCAATGCATTGCGTGATTGAAGAACACTGGTCTGGGCACGTAATACGGCAAGTTTGGCACTTTCAAGAGAAGCAGCAGCCTGTAATGAAGGCAGTTTTGCGTCAATACCTGCTTCAAAACGTTTATCCGCGATAAATAGCGAACGCTCACGACTCTCAACTGTAGCTTCAGCCAGTTTTAATTGCGCCAAGCTGTAGCTTAGGTTGGCGTAGCTTTGTGCGATATTACTAATCAAGCTGATTTGGGTCGCATCTTTAGCTGCTGTGGTCGCCAAGAAATTCTGCAATGCTTGATCTTTTAAGCTTGAGATTTTACCCCAAAAATCGAGCTCATAATTGGCAAGACCCAAGTTGACACTGTAGCTACTACTAGCGTTTCGATCAGTACGATTTTGTGCTGAGCGAGTATAACCAGCACTGCCGTTGATAGCTGGCAAGTCATTAATGTCAGTAATCTGATACTGTGCACGAGCTTTTTCAATGGCTAGGCGCGCACTCTCAAAGTCTTTGTTTTTTTCAAGACCGAGAGCAATCAGACCTTTTAGGCGCTCATCGCTATAAAAATTCTGCCAGCGCTGACTGGCAATGCTTGCTTGATCAGCACTACTGACAGTCTCTTTATCAAATGCACCATAAGATTGCTGCATAGGAATATTTGGCTCTGCTAGCACAGGACGCATATCGGCTTTTGGAATGGTGTTACAAGCGGCCATGCTGATTGCCAATGCAGTCAAACCTAACAGGCGACCACTTTTTTTGCGCAAACGAGATAGCGCTGGCTGCGCATCGATAGCTGTAATAGCTACCGATGATGAGTTAGTGATAGATGTTTTTTGAGCACTCATTGTGTATTGTCTCCAAGACTTGCAGGCTGATAACTCTCAGAAGGTGTTGGGTTATGCGAGTTAGGCGTACCACTGCCACCATCTTTATCATTGGGTGTGTTGTTCTCATATTTATGCGGGAACGCACTACGCACCCAGATATAGAACATTGGGATAAAGAAGATACCTAAGAGGGTTGCTGTAATTACCCCACCAACAACGCTAGTACCAATAGCGTTTTGACTGCCTGAACCTGGCCCATTGGCCAAGAATAATGGCACAACACCCAGTCCAAAGGCAAGCGAGGTCATGATAATCGGACGCAAACGCTGGCGTGCTGCGGTCATGACGGCTTCTGTGAGACTGTAACCTTCTTCTTGGTGTTCTTTCGCAAATTCGATAATCAAAATGGCGTTTTTGGCGGATAGACCAACGACAGTCAGTAGACCAACCTGCAAGTAGATATCATTGGCAAAACCACGTAGCCAAGTAAATATCACTGCACCCAATACGCCAAGTGGAATCACTAGTAGCACAGAGAAAGGAATCGACCAGCTCTCATACAAAGCTGCCAAACATAAGAAGACAACTAGAATTGAAAGCGCATAAAGCATCGGCGCTTGGGCACCTGACTTTTGCTCTTCCAATGACATGCCTGTCCACTCGTAACTGATACCTTCAGGTAGCTTGTCTATCATCGCTTCCATCGAGCTCATTGCTTCACCAGTACTTAGTCCTGGTGCGGCGCTACCTTGGATATTCATTGACGGTAGGCTGTTGTAACGAGTAAGACGCGGTGAGCCTGACTGCCACTCACTACTAGAGAATGCATCGAACGAAATCATATCGTTCATGTCATTTCTTACATACCATTTGCCAATATCATCAGGGTTGGTACGGCTGCTGGCTTCACCTTGTACATAGACACGTTTGATACGGCCACGATCGATGAAGTCGTTAACGTAGCTTGAGCCCCACGCAGTAGAGATAACGCTATTGATATTGCTTAGTGACAGGCCATAAGCCGCCGCTTGTTCTTGATTGATATTTACTTTAAGTTGTGGCGAATCTTCTTGACCATTAGGACGTACGCCAGCCACTTGATCGTTCTGTGCGGCCATACCTAAGAGCATATTTCGGGCTTCAAGTAGCCCATCATGTCCGAGGTTACCACTGTCCTGAATCATTAAATCAAAACCACTGGCATTACCAAGCTCGGTAATCGCGGGTGGTACGATGGCAAATACTTGTGCTTCGTTTAGCTGCGTAAAGAAATACCCCATCGCCCGACCAGCGACAGCTTGAGCGGTGTTTTCATCGCCCGAGCGTTCCTCCCAGTCTGATAAGCGCACAAACGCCAGACCCATATTCTGACCTTGACCAGCAAAACTAAAGCCTGCAATGGTAAAGACCGAAGCGATATTATCGGTTTCTTGGGTATCGTAATAGTTTCTAACTTTATCCAATACGTCTTGTGTTTCATCTAATGTAGAGCCAGCCGGAAGCTGAACCAAGGTAAACATAATACCTTGATCTTCTTCTGGTAAAAACGAGCCTGGAATACGTAAGAACACGACCGCCATAATACCGATGATGGCTGCATAACCAATCATGTATAACCATTTAAAACGAATACTTTTGCCGACAAAGTTTTCGTACGAACGGCTAAGTTTGAAGAAGCCACGGTTGAACCAACCGAAGAAGCCTTTTTGCTTTTCGGTACTGCCTTTTTCATGACTTTTGCCACGTTTTAGCAAGGTCACACATAGGGCAGGGGTGAATACAAGCGCGACCATGGCAGAAAGCACCATGCTGGTAATCAGCGTAATAGAGAACTGACGATAAATCACACCTGTTGAGCCACCAAAGAAGGCCATCGGTACGAATACTGCAGACAAGATAAGCGCAATACCAATAACGATTTTACTGATTTCACCCATTGACTGGATAGTTGCATCTTTGATAGAGATGTGAGGATCTTCTTCTAGTATTCGCTCGACGTTCTCTACGACGACGATCGCATCATCGACCAGTAGACCGATGGACAATACCATGGCAAACATGGTCAACACGTTGATACTAAAGCCAGCAACGTATAGTACTGCAAAGGTACCTAATAGAACCACAGGTACGGCAAGGGTCGGGATAATGGTTGCACGCCAGTTCTGTAAGAAAATGAACATGACGATGAATACAAGCGCAATAGCTTCGAGTAGAGTCTTGACAACTTGTTCGATAGATAAGCGCACAAACGGCGTCGTATCGTAAGGAACAACAGAGCTTAGGCCTGCTGGAAAGTTGGTTTCTAGCTCGGCTATACGTGCGCCGACCGCCTCACGGGTCTCTAGCGCGTTTGCGCCTGCAGCCAATGAGATACCTAGACCTGCCGCTTCTTGACCGTTATACAAGGATCTCTCGCTATAGTTTTCACTGCCGATTTCGACATCAGCGACATCGCCGAGGCGTACTTGCGCGCCCGAGGTGTCTGTTTTTAGCAAGATATCTTTAAACTCTTCAGGCGTTTGAAGATAGCTCTGTACGGTGACGGTGGCGTTAATCACCTGTTGATCGGTGTCAGCAGGTGCTTGTCCTAGCTGACCTGCAGATACCTGAGCGTTCTGTGCTCGTACGGCATTGACAACATCAGAGGGCACCATGTTATAGCTACGTAGGCGTGCAGGATCTAGCCAGATACGCATGGCGTAAGAGGAGCCAAACACTTGCACTTCACCCACACCTTCAACACGACTGATCGAATCGAGAACATTGGAGTTGATATAATCGGCAATATCGGCCCGATCCATACTGCCATCTTCAGAAATAAATGCCTGCACCATCATAAAGCTGCTAGACGATTTATTGACGTTGACGCCTTGGCGCTGTACTGATTCAGGCAACGAGCTCATCGCTGCTTGTAGTTTGTTTTGTACTTGTACCTGAGCGGTATCAGGGTCGGTACCGTTCTCAAAGGTAAGCGTCACTGAAGCGCTACCGTTTGAGGAGCTCGACGATGACATATACATCAGCCCATCAAGGCCTTTCATGCGCTGCTCAATAATTTGCACCACAGAGTTTTCGACCGTTTGTGCATTGGCACCAGGATAGCTTGCACTGACTGAAATCGTTGGTGGTGCGATACGTGGATATTGTTCAATCGGTAGATTAATAACGGATATCACCCCGATGAGCATGACCAAAACAGCCAGCACCCATGCAAAAATAGGGCGATCAATAAAAAAACGTGACATAGTATATCCCTAGGTTTTCCTATCTTTGAATGGAATTAGTTAGCGGTAGATTCTGCTGGTTTTTTAGCAGAGGTATCTTTACTAGCTGGCTTATCCATCGCTTTTGCGGCTTGCTGCGGCGTTTGAGCAGTTGGCGCGCCCGGCTTAGCAGGGGCAGCATTTGGATTTTCTAAAGGTTTGGCGACGACTTCTTGCTCAGGCTTGACCTTAGCACCACCAATCACAACCACTTTGTCACCTGCTTTCAAGCCTTCAGTGACGACCCACTGATCTTTATAGGTGCCATTAATAGTGACAGGACGTACTTGGATTTTGTTATTTTCATCAACGATATAAACTTGCGTTTCGCTTTTCGGTGTCCGCATTACTGCGCTTTGTGGCACTAAAGCGGCGTTAGTGATGACGCTTTGAGTCAAGCGCGCACTGACATACATACCCGGCAACAAGATATTATTCTTATTAGGGAAGACTGCACGTAAGGTCACAGCACCTGTTGATTCATCCACTTTTGCTTCAGACAAGGCAAGCTTGCCACGCACGGGATAGACTGAACCATCCTCTAGCACCAACTCAACTGAGTTCATGCCTGGCTGAGCTGAGCCGTCTGCTATTTGCTGACGTAGCTTGAGCAGCTCAGATGATGACTGACTGATATCAACATAGATAGGGTCTAAGCGCGAAATGGTAACCAAAGGATCCGCCTGACCGGCGCTAACCAGCGTACCAGCAGTTACGCTTGAGCGATCCGTACGACCGGTGAGAGGCGCACGCACGATAGTACGGTTCAGATCCAATGTGCTAGCATCAAGACCAGCTTGCGCGGTTTGAATGCCTGCTTTGGCACTTTCAATACCCGCTTGTGTCTGACCGACAGCAGCTGCGGCACTTTGCACCGCGGCCTGTGCGGTACGTACGGCAGTTTGAGCTTGCTCATACTGCTGTTGTGAAATAGCATTGATACTGACCAAGCCTTGCAAACGTTGTAAGTCATTTTGCGCCTGAGCCAATGACGCTTGGCGGCTGGCAAGCTCAGCTTTTGCATTGGCATTATTTGCCAATGCTGTCTGGTAGTTCGCCTGTGATTGCTGTACGGCTGCCTGACCACTGCTTACCGAAGAGGCATAGTTATCAGTATTAATGCGATAAAGTGGCTGACCTTTTTTGACATTGCTTCCCTCACGGAATAACACTTCGTCAATGACGCCATTTACTTGTGGGCGGACGTCGGCAGTTTGATAAGCTGCAGTACGTCCAGAAAAAGTCTGTACTTGGGGGATGGTGTCGAGAGTGACAGTCTGAACGTTGACCACCGCAGGCGGCATTTGCTGCTGTGCGGCTTGCTCACCAGCGGCGTCATCGTTTTTGTCACAGCCAACCAGTACAGCTCCAGATAGTACAGATGCTATTACAAGCGCAAGAGTAGAGTGCTTCATCAATGTCCTCGGCAATAGATATAAAATAACGACAGTATAAAAAATTGAACAATAAATTTTGATGTACGAACTATCGAGGGTCTACTTATTCTGCACATTCATGCCAGTACGGCATACTCAACCTTTGAGTCAATGGATTTAATAAAAATCGCTAGTAAGGCAGCCAGTAGCGAGTTTGATTGAGACGCGATTTGGTAAATGTGATATTAGAAGTGTAGGCAGACCACAAAGTAGGTTAGTAAATTTAAAGAGTTATTATAATCTATTGGAGTAACCCCACAGTCAAGTGGTTCACGATAGGAAAGCTGACAAAAACTGACCGCACTGTGCTCGCTGAGTAAATAAAATCCCGCCATAGTAACCGCTACACCAACTAGCAGCTAATAAGAAGACATACAACCTACTATCGAAATTTATTGTAATTTTTTGTTATAAATCTAAAACCCTATAGTAACTAAGGCTTTTAAACGATAGAAAATCGACTTTGTCAACAAAATGACAATTTTAGCAACCCCTAATTACAGTCATAAAAACTAACTATCAGTATCTCTCTACCAAGCGTTGTCAAACTTTAACCGACTGCCAAAAAGCCTTATACGATTATAGTACTGCAAGGATGTATGAAACTTAAAGAAAGGTAACGATTTGGCTGACATGCTAGTTTTTAAGAGGGTAGTTTTTAATTTATGGGCTTTTATTTATCAATTGCTAAAGAAATTTGCTAAAAATCCATGCTAAAAAATTCTGTCAAAAAAAGAGTCGTCTTAATCAGTTAATAATAAAGACGACTCAGCTTTAATTATACTAGTCGGGCGCTAGCGAGTTCAGTCAATTGATATAAGCCTGTACGATAGCGGTTGTCAGGTAGCGTGCTCAGTGCGTCTTGAGCCAGTTTGGTTTCTTCCAACGCGCGCTGCTTACAATAAGCCAATGAGCCAGAACTACGTACCAACTCAATCAGCTGCTCAGCGTTTGGTGTCTTACCTGTCTGAACGGCGATACGTAACTGCTCATAGCCTTCAGTGTCGCTGTCTTTGAGTAGCTCGAGTGCTTTGATAGTCGGTAGGGTAGGTTTGCCTTCAGCAAGGTCGTCGCCTAGGTTTTTGCCCATCACTTCACTATCGCCACTATAGTCGAGCACATCATCGATAATCTGGAACGCATTACCAAAATGCTGTCCGAAATCGCCCAATGCCGTCATATATTCTGTCTTGTCTTGCAAGATAGCAGCACCTTGGGTCGCCATCATGAACAGGCGTGATGTTTTGCCATCGATAATGCGTAAGTAATCTTCCTCTGTTGCGGCAGGGTTATGCTGATGCTGTAGCTGTAACACTTCGCCTTCGGCAATATCACAAGTCCCATCAGAGAACACTTGCAACAATGGCAAGCTCTGAAAGCCAACCAAAAGATTAAAAGCGCGAGCAATCAGATAGTCACCGACCAACACAGCAGTGGCATTATCCCACGTCGCGTTTGCCGTTGGCTTTCCACGGCGTTGCCCTGACTCATCGATGACATCGTCATGGACTAGGGTAGCGGTATGTAGCATTTCCGTGATAGCAGCTAGATGCATGGCCTTTTCTGATGGATTATCATCAAACATACGTGCGCAGAGCAAGGTAATCAACGGACGCATACGTTTGCCGCCAGCATTGATCACGTGTTGCGAGACGCTCATGACGAGTTGTACTTTTGAGTTCAAACTGCCAAACACTTGCTTGTCCATTACCTCAAAGTCATTGGCTACAATACTTTGAATATCAGCATAGCTAGGCGTCGATTGAGAGGCAGGCACGGTATTATTTAAAGAGGTACTAGTCATAATAAATAGTCATATTAATAAGAGTAAAGAGAGTTGGTATAACCTTGACTTTATCTATCTATAGGTAAGGTATTATTTCGCTTATGATAGCATAGCTATCTGCTTAAATTGTTGGTTAAAGTATATAGCACAAGTAGGTAAAGCGTATGATATACAGGGCTTACTATGCCTATTGAATAGGATAAAAACGATAAGAAATGTCTTATGTTTTACAGATATATTCTCTAGCGCATTTTAAGCTTATTGGTCACATAAATGATTCATAAAAGGCTGTAAGTAACTGATTGCATAAGTTATAATGGCCGCTGTTGGGCTTAATCTATCATTTATCATTACTATTTCTCATGTTTATATTCGAATTGTCGTTTATCGACTTTCTTTGATGAGCAGCCGTTATAGCTAAATGAGAGATGGTCATTAGTGTAACCACCTTGCAAAAACAAGAGGCGCGGCTTGCTTTTATGAGCAAAAAGCCGTAAAATCTTGCCTTTAATTTTTCCCTGTCGTGTTCGTCGTAAAAGCGTTGGTATAACATCAGCCACGGCACACGGGTTAAACGGAGTCATACAATGTACGCAGTAATCAAAACTGGTGGTAAACAGCACCGTGTAGTCGTCGATGAATTGCTTAAAGTTGAACTACTAAAAGCAGAAAAAGGCGAAACAATCAAATTTGAAGACGTGTTGATGGTTGTTGACGGCGATAACGTCAAAATCGGTCAGCCTGTTGTTGACGGCGCTAGCGTAGAAGTTGAAGTTGTTGAGCATGGTCGCGGCGAAAAAATCCGTATCATCAAGCACAACCGTCGTAAGCATTATCACAAAGAACAAGGTCACCGCCAATGGTACACCTTGTTAAAAATCAAAGCGATTAATGCCTAATTATCCATTTAGCAATTATTGCTAAATAGCGCACTAAATGCTTAAGAGTTATCGCATCAGCGATAAGTCAAATTAACAAGGAGATTTTCTCATGGCACATAAAAAAGCTGCCGGTTCGAGCCGTAACGGTCGTGATTCAAACCCAAAAATGCTAGGCGTAAAAATCTTTGGTGGCCAAGCTATCACAGCTGGTAACATCATCGTTCGTCAACGTGGTACAGAATTCCACGCAGGCGAAGGCGTTGGCATGGGTCGTGACCATACTTTATTTGCACTGAATGACGGTGTTGTAAAGTTTGCGACCAAAGGTAAATTTAACCGTCGTTATGTTACGGTTGAAAACGCATAATTATCTATTTAGGTCGTTTTATTCTTTGGATAGAATGATCAGATAATTAAAAAAGCCCTTACTGCCTTATGGTAGTAAGGGTTTTTTACGTTTGTAGGGTGATATAAATCAATAATAATTCTTTTGAGCGATATTTTTAAGGCCACTATTGGCATAATTACTATGGCTAACAGTTATAAATGCAAACTTTTACCGTGTAACTGCATTGGTTACAAGCGTGTATGGCAGCCGTAGTAAAGATTGCAAATCATGACTAGGCGCGTAATAAAAAAACTGGCACACTGTTGCCATTGCTGATGGTTACCAGCTTTAGCTTGGTAAAATCAGTATTTATAGAAAACAAAAATTTCAATAGAACATTTTATTTTTAGCGACAACTTTAAAGCGATTATGCTTTTTTAGAGAGGATTTATGATGAACTTATCTACGAAAAAATCAACCAAACAAAAAATGATGAGTGGTGCTTTAGCAGGTGTGTTAATGACATCGCTAGGTATCGCAGCGCCAATGATGGCATTGACTCAAACGGCTACCGCAGCTCCTGCTGATAACCTAACAGCTGCTAAACGTTTGAATAAATTGCTGACCAACACCAAGAGTATGACAGCCAATTTTAGTCAAACGACTAAAGGCGCGAGTAGTGGTACGTTTAAAGGCTCCATGAGTGTCCAACGTCCAAATAACTTCCGCTGGGAAACCAAGTCACCATCAGAGCAGTTGATCGTGGCTAATGGTAATTCTATGTGGGTTTATGACAAGGATTTAGAGCAAGCGACTAAGCAAAACGTCGACAGCCAAGTTGGTAATACACCAGCCTTGCTACTATCGGGTGATCCGAGCAAAATTGATCAAAACTTTAAGATCACTCAGCCATATGATAACAAAAACTACTATGTGCTCTATCCTAAGTCAGACAACGCAAGTTTCAAAAGTCTTTCAATAAGCTTTAGTGGTGGCAAACCTGTCATGATGGTATTGAATGATACCTTGGGACAAACAACCTCTATCAAGTTTAGCGGTATTAAGATGAACCCAAGTATTGGTAGCAGTCAGTTTAAATTTACACCGCCAAAAGGTGTTGATGTGATTAATCAGTAATTAAATGATGTGTTGCTAGGTTTTGATATCAGTTCAAAATTAGCAACGTAATAAAAAGGACAGATCCTATGCGGTCTGTCCTTTTTTATGTGAGTAACTATATTTTGTTTAGCAGAAAATTTAAGACATGACTCGTATGGCTTCCATATCTGGCATAGGTGGCAGTTCATCCAGATGGCTTAATCCAAACGCATCTAAAAACTGCGCAGTAGTATGAAGCAATGCAGGACGGCCTAGAGTATCTTTAAAACCTTTCTCCACAATCCATCCTTTATCAAATAACTGGCGCAGTATATTGCTCGATAATGTCACTCCGCGCACATGCTCGATATCACTGCGTGTCACAGGTTGTTTATAAGCAATGACACTTAGGGTTTCAAGTAAAGCTTGGCTCAGGCGTTCCTGGCGCTGCGGAAAAGTACGCTGGATTAGACTGCTGTAGTCATCAGATATCTGTAAACGATAACCGCTGGCGGTCTCATGTAGCCTAAGCACACCTGTATCTAAGCGTTGTTGCAGCACTTCCAAGGTTTGCTTTAATTCTTTAGTAGATAATGACAAATGTTTCTTTAACGCGTGAGCTGTCAGCGGTGCTTCTGATGCATGCAACAGCACCTCGATATGTTTACTCAACTCTTCCAAAGAATCATGCTGCGCTTCAACTGGTTGAGATGTAGTCATAGTTATTGATTCTTGGGTCTCGTCATGTTGCTTTGGGTCTTCAATATCTACCATCTAAAGTATGCTCTTATTTCAATATTGTGATTTTAATAGAGAGTAGGCTAGGAGATAGTCTTAGAGCCTACTAGGCTAACCACTGTAACGTAAGTGCGGTAGGCTCACTATCTACATCAGACGGTTCGTCATTGGGAGCAGAGTTGACGATGTCGCTATCTGTCTCAATATTGACCACACCAACCAACTGCCGCTTTATAAGCTCAAGTACGGCGACAAAACTCACGACCACGCCTATTTTACCCTGTGCTTTATCCAGTAGTTCATAAAAGGAGCGCGCCCCATCCGTACTTAATTGCCTGCTAATACTGGCAATACGATCGGCAAGGGGTACTGCATCAACCTTGATCGTATGCATTTGATAGTCAGGCTGTAGTTGCATTTTAAATAAGCTATCAATCAGCAAGTTAGGTGAGTAGCTTGGCAGCTCCGCACTCATAACGTCTTGACCAGGCATACTGACCATTGCCAAAAATACATCGCGCTCCAAGCGTACTAGATTGTCTAGGCGCTGACTGACCACTTTGATTTGCGCGTACTCTTCGAGGCGCTCGATTAGCTCTGCTTTTGGGTCACGCTCGTCGGTTGGGGTATCAGGGGCAGGCAATAGCAACTCGGTTTTGATAGCGATGAGCGTTGATGCCATTAGCAGATAATCACCTGCTAACTCAAAGTGTTCGGTATCTAGTTCACTGATATAAGCTAAGTACTGCTCAGTGATGGGCAAAATGGGCATTTGGGTCAAATCGACGTTGTTCTTTTTGACCAAATACAATAGAAAATCCAATGGACCAGCAAATTGCTCTAACCAAATAGCAAAGGCTTGCGGTGGTACATACAGATCTTCTGGCAAATGCTGCACAGGCGTCTGATAGATACGTAGCGACATATCATGGTTGATTGACTCATCAAACTCGCTCTGATTGTCCATAGGCTCAGAAGTTGAATCAGCCATAGCAGATAAGGCGGCTTTAGACAAAGCCGCCTGTTTGGTGTTTGGTTCAGTTTGCACGTTTAGCACCCGCTTTGATAACAAATTGCGCCAGTGAAACGACTATTCCAGCAACGATTATTTAAGCTTAGCAAGCGGACGGATGCCGATAGCACGGCGAGCTTTGTCTAGTTGCTTACGACTATGGCGACGGGCTTTATCTGCACCCATCTGCAAGATTTCTTCTAGCTCTTTTGGATTGGCCATCAGCTCTTCGTAACGTGCACGGAATGGCGCGATTTCATCATTGATCTTATCAAATAGCGCTTGCTTAGCGTCACCCCAGCCAATACCAGCGGCATAACGCGCACGCATATCAGCAATCTCTTCAGCGGTGGCAAATGCTTTATAAATCTCAAAGATAGCTGAATCATCAGGATCTTTTGGCTCATCAGGTAGCTGTGAGTTAGTCACAATTTTCATGATGGCTTTATGCATTTGTTTTTCAGGACTGACTTGTGGATTTGGCTCACCGAATAGGGGGATAGTATTGCTATAGCTCTTACTCATCTTGCGGCCATCAAGTCCAGTAAGCAGCGGTATATCGTTATCAACGACTGCTGACGGTAGCGTGAAAAGTGACTTATAACGATGATTAAAAGTACCTGCGATATCACGCGCCATCTCGATATGCTGCACTTGGTCACGCCCAACAGGTACATGGGTCGCATTAAACATCAAGATATCAGCCGCCATTAGCACGGGATAACCAAACAGACCCATGGTGACACCTTGATCAGGATCGACATCGGCTTTTTCTGTATTGATATCAACGGCTGCTTTATAGGCATGAGCGCGGTTCATCAAACCTTTGGCACATGAGCAGTTCAAAATCCAAGCAAGTTCTGGAATTTCAGGCACGTCTGACTGACGGTAGAACGTCACACGCTCAGGGTCTAGACCACAAGCAATCCACGTGGCGGCAATGGCTCTCGTCGACTCATGAATGATAGCAGGGTCATAACAGCCGATGATGCCATGGTAGTCTGCTAAAAAGAAAAACGCTTCATGGTCACTATTTTGAATAGACTCAATCGCTGGACGAATCGCACCAACATAGTTACCTAAATGCGGAATACCAGTCGGTTTGATACCAGTCAGGATGCGCTTGGCTTCGGTTGAAGTATCAGAAGTTTGATTATCAGAAGTACTGTTATTGCTCATGGAAAATCCGTTATTTTGTTTATCAAATTATTATCAGTGCATAGCTAAAATGCAAAATATTAGCCGCAAAGTATAGCAAACTTCACCAGTATTTTTGGGAATAAAGGCTTACTTATAGATATCAGTACGACCGTTTGGCCCATGTTTGAAGCGGCGATGAAACCACATCCACTGTGTAGGATCAATACGAATGAGTCCTTCTAAAACTTCATTGACCCGAGTGGCATCAGCGACTTCATCTTTACTTGGGTAGTTGTCTAATTCTGGCGTAATTGTTAAATGATAATGGGGACGTTTACCACGCGGCAAGTTATCAGGCGTTTGCCGATAAGTATGCAGTGCCATGACAGCTGGTGGCTGTGCTTTGCTACCCAATTTCGCCATGCGACGCGATGCAGTAATGGTTGCGGCAGGCACACCGAAGAATGGCGCCATGACACCTTGCTTGAGACCATAGTCTTGGTCAGGAGAGTACCAGATGACATGTCCTGCTTTGATAGAGGTAACTAGGCTACGCATATCACGACTAGAGATTTGCTTACCAAAAATATTGGTACGACCATTATAAATAAACCAGTCTAATAGAGGGTTGTTCTGTGTACGGTACATACAATCTACAGGGAAAAACTGCGCACATAATAGGCCACCCAAATCTAGCATCGTATAATGTGCACCGAGCAGGATGACTGGCCGCTGCTCATTTTGCGCATTAACAATATGCTGTAAACCCGAAATGGATACAGTTCTAGTAAATATATTTGACCTGAACCAAGCGCATAACGTTTCAAACACACCAATGCCTTGATTGACAAATACTTGCTTGGCCATTAATTCACGTTCAGCTTCAGGCTTTTCTGGAAATGCCAACTTCAGGTTGATTAGCGTATCGCGTCTACGTGAGCCAGCAGCTTTATAAATCAATATACCGAGCTTACGACCTAGCCAAAACTGCCAGCGTAACGGCAGATATATCATCGGTAGCATTATTAAAAACAATAACCAAATGCCCCAATTCTTTGGTGATAAAAACTGCCACTGAAATGGCTTGTTATCTGCTTGCGCTGTACGCTTATGATTTTGGGTAATTGTCGGCGTGCCAGCCGGTATAGCAGGCGACTTAGCCGACTGTTTCATGCTAGGCGGCACGCTGCTATTGGCAGATGGTTTGCTAGGGTCAAATTGTTCTGGCGCTTTCATAATATCCTTCTGCAGCACGGTTTGAGGCATCATGGCAAATAATAAAAAGTTACTGATATGATGGGGTAGCGTTTAATGCTTTGCAAGTTAGAATTTCTACAGATGCTTTACTTTGCAGTGTTGAAACAAGGCACTCATATTAATTATCACCATAAAACAAAGCTGATTTGATGAAGTCAATCAGATAATCAAAACGCTATCAGTAGGCATAAAAAAACCTTATAAGCTGTGACCAGCTTATAAGGTTTTGCAAAACCAGACTCTTATTTAACTTTGCTACTGAAGCTCTGAGAAAAAGACAACAGCAGCAAAAATATAAGAGAGAGTTTTGATTAACGTTTTGAGAACTGTGGACGTTTACGTGCTTTACGTAGACCCAGTTTCTTACGTTCAACTTGACGTGAATCACGAGTAACAAAACCAGCTGCTTTTAGGGCAGGCTTCAAAGTTTCGTCAGCTTCGATTAATGCACGTGTGATGCCGTGGCGGATTGCGCCAGCTTGACCACTAATACCACCGCCTGCAACAGTTACATATAAGTCATATGCGTTAACAGAGTCTAGTAGTTCTAATGGCTGACGTACAACCATGCGTGAAGTTTCACGGCTGAAGTATTCGTCAAGTGGCTTACCGTTAACAACGATACTACCAGTACCTTTTGATAAAAATACACGAGCAGTAGACGTCTTGCGGCGACCAGTTCCGTAATTGCGTTCCATAAGTATATCCTTAGATGTCTAGTTCTTTAGGTTGCTGTGCAGTATGTGGATGATCAGTACCCGCATAAAGTTTCAGCTTCTTGATCATCGCATAGCCAAGAGGGCCCTTTGGAAGCATACCCTTAACTGCTTTGTGTAGAACATCTTCAGGCTTATGTGCAAGCAACTTATTGAAGTTGGTTTCTTTAATACCACCTGGGTAGCCACTGTGACGATAGTACTTTTTGTCTTGTGCTTTTTTACCCGTTACCGTGATTTTGTCAGCATTGATGACAACAATAAAGTCACCAGTATCAACGTGCGGAGTAAAAGAAGGCTTGTGCTTGCCACGTAAGCGAGTTGCGATTTGAGTGGCTAAGCGACCAAGGGTTTTGCCGTCAGCATCTACGACATACCAGTCATGGGTCACTTCAGCTGGTTTTGCACTAAGTGTTTTCATGATAAAACCTTAAAATTAGAATTCGTTGAGAGTTTAGCTGGGAACGGGGCTCTCAAAAAACAGACTGCACATTATAAGCAGTAGCGCCTACGCTTGCAAGCTGCATTGGGGTTTATTTTCGCCTTATATACATTAAACTGCAGCGTCGGCCAGTTTTTAGCGGTTCTAAACATTTGTAAAATACGTTAACGGCTTTCATTAACCCGACAATTATGACGATGATAGACGATAAAGTCCAGCAACAACTTGTCCAACTTTGGTTTGTTTCAAGCATTCAAAAGCGATTGGTTGCTGAGTAACGCTTAATTGAGGGTTTAAATTCTCATTTAGCGACGCTTCCAATTGCTTAAGCTGTGCTGACAAATCTTTATCAGCTTCTAAATAAATCAATGTTTCAGTATTTATTAAGGCATTGGTAATAAGTGCAGTCAAAATAGGCTGCCATAAATCCTGAGCATAAGGTGGATCGATAAATACGATATCAAAAGGACGCGCAGTCAGCTGCTCTTGACGCAATACTTGCTCAGCAGTGCCAGTGATAATTTGATAAGCAGCAGATTCAAGGCGTAATTGCTCAGCGCTCTGACGTAGCATGTTACTTTGTGCTGGATTGATTTCGATAAATGTTGTGTGGGCCGCACCGCGAGATAACGCTTCAAACCCTAGTACGCCACTGCCAGCACAGCTATCGAGCACATGGGCATCATGAATGTCAGCGAGTAGCCAGTTAAATAAAGTCTCCCGCAAGCGATCTGGGGTCGGGCGCAGGCCATCTGCATCGATGAAACTTACAATACGGCGCTTAAACTGACCGCCAATGATGCGCACATCACCCGCCGACACACTTTTCGCCTTACGGTTATTCTTTGGTGCGCGTCCATTTGAGGCTTTTTTCATTATTGTGTCTCGCTTACCAATTCTTTGCTAGGTTTTGCTTTTTATACTATTAAGTACTTAAACGTCTAGTTACTCAGATGTCGCTGCTGCCGCTTCGGCTTCCGCGGCTTCTTTCTCCTCCAATGCTTTTGCTTCTTTATCGCGAATGGCATCACGCATGGCTTTTTCAAAAGCCTTTTGGCGTTTAATGACTTTTAGCTCATCAGCAGAAGGAGGCAACACAGGATCTGTCTTGCGTTGTAATACCCAGTAATCAAATAGAGCACGGCCGATAGGCGCTGCAACAGCACTACCACCGCCACCATTTTCGACCAATACTGCGAGGGCAATCTGCGGGTCTTCTACTGGGGCAAAACCATTAAACCAAGCATGATCCCAATGGCGCTTATCAATCGCTGACTTGTCATAACGTTTGCCCTGCGCGATGGACTTCACCTGTGCAGTACCTGTTTTACCAGCGATACGATAGCGCGGGGTATAGATACCGCGTCCTGTACCGTTTTCTACCACGCTTTCCATCGCATCATGCATACGCAACCAGTCGGACGGCTTACCGTTATAGTCGATTTTGCCATCTGGCTTAGTTATGATTTTGACGTCCGCAGCGCCGTCACTGCTCTTTAATAAATGCGGAGTAATGTGCTGCCCTTTACTGGCAGTCATGGCCGTAGCATTGGCAATCTGTAATGGTGTTGCCAAGAAATACCCTTGTCCAATACTGACCGAGATCGTTTCGCCCGGTAGCCAATCTTTATCATAAGTGTCTTTTTTCCATTTTGGTGATGGCATGATGCCTGATTTTTCATTAGGCAAATCAATACCAGTATCCTCACCAAAACCAAAACGCACCATCCAGTCGTGCAGACGCTGAATGCCCATCTCGTAAGCCAACTTATAATAGTAAGTATCGACCGACATCGCGATGGATTTTTTCAGATCTACCGTGCCATGACCGCCACGTTTCCAGTCGCGGAATCGATGGCTGTCTCCAGGTAAGCTAAAATAACCAGGGTCATAGATAGTGCTGTTCCAATCGCGTAGACCATAATGAATACCGCCCAACCCTTCAAATGGCTTGATAGTAGAGCCAGGTGGGTAGGTACCTTGTAGCGCACGGTTATACAGTGGTTGATCCAAATCTTCACGCAGATCATCGTAATCTTTAAAAGAAATACCCGATATAAAAGGGTTAGGGTCGTAACTTGGATTGCTAACAAACGCCAAGACGTCACCGTTTTTTGGGTCTATCGCAACGATTGCACCGCGGCGTCCATCGAGTTGCTGCTGGGCGATGGTTTGCAGACCATAATCCAAGCTTAACGTAATATCGTTACCCGCTATCGGCGGCTTGGTATCCAGTTGACGTAAGATATTACCATGTGCGTCTGTTTCTACCGATTGATAACCCGGTTGCCCAAGCAAAATATCTTCATAGTAGTCTTCAATACCGATTTTACCAATCAAGTCAGTACCAGCGTAACGGTCTTTATCAATACGCTTTGACTCTTTGTCATTGATACGTCCGACATAGCCGATGACATGAGCAAACAGCTCATCATAAGGATAAGAGCGCGTAAGCTTGCTTTGGATAGAGACCCCGCGGAAGAATGGCTTACGCTCACTAAACTGAGCCAACTGTGCTTCTGTTAAATCAATCTTAATCGTCACAGGGTCGTTTTTATTTTTACTTAGACGCGCCAAGATATCAGTAATATCTGTATCGGTTAAATCAAAAATTGGCGCGAGTAGATGCAACGTACGCTCAGGGTTTTCGACCTCATCGGGGCTGAGCATCGCTGTAAATACAGGCTGGTTGTCTGCCAGTATTACCCCGTTACGATCATAGATATACCCACGACTAGGCGGCGCAGATATCAGTTTGATACGGTTGTTATCGGCTTGCGTTGTGTACTGATCATGAGCGTAGACTTGCAAATACCCATAACGTGTTATCAAACCGCCCAAACCAATCAATATTATAATTCCAAAGATGATAATACGATTGGTAAAGGTGCTGTTGACCTGTTCGGTATTGGGAGTTATCGGTTTATTCATAGAAGATCAGAGCCCAAACGGTCAGTGAGTCAATAAAAGAAAAATAAGAGGGCAGGTTGGTTAACCAAAGTGCGGTGAGTCTAAAAGATAATGCAAATGGTTTCAATCACATAGAAGGGTATGGGGTGAAATCGTCATGCAGTCATTTATACGCAGGTAGTCTTTGTTATTGCACTACAAATTATAACAGAACAAATGAGCAGGCGCAGTACTCAGTCATATATTTTGTCTTGATTATCTACTGACCAAGAACTGGCTTATATTCGAGTTTTCATTAGTTAACAGACGATATGAATCATGTCATCTTTAGTCACAACTTGCCGCTGGTCTATATGTGCTAATAAATGGCAAGTATGCTAAAATCAGGCGATTTATTTTATAGTAGTTATTATGGGCGGAGCGTCTTTTGAAACGTTCTCATTTTGCTAAAGTCTCGTTATCAGTAGCGACAATATTAGCAACGACAATCAACCTGTCAGGGACTAGATAAGTCATGGACGTAAATTCATTATGGCAGACGATAGCTGAACACCCAGAGTTCTTTGCCATGCTGACCATCCCACCAGTGACGGCATTCGTCACTTGGGTACATGTGTGGATGGCGCTCAAGATGCTTTTCTATCCGGTCAAGTTTTGGGGTATTCGTATTCCTAACTTCCCATTTTTTGGGTTACCAGGTATCGGTTGGCAAGGTATCGTGCCGCGCAAAGCGGGCAAGATATCAGGGGTTATCGTTGACCAAACGCTCTCAAAACTCGGTTCGCTTGATGAGTTTTTTAAGGCGATGGAACCTGAACAAATGGCGATATTTGTCACCGACACGGTGGACAAAAACCTTGAGCCATTGATTGATGAGATTATGCTAGATCACTCGCCAGCATTGTGGGGCAACCTTCCTTACGCCCTAAAGCGCCGTGTCTATGCGCAAGCCCATAAAGAGCTACCCAGTATTATGCAGTCGCTTGTGACAGATTTGACTTATCATGTCGAAGACTTGGTCGATATGCGCAAAATGATTGTCAACACCATGGAAAACGATCGTCGCCTGATGGTCAATATGTTTTTAAAGGTCGGTCAAAAAGAGATCGACTTTATCTGGCACATTAGTGCTTTGATTGGTCTGGTATTTGGTATTATCCAGATGTTTATATTTTTGGTGGTGCCGCAGCATTGGACCGTACCGTTCTTTGCCGCGATTTGGGGTTTTCTCACCAATTGGATTGCCATTTGGATGGTGTTTAATCCAGTAGAGCCGCACTTTATACCTTATTTGAAGCTGTTTTCGGTGCAAAGTCGCTTTCCATTTATCAAACCCGTTATACCGCATATCGCAAAGTATCGTTTGCAAGGCGGCTTTATGAAGCGCCAAGAAGAAGTTTCTGAGGTTTTTGCTGAGATTGTGGTAAAGGATTTGGTCACTCTAGAAAACATCATGAATGAAATGATGTATGGTGATCGCTCAGCGCAAACGCGTGACTTGATGAAATCGCATCTATATACGGTACTAGAGTCACCAGTGATTAGCACGACACTACGTGTGGGGTTGGGACGCCGCGATTATGGCCAACTCAAAAATACCATTATCGACAAATCTATTGTCGCAACGATGGTGCCACTGCGGGATCCTGAGCTAAATGAAAGCCGAGCCAGTAAGATATTTGGTCTGTTTCGCGATAGAATACGTGCGCTCACGCCAAATGAGTTTCAAAATCTGTTGCGTCCAGCTTTCCGCGAGGATGAGATGACGTTGATTGTTTTGGGCGGTTTGACTGGTTTTCTAGCAGGTTGGTTGCATTTAGTGTTAGTATTTTTCCCCTCGATGCAATAATGCATTAATAAGTATTTTTAATTAGTCATGAACGGCTGTATTGAATAAGCTTTGAATAACTAAAAAATGTAAAATTAACAACAGATAAGCATTTTGTATCAATCATTCATATTGATACGTCACAATGATAGTAGCGGGTTTTATGTGCTTCTACAGCAATTGAAACCTCAGTTTTTAACCGTAAACTATGACCGCATAAAGGACTATTAGCGTTTGCCAGTGGCTAGCAATGCCATCGGTGAACCCTTAATTGTATCCAAGGTAAACAAGGTTAGACCGTATGTTAATCACAGAATTGGGTTATTTTGCCTTGCTGGCCGCTTTTATATTGGCGATTTTGCAGGTGGTACTACCAACCATTGGCGTCATGCGTGACCACGTCGCTTGGCAGCGTTTGGCGCCAAGTCTGGCATGGGCACAATTTGCGGCAATGATTACCTCATTTGCTGCGCTGATGGCAGGCTTTTATTACAACGATTTTAGTCTCGTCTATGTCACTCAGCATTCCAATACATTGCTGCCTTGGTACTACAAGCTGTCGGCGACATGGGGCGGGCATGAAGGTTCACTGCTACTGTGGATGACCATCATGGCTACTTGGTGTGCGCTGGTCTCTTACTTCAGTCGTGGGTTGCCGTTGTCTATGCGTGCGCGAGTGCTAGTGATATTGGCAGGCGTGCAGATGATGATGCTAGCGATGCTTATCTTTACTTCATCGCCATTTGATCGTACGTTACCCAATCTACCTGTTGATGGTGCGGATCTAAACCCTGTATTGCAAGATTTTGGTTTGATTATTCACCCACCGATGCTTTATATGGGTTATGTGGGCATGGTAGTGCCATTTGCGTTTTGTATGGCAGCACTGTGGGAAGGACGTTTGGATGCGGTATGGACACGCTGGTCGCGTCCATGGGCATTGGCGGCATGGGGTTTCTTAACAGTCGGCATCGCGCTTGGCTCGTGGTGGGCTTATTATGAGCTTGGCTGGGGCGGTTGGTGGTTCTGGGATCCAGTAGAAAACGCCTCATTAATGCCATGGTTGGCAGGTACGGCGCTACTACATTCACTTGCTGTTACCGAAAAACGCGGTGTATTTAAAGCATGGACGATTATGCTCGCGATCTTTGCTTTTGCGCTTAGTCTGCTTGGTACGTTCTTAGTACGTTCAGGCGTCATCACCTCAGTGCATTCGTTTGCCGCTGATCCAACGCGTGGTCTAGTGATTCTAGTCATTCTCGGTATTATCGTCGGCGGTGGTCTGTTGATGTTTGCTATACGTGGCTGGCGTTTGACGGTCGAGAGTCAGTATCGACTCATCTCACGTGAATCATTTTTGGTGATTAACAACGTCATTATTCTCATTTCAACCTTAGTGGTACTACTTGGTACGCTATATCCTATTATTGCTGATGCCTTTAATTTAGGTCAGGTATCTGTTGGCCCTCCATACTTCAACGCCCTATTTGTGCCGTTGACATGGCTGCTACTGGTGGCGATGGGTATGGGTTCTAATATCCGTTGGAAACAAGACAGCCGCCCGTTATTGGGTGCTGGCATGGTTATCGCGGTAAGCAGTTTGGTATTGTCTGCCATTATCACCTATTTCACCAGTCCATCAGCGATGCTAAATATCGGTGTCACATTGGCCGTGAGCTTTTGGGTGTTGTTATGGATGGTTGTCGATTTCAAAGACAAGACCAAAAATGCATCAAGTCGCTTAAACGGTTTACGTCAGTTGCGTCTGAGCTACTGGGGTCAGCAAACAGCTCATATTGGCGTTATCATTGCGGTCATCGGCGTGGCATTTACCACTACGTTGAGCATTGAGCGCGATGTGGCATTAGGACCTAACGACAGTGTCAATGTGCAAGGCTATGACTTTAGGGTAAAAGGTTTTAGAGAAGTAAAAGGCAGTAACTTTGACGCTACGCAAGCAGAAGTAACAGTCAGTAAAGACGGTCAAGAAGTGACCACGTTATATCCTGAAAAGCGTAACTATATTATCAGTATGATGCCGATGACAGAGGCTGCGATTGATGCCAATTTGATGCGCGATGTGTACGTAGCACTTGGTGAGCCAATTGCTGAAGACAGTAATGAATGGGCTTTCCGTATCTATGTCAAACCGCTTATCCGCTGGATATGGTTGGGTGCGCTTATCATGGCTTTCGGTGCATTACTCAGTATGCTAGACAATCGTTACCGTATCAAAAAAACCAAAACACCTGCGCAAATCGCGGCCAAAAAATCAGGCTTTGCGACGGTTGCAGATTTGGATACGTCAGCTACAAAGATAGGGGAGCGTTAATATGACTACCTCAAACAATCAGTCTGATAAAAAAGCTCAGCAAGAATCTGTCAACGACCCTAAAGTTGCGAGCAGCAATAAAGTAAAAACTAAGAAAAAACTTAAAATTGGGTTTTTGATTCCGCTGGTTATCTTTATTGGTTTGGTCGCTATGCTCTATATGCGTCTGGGCAAGCCGACTGATATCGTGACCAATACAGCACTTGAGCGTCCAGTACCTGCCTTTGAGTTGCCATTATTATCAGATACCAGTCGTATCATGACCAATGACAACTTGCCAGATAAGCCATTCCTCATGAATATTTGGGGCTCTTGGTGTCCAACTTGTATCATTGAGCATCCTTTTTTGATGAAGCTAGAAGAGCGCGGTGTTAACTTGGTGGGCGTAAACTACAAAGATGATATTGGGGATGCGTTAGGGTATCTTAATCGCGGTGGCGACCCGTTCTCTATGTCTATTCAGGACTTGTCAGGACAGTTCGCTCTAGACTTAGGTCTGACTGGTGCGCCTGAGACTTTTATCGTCGATGGTGATGGGATTATTCGTCAGCATATCATCGGTGAGATCAATGAAAGCAATTGGCAAAGTCGTATTACGCCTTGCTTGATGGTACTCAATGACGCTAGTAATAATGGTGTCAGTCCAGATCCGGGCCAAGTTGAGGAGGCGTGCAAATGATAGCCTACCAAATAAGAAAGGCGACCATAAAGTTAGCAAGCTTGTTAATTGCTTGTCTATTCAGTATGGCAAGCTTTGCTGCCATTGATGTCTATGATTTTGATTCTGTGCAACAAGAAGCCCAGTATCGCGGTCTCATCGAAGAGCTACGCTGTCCAAAATGTCAAAACCAAAACTTGGCAGGGTCTGATGCGCCAATCGCCCAAGACTTAAAGCAAAAAACCTATGATTTGATAAAAGATGGGCGTAGTGATGGCGAGATTCGAGCCTATATGCAAGAGCGCTATGGCGACTTTATCAGTTATAAGCCACCAGTACGTCCTTCAACATGGATTTTATGGTTTTTCCCACCGTTATTATTGATCGTTTTATTGGTCGGTTGGTTTTGGCAAAGTAAACGCCGTCAGCTTGTCGCCAGTGGCGAGAGTGGTGTGGCAGTAGACAACCATGTCAAAGCGTTGTCTGCCGCTGAAAAAGCAGAACTTGATCGCTTATTGTCACAAGCTAACAGTGATGACAAAGACGACACTACAAGCCTTGGGGGCAAAAAATGACCATATTTTCTACTGTTGGCTTATTTATTGCGCTAAGTTTACTTGTCGCTTTGTTGTTGGGCATTATCACCATTAAGCCGTGGTTAAGAGCACCGCGTTCGCATAGTAAGCCTGTGGACAATCAACTGCTGGATATCAACGTTGCTGTGTTTCGTGAGCGACTAGCAGAGCTGAAAACAGATAAAGACAGTGGTATCATTGATGACCATCACTATCAAAACCAAAAGCTTGAGCTTGAACGTCAGCTTTTGGACGCTCAGCGTGAAGTGTCACCGATGATCACGCCAGGTATCAAAAGCCGATTGATTATTATGGTTTGGGTGCCTGTATTGACCGCCATGGCATATCTGATGGTCGGTGATCGCACACCTGTCTTTGAGCTGTGGGCTGCTGAAGACAAAGTCGGTCAAGTGGCAGATGACTTACTGACAGGTAGAATCGATCAGCCACCTGCTTGGGCAATTGAAGATGGCAATCAGCTGATTAGTGCCATGCAGACTAACGTCTATCGTCATGCCAGTGACTACAATCGCTGGATGCGCCTATCAGAGCTGTTCTTGTCATTAGAGGCGACTGATTCGGCATTAGAGGCTTTGTCGCGCGCTTATCGTCTATCACCTGACAACGAAGAAATTGCGACCACTTATGCGCAGATCAGTTTCTTTGCTAATAAAGGTCAGTTAGATGCCAATAGCCGCCGAGTGTTAGAAAACATACTGGTCACAAATCCAGAGCACGAGGGCGCACAGATGCTTATGGCGATGGGTGAAGCACGTGCTAGTAACTTCGATCAAGCGCAAGGCTGGATTAAACGTCTGCGTGACAGTATCGCTGCCAAACCAGGTGATCATACGCAAGCGCTATCAAGTCTAGATGAGCTTAGCGCTAATGTGGTGATGCAGCAGCAGCAAGCCTCTGAAGGCGTCGAAGTGACAGTCAAAATAAATGCTAGTCTGTTACCATTGGTAAAAGCTGACGATACGCTGTTTGTAGCGATACGTGATGTAAAAGGTGGTCCACCATTTGCTGCTAAGCGTCTACCAATTAGCAATATCAAACAAGGCGAAGCAGTTATTAGTCTAAGTGATCTTGATGCTATGATGCCAGAGCGTACCCTAGGGTCGGCTCGTTCTGATAAAGTGCAGTTAGCGGTCATCGCTCGTATCAGTCATAGTGGCAATGCTACCGCAGAGTCAGGCGACCTCTCGGGCAATCCAGTGGTAATCAGCGCAGAACAAAATCAGGTCAACGTAGAAATCAATCAGCAAGTGCCATAGTCATAGTAGTAATATAAATACTGGACGCTAATGGTATGTAGTATACAGACGCTGTTGCTCAGCATAACCTCGAGCAGCAGTGCTATGATTGACTTGATTAGAAGAGATATAAAGGTAACCCAGATATATAAATGGGCATTTCAAACGCAGTCAATACTGCCACTTTCTATCTTGAATTGACCATGTATGAACAGATAAGTCATGCCAACTTATCACATCAATAATGAAAATACTTGAGCTTTGCAGGGCCACAAGGTAAGGTAGCTTTGCAAACAACTAATCCCAGAGTTTTATTAATCCCAAAATCCTATCTATTAAGGAGAGTCGTGTAATGATGCGTATTATTTTACTAGGACCACCAGGCGCCGGTAAAGGTACCCAAGCCCAGTTTATTTCTAAAGAATATGATATTCCACAGATCTCAACTGGCGACATGCTACGTGCAGCAATTAAAGAAGGTAGCGAGCTTGGCAAAAAAGCCAAAGATATCATGAATGCTGGTGGTTTGGTTTCTGATGACCTTATTATCAACCTAGTGAAAGAGCGTATCGCTAAGCCTGATTGCGTGAATGGTTGTATCTTAGATGGTTTCCCGCGCACTATTCCTCAAGCGCAAGCACTTGCAGACGCTGATGTTGCTATCGATCATGTTATTGAAATCAGTGTACCTGATGACGAAATCGTGAGCCGTTTGTCTGGCCGTCGTCAGCATCCAGGTTCAGGTCGTGTTTATCATGTCGATCACAATCCACCAAAGGTTGAAGGTATCGATGACGTCACTGGTGAAGCGCTTATCCAGCGTGAAGATGACCAAGAAGCGACTATCCGTGACCGTCTATCTACTTATCATGAGCAAACGTCAGCATTGGTTGGCTTCTACCAAGATAAAGCTAAAGAAGGCGATGATGCGCCTAACTATGACAAGTTTGATGGTACGCAAGGTATCGATGACGTTAAGCAGCAAATTTTGTCTGCACTAAAAGGCTAATTATCGATGTTAGCTAAGTAATTTAGCCAGTCGATGTAGTCGTTGAAGACCCTGTTTAATAGCAGGGTTTTTTTATGGCTGATGATTTTATACCTCATAAGACACACCTATAAAAAAACCGCTTACTCACTATAAGTAAACGGTCTTTTACCAGATATACGACTGGTAGAGCTCATATATTTTAATTAATGCTTATGCATTACCTTGAGCATCAACTTGTGCTTGCTGCTGGCTCTGTGCATACGCTTGATCAAAGTTCACAGGTGCTAGTAGCAATTGTGGGAAGCTACCGCGCGTCACGATGTCGCTGATGACTTCACGAGCATATGGGAACAACACATTAGGGCAGTATGCACCCAAGATTTGACCGATTTGATCTTCTGGAATGTCTTTTAGTAAGAAGATACCTGCTTGATGCACTTCAGCGATAAATGCTGCTTCTTCCGCATTTTTGGCAGTAACGCTCACAGTTAGGATGATTTGATAATGATCGTCATCTAGTTTTTCAGCGTTGCTAGACAAATTGATATCAAGCTCTGGGTTCCACTCTTTGGTGAATACGCTAGCGCCTGGGACTTCAAGTGACATGTCTTTTACGTAGATGCGTTCTAGTGCCAATTGTGGTTGTGCTTGTTCTTCAGCCATGGTAAATCCTCTAAAATTAAATCAAATGATTGGGCAAATCGTCATTTTAATAAAAGTTCATTGTAATATAAATCGAGACTATTTTTTGGTATTGTCTCGATATTTTTCTTATTACTTCTTAATGCTCTATTAAAACGTGCCACTGTCTATCTTTACATAAATAAAGACAGACAGTAAAGAAAGGTAGCAGATTAACCAGCCAATAGCTCGTCAAGTTTGCCTTGTTGGTTCATTTGATTGAGTTCATCAAAACCACCAACAAAGGTTTCGCCAACGAAGATTTGCGGCACAGTGCGGTAGTTATTAGTCTTTTTCATCAACGCTTGGCGCTCTTCGCTGCTCATATCGTGCATGCCGATTTCTTCATAATCAACGCCTTTGGTTTTTAGTAGTTGTTTGGCGTTTGAGCAGTATGGGCAGATAGGGGTAGTGTAAACTTTCACAGATACAGTCATGGTAAATCCTTATTTATAAATTTATGGGATAACAAACGTATTATAGAGAGCATGATAAATTATCATAGTCTAAGCGTTGGTATAGTCTGTTATCAATGAGTAAAGCAAAAATGCATTCGGTGATGCTCATTACTAAAGTGGGGATGGGCATAGCAAATTCAAGCCGTTTTGGCTCAAAACGTATTTTAGGGCTGTAAAACATAATAAATAGAACATGAAAAATGAACCACAAAAAAAGACACCCGATAAAAAGGTGTCTTCTTGATAGCATTAGTAGCACTGATAACGTCAGTCAGGTCACACAAACATCAGCTAAGCAGAGGGTATAAACGCTTCACTTAAGCGCCTATACATGTCTCTTACTTGCTTAGACTTGGTTTTGTTTTACCTTTAGCCTTTGCTTTGGCATCTTTTACACCAACCAACGGCATGCCAGCGCCTTGCCAGCCGCCAATACCGCCCTCTAAGCGATAGACGCTATCTTTACCAATCATCTGAATCGCAGCGCCTGCTTGAACGCCCATGTCGCAGATGATAATCACTGGCTGCTCAATCGCGCGAATCTCTTCTAAGCGGTCTTTGAGGTCAGTGAATGGTATGTTACGGCTGCCTTGAATATAGCCTGATTCAAACTTCTTCTTAGCGCGAATATCGATAAGTTGCGCGTTTTGAGAATTGACCATCATGCCAAGCGTGTTAGGCGATATCTTTCTACCGCTACGTTTGTTTTCAATCGTAAAAAACAGTATAGCAAGTACGGCTAATATACCAAATAAAAACGGGTGGTTGCCCACAAATTCCAGCGCACGATCCAAACCATACCTCCAAAAAAATAAGTGTTCTATTAAGCTGAGAAGACAGCCCAATGATAGTGAACAAGGCGCTATTATACCGATAAGGTCATCTATAGTAAACGGGCGATGACATGGGCAATAATTGGGCGGTTATTGTACTTATCTATGGATCTTCTCAGCCTAATAAAAATATCTATTTACATGACCGCGTTTAATTAAGGCGGACACTAACAAGCCAAATATTAATAAGGCTTCGTATCTGCCTCTTCTCGTAGCGTGACGAGGTTTTCAACGCGGCGCTGCAATACTTCACCATCAGCTACAGCTTGCCATAATGCGCAGCCTTTGCTGTTATGGGTATGGCGACAGTCACGGAATTGGCAACCGCCGGCCAATGGTGCTAGCTCAACGAAGCCCGAAATAATATCATCAGGGGTGAGGTGCCAAATGCCATATTCACGAATCCCTGGTGTATCGACGATACCGCCTTGGGTGAGGTCTTCTGGGTTAAATGGGAGCAGTCGGCTGGTCGTCGTGGTGTGCTGCCCGAGCTTAGAGTTTTGTGAGATGATATTGACGCTCTGACCAGAATCAGGCAGTAGGGCGTTGATTAGACTGCTTTTGCCGACGCCAGATTGACCCGCGAAGATGACCAGCTTTTTATCTATATAGCGTTTTAGTTCATCAAGGCCTTCTTGCTCATCGCTATCAGCGATATTTTCAGGACAATCGACCGAAGTTAGAACACTTTCATAGCCAAGCGCGGCATATTGTGCCAATAGCTCATTGGTATCCACACCGTTTTCTTCTGCCAATAAATCGGCTTTGTTGAGTACCAATAGTGGTTTGACACCTGCATGATGGCATACCACGAGATAGCGATCGATCAACGTTGGCGCGGCGGCAGGCAGTGGCGCAAAAACAATCGCCAAAATATCGACATTGGCGGCAACAGGTTTGAGCTTATGATAGCGGTCAGGACGAGAAACCAGCGATGTACGCGGTTTGACCGCTTCGATACGACCAAAGCCAGTATTAGAGTCGGCATTCCAGCGTACTTGATCGCCAGCAGCTAGCATCGGTAGATTGGTACGCACATGACAGCGCCAAATATCATTTAACTCAAGCGTTTGCCAAAACGGCTCAGGATCATCAGGCGCAATCTCTGGCTGCTCAGGTATGACAGCTGGCAGGCTAGTGACTTGTACTTCTAGTTGCTTACCGTAATGCGCCATGACCACGCCATCCATCAAACTGTCATCAATACTATCTTGATTGGACAGTTGCTGCTTGTCGATGCGACGAATCTGTTGTTTAGTCAGTTTGCGTTGCCGGATTAATGCCATGGGTTTTTGACCTATTATAAAAATATTGCTAAGTGTAGCGTGAAAATTTGCTAACATACAGCCTAAAGCGTCTGCGGCAGACAGTGGTTTTGTAATATTTTGGCTGCTTGCTAGATTTTTTGAATCAATCAGTGCATTGCAATGCTGCTTGAATATACGTGTTCAACCGTAATACGTTTTGTAAATTATGTTTAAAACTGTCCCAAAATTTAATGACCATAGGATATTGTATGACTACCGGTGACCATCCCAACAAGATTAAAATCAAAAATCAAGGCAAAAAAGGGCTGGTATGGATTGATTTAGAAATGACCGGACTTGATACCTTAAATGATGAGATTATCGAGATTGCTACTGTCGTTACTGACGAAGATTTGAATGTGCTTGCTGAAGGGCCTGTATTTGCTATCAAGGTATCAGATCAAGTCTTAAATAAGATGGATGACTGGAATACCAAGCAGCACGGTCAATCAGGATTGGTCGATCGTGTACGTCGTAGTACGGTGACATTGGCAGAAGCCGAAGCTGAGACCATTAAGTTCCTAAACAAGTGGGTTGATAGTGGTAAGTCGCCAATGTGCGGTAACTCTATTTGCCAAGATCGTCGATTTATGGCGCGTCAAATGCCAGAGCTTGAGCGATTCTTCCATTATCGCAATCTTGATGTGTCATCAATTAAAGAGCTTTGTTTCCGCTGGCGTCCTGATATCTTAAAGAACTTCGAAAAAGGTGGCAGTCATTTAGCCTTAGACGATATTCGTGACTCTATCCGTGAGCTAAAGCATTACCGTCAGCATTTCTTTAAGCTAATACCTTAAAAAACTGGCAAGCGGTAAGCTATTCAAAAGTATAGTAAAAGAATTGTAATAAAAAACAAAAAGGGTCTGTTGATATTTCAACAGACCCTTTTTATGTTTAAGCTAGACTCAACGTTAGAATCAAACAAGCATCGTAAACTCAAACAATCCAAACTCAGCATCATTACTGCTTAAATCGTTACTATTCAAACCGTCATTTGAATGCTCGTCATCTGTCACTGCACCAATCACGGCGCTAACTTTCGGCTGGCGAGTGTCTTTATCTAATAATCGCCAGTCGCCAAGCACGTAGCGCTTTTTGTCATCAGTCGCCTGATGAATGTCTGGACGATGAGTATGTCCGTGTAATAATGCATCGCTAGTAGTGATGGCTTGACGTACGGCTTTATCATTCACATCCATAATATGCGCAGCTTTGTTTGCATTGTTCTGCTGGCTTTTTTTGCGCATATTATCTGCGATGGCTAAGCGTTTTTGCAGTGACTTATTGAGCAGATACCACTGAGTCAAACGGTTACGCATAACTCTACGAAAGAACTGATATTTTTTATCATCAGTACATAGCGCATCACCGTGTTCTAAGCGGTAATTCTGCTGACCAACAGGCAAAGTATACGGCTCGTTGATAAGCTCTCCACCGAACAGATTACAAAACGGCTGACCCAATAAAAAGTCACGGTTACCGTGCATGACCAATATCTCACAGCCATTGATACGTAGCTGCTTGAGTTTGGTGATAAGTGGAGTCAACCAGTGCGCTATCTTCTCGTCTTCTGACAACGATAAATACGTATCATCACCTAGCCATACCTCAAACCAATCACCTAATATAAAGAGGCGTTTGAGCGCAGGCAGGGCGAGACAGTCATCTAATAGCGCCAAAAAAGCCTGCACTAAGGCAGGCTCCTGAGGCGATAAATGCAAATCGCTAATCAATACTTGCCGCACTTGATGAGGGCGGGTCGTGATTAAGTGATTAAAACTTTGCATTTATCTTGGTCCTCGTGACTTGTCGTATGGCGAGCATTACTTAGTAAATTCTACTAGAAAATGCTCGCTCATTCACAGCTATCGCTAAGTAACTATTACTGACTAGCTGCTATTGAATGACTATTACTGAGTAATGATGGTTGCTGAGTTGATAACAACTGGCTCTTTTGGCACATCAGCATGCATACCGAAACGACCAGTTGGTACGCTGCGCATTTTTTCGATAACGTCCATACCGCTTGTTACTTTACCAAATACGGTGTAACCCCAACCTTGCATGTTTTTGCCAGAGTGGTTTAGGAAGTCGTTGTCTTTTACGTTGATGAAGAACTGGCTAGTCGCTGAATGCGGATCTTGGGTACGCGCCATTGCGATAGTACCTTTATCATTTTTCAGACCGTTGTCCGCTTCGTTTTCGATAGGCGCATTGGTTGGTTTTTCATTCATCTCAGCGTCCATTCCGCCGCCTTGAATCATGAAACCATCGATGATGCGATGAAAAATTGTACCGTCATACTGACCAGATTTTACGTAGTTTAAAAAGTTTTCTACGGTTTTCGGTGCTTTTTCTTCGTTGAGTTCGATAACGATCGCACCCATATTAGTTTCAAGTTCTACTACTGGTGGCATGTCTACCATGGGATATTCCTTTTTGATTGCAGCGCCTTAAATAGCACTATTGTGAGTGGTGGTTAAAAAGTTACGGGTAGTCTAACGGCTTTTTTATCCCGTGTCATGTATCAGGCTGTTAATGCGTTTGCGAAACCTGATAGAATAACGCAACTTTACCCATTTTTGACAAATTTTGATAATGCGGTCGCACTATCTAGGTTTTTATATTCTCGCTTTATTTTAACACTTTAGTTTAAACGTTTCGTGATGCGTGATGGCACGCACCATGAACTGACAATTTGCGTTAGGAGCAATGCCCGATGAGTGATCACTCAAGCAACAATGCACAAAAAGACGAAGCAAAAAACGATTTTATTCGTAATATCATTCGTGACGATGTCAATGCGCAAAAATACCAGCAAATTGTAACGCGCTTTCCGCCTGAGCCAAATGGCTACCTGCATTTAGGTCACGTAAAATCTATCTGCTTAAACTTTGGTGTGGCCAAAGAGTTCGGCGGTGTGTGCAACCTACGTTTTGATGACACCAACCCAACCGCTGAAAAGCAAGATTACATCGACAATATTAAAAACGATGTGCAGTGGTTAGGTTTTGAGTGGGCAGGCGAGGCGCATTATGCCTCAGGTTATTTTGATCAGTTGCATGCATGGGCAATTCAGTTGATTGAGCAAGGCGACGCTTATGTTGATTTGCAAACCCCTGAGCAAATCAAAGAAAACCGTGGTTCATTTAATGAAGCAGGAACGCCTTCACCATATCGTGATGCCAGCGTTGAAGAAAACCTAGCGCTGTTCAACGATATGAAAGACGGTAAATATGCTGAAGGAAAGGCTATTTTGCGCGCCAAGATTGATATGGCTAGCCCAAATATGAACCTGCGTGATCCTGTCATTTACCGCGTGATGCATCAATCTCATCATCAGACAGGTGATAAATGGTGCATCTATCCGATGTATGACTTTGCGCATCCACTCTCTGATGCGCTCGAAGGTATCACTCATTCACTATGTACGCTTGAGTTTGAAGACCATCGTCCATTCTATGATTGGGTCATCGCCAAGATCGGCTTTGACGTGCCGCCGCATCAGTACGAGTTTAGCCGCTTAAACGTGGACCATACATTGACCAGTAAGCGTAAGCTCAAGCAGCTCGTCGATGAAGGTATTGTGAGTGGTTGGGATGATCCTCGTATGCCGACCGTCGCTGGTATGCGCCGCCGTGGTTATACGCCAGAGGGCTTGCGTGATTTTTGTGAGCGTGTGGGTGTGACCAAAGCCGATAGCGTGGTTGATTTTCGCTTATTGGAATTTAGCGTCCGTCAGTCATTAGAGACGACAACTGGTCGCGGCATGGCGGTACTAAAGCCATTAAAAGTGACGATCACTAACTTTAGTGAAGCGGTCAGCAGTTGGGAGTCGCAAAAAGCCGATAGCGTGACTGCACGTTTTGATGATGCGACGCAGACGCTTTGGTTGACTCAGCCGAACCATCCTAACGTGGATATGGGTGAGCGTGAGATTCCATTTACCGAGACTTTATACATTGATCAAGGTGATTATGAAATTGAACCGCCAGCAGGCTACAAGCGCCTATCACCAGAAAAGCCAGAGATTCGTCTGCGTAACACTTACGTGCTAGCCGTCACTGAGCATATCACTGATGAAAGTGGCAATGTCGTTGAGCTAAAAGCGACGATTGATCCTGCTACTTTAGGCAATAACCCTGAAGGCCGTAAGGTCAAAGGCGTGATTCATTGGGTATCAGCCAGTCAAGGTGTACCAGCGATCGTGCGCATGTATGAGCAGCTATTCAGTGCTGAAGACCCAAGTAGCGTCGCTGATGTCCATCAAGCGCTAAACCCTGACTCGCTCACTGAGCTAAAAGCAGTGGTTGAGCCATCTTTAGCCAATGCGGATGCTGGTACGCGTTTCCAGTTTGAGCGTGAAGGGTACTTTATCACCGATAGCGAAGATCACAGCACGGATAAGCCAGTATTTAACCAAATCGTTAGCTTGCGCGATAGCTATAAGCCAGCGTAATCTATGTTGGCCCAGTCTCTAAAAATGTCATTGCTAAAATGATGTTTTGAAACAATACTGAACAATAGTAGTTTGCAAGCAAGCCCATTTCTAGTACGCTAGGGATGGGCTTTTTTGTGAATAATTATAAAGTTTTTGACAGTAATATCTAAGGAAGTGAGCATGGCAAAATTTTTGAATAGCAGTGGGACGACTTATCATTTAGAAGAGTTGATTAAAAATGCGTCTGATCGGTTGATTGTTATTAGCCCATATTTGAAGCTGAATGAACGCATTAAAGAGCTGCTAGAAGATCGCAACCGTCTAAAAATCGATATTCGCATTGTCTATGGCAAAAATGACTTACACCCAGAAGAAATAAACTGGTTAAAAAACCTAACGTTTATTCGTACCAGCTTTTGCAAAAACTTGCATGCGAAATGCTACCTGAATGAAAACGAGTGCATTATTACCAGTTTGAACCTGTACGAATTTAGCCAAGTCAATAATAATGAGATGGGCGTACTGATTTATCGTAATGATGATGCCAAACTTTATGCTGATACTTATGAAGAAGCGCAACGCATTATTCGTATCAGTGATGAAGTTAGGATGTCTCTTGAGAAAGTCACTGAAACTGAGAACCAGCCTGAATCCAATACTAAAACTGCAAGCACGGCATCTCAGCCGCCAGTGACACCGTCTGCGACTACAACAGACACCACACCTAATTATTCTAAACTGACCACCGCCAAGCTTGCCAAAGAGTTGGGGCTCAAGACCCAAGAATTAAATGATAAGTTGCTTGCAGCGGGTTACTTAGAAGCGCAAGATGGTGAATTGGTATTGACTGATGCTGGACGTGCAGCTGGTGGCGTGAGCAAAAAAGGCAAGTTTGGTGAGTTTTGCTTATGGGATGCAGGGATGGTGGTTTAATAAATAATCGATATATCTACTTAGAGTTAAATGGAATAACCGCATTACAATCCGTCACAAGACATTCATAACCAGTTTGTTACTATAAAGTCAGTTTTTACGGATGTGCTTTGCGTTTTTATGGTGAGCACGTCGATGATAATAATAGAACGCGAGGCCGACGTGTCGATATAAGCGTTCATTCACATAGCTAAGGAATCAAGCATGGCACATTTACGTTTAGGTGATACCGCACCAAATTTTGACGCTACAACCACAGAAGGTGACATCAATTTTCATGAATGGGCAGGTGATCATTGGGTCGTTTTTTTCTCGCATCCAGCAGATTTCACGCCAGTATGTACCACTGAGCTTGGTCGCGCCGCTGCACTAAATGGCGAGTTCCAAAAGCGCAATGTAAAGCCGATTTGTATTTCTGTTGATAGCCTAGAAGATCACAAAGCGTGGGCGAGCGATATCGGTGAGACTCAAGGCACAGATATGAACTTCCCAATCATCGCTGATCCTAACAAAGAGGTCGCTGAGCTATATGACATGATGCATCCTAATGCTGATAGCACTCATACAGTACGTAGCGTCTTTATCATTGATCCAAGCAAAAAAGTTCGTCTAACGCTGACATATCCTGCTAGCTGTGGCCGTAACTTTGATGAAATTATCCGCGTAATTGACGCATTACAGTTGTCGGATGAATATAACATTGCGACACCTGTAGACTGGAAAGATGGTGACGACGTAATCATTCCACCAAGTGTGAAAAACGAAGATATCGCTGCAAAATATCCAAAAGGTCACAAAGAGATTAAGCCGTATCTACGCACCACACCTGCACCAAACAAATAATTAGACTGATGTATAAATGTGATTAAATAAAGCCCCATGACTCAAGGTTATGGGGCTTTTATTATTTCTACTTTATGATTAATAACACTTTGCCATGATGGCCAGATTAGGCTATAACTGTGGTATAGCGTATTAATATTTGTGCTTATCAGTACAACAACCATAATAAAGCGTATCAGCGTCAAATCGCTGTCCAATCATTCTTACAAGGAGTTTGCTATGAAAAAACTATATATTACCCGTACAGCGCCTAATCCACGTAAAGTGCTTATCTTGTTGGCTTCAAAAGGTATCGATGTCGACGACATGGATGATGTCGATGTGATAGACATTGATTTTGCGGCAAATGAGCAAATGTCAGAAGCTTTTACACAAATGAATCCAATGCAGACCGTACCTGTTTTGACCTTAGATGATGGTACCGTATTAAATGATTCTCAGGCAGTTTGTGAGTATCTGGATCGTGTTTATGGTGAGCGTTCGGTCATGGGTAATGATGTGGTACAGCGTGCGCAAGTTTGCTCTATGCGCCGTGTTGCAGAGTTTGAAGTGATGTATAACTTGATGCTCGCGTTTCAGCACAGTCATCCATCTAAGGCACAACGTATTGAGCAAGTGCCCGAGTTCGTCGCACCATCAATTGCTCGTGCGGTTAAAGCCATGGCGTATTTTGAGACGATATTAGAAGGTCGCGAATACCTAGTAGGTGAACAATTAAGTTTTGCGGATATCGTGCTATATCTAAGTTTGGATTTTGGTAAATTATTAAAAATTAATCCTAATGAACAAGGCGAAAACCTGGCTCGTTTTTATCAAAAGATGAATGAACGCTTTAGTATTAAGAATATGGCTAAAGCCAAACCTGTAAGTGTGAATGACTAAAAGGTTCTAGAAAAATAGTTTAAATCATAAAACTTATCTATTAACCTATTTGGTAAATTGATCGCTATAAATCAAAACAGCTAACCTCAATCGTTAGCTGTTTTTTTATGAAATATAATAAATATCAACATTTCGTTACATAGGTTAATAGAGCCAAGGTTATAGTGGTTAATCTAGCTTAGTTATATCAATTATGTTTTTAAAACGTTTATTTAAGAAGAATGCTTTTAAATTATGACTTCTTTTGAATAGATTTTTGAAACATAGATGGTACGCGAGATAAGTTGTACAAGCTTACTAAGAGGTATGCAATATGGTAGGTAGCCGAAACAAGCCAACGTTAAAATTACTGCTATTACCCAGTATGATGGCAGTTAGTCTGATGCTAAGTGCGTGTCAAAAAGAAGCGGCGTCTAGCGAAAATGATACATCGCAGGGTGCTGAAGCTGGCGAGATGACAGACTTAGCCGTAAGTGAAGGTCTGGTATCTAGTATGAACCCTACATCAGACGAATCTGAACCTGTTGAATTAACCGCTCAAGATAAGCTGACGACCACCTTATCTCATCATCGTTGGACGTTAGTAAACGCAGTCGACGCCAATGAACAACCTATGGCTGAATTTGCGAATATCAACAGTCAGGTAACGCTTGCATTCAACCAATATCAAGGGCAAGACACGCTAAGCTATAGCGTAGGCTGTAATACGATTAGTGCTGGCTATCAATTAAAAGGGCATACCTTAACTACTGAAGAGGGTATGAGTACAAAGATGTCTTGTGGCGAGCTAGATGTGGCAGAAAACTCCTTGAACACTTTGATGCAGGGCAGTAGTGAGTTCAAAATTGATCAAGGCGATAACCCAGTATTGACCCAGTTTACTGACGGTGATGTGACTTTAGTATGGAATGGTAGGCTCACTGCACAAGCGAAATATAACAGTAAGGGTGAAACAGTATTTTGGGCAGTAAACTCCGAAACAGTACCTTGCGAAGCAGGTAACTCTGAGCAGTGTCTACAAGTTAAGCCTATTACTTATAATGATCAGGGCATTAAAACTCACGAAGGACAGTGGCGAGTATTCGTTGGTGAAATCGATGGCTATCAGCATGACAGCAAACACGAAGAAGTATTACGCTTACAACGCTATCCGCTAAACATCGATGAATTATCAGAGACTAATGAGCCAACTAAAGATGATACTGCCGATGAAAAGTATGCTTATATACTAGATGCTGTCATTGAAAGTGCAGTTGTAGAGTAGCTTACTGTAGTTTGAGCTTTGAAATGCTCATAGTTATAAAAAACACGCGTCTAGTAACGTGTGTTTTTTATGGGGTGTCTAATTTGCTGTTTATCTATTTTGACGCTTTTCTGCTTCAACACCTCGCTATCTTAACGCCTCGCTATTTTAACGCTGATCTTTAACGTAAGTTACCTAAATCTTCTTCGGTCAAACGCCAACGGCCTTTCTTCTTGGAGGCACCGCGACCACGCATGGCGCTATTCAATATCAGTTTGTTCATTGAATGGCTTGAGTGAGCATGACAGATGGCGCAGGCAAGTCCATCGGCAGCATCTTGTTGCGGCACGACTTCTAACGCTAATATCCGGCACACCATCTCTTGTACTTGTTCTTTGGCCGCTGCTCCATAACCACAGACGGCTTGTTTGATCTGCCGAGCCGTATATTCTGACACTTCTAAATCTAGTGCAACCATTGCTGCAATCGCTGCACCTCGTGCTTGTCCAAGCTTAAGCGCAGAATCAGGGTTTTCTGCCATAAATACTTGCTCAATTGCCGTATAGATAGGCTCGTTAGCATATTTTAAATGATGCTGTGTGATACGGGTTAGTCCATTAAAGATACGCTTGAGGCGTTCAGGCATCTCTTTGGTATCTGTGCGAATCGTCCCTGCATCGATATAGGTCAGCTTGTCACCTGTCTGCTGTACTATCCCATAACCGGTCATGCGTGACCCTGGGTCAATGCCTATAATAATTGCCATAATATTCCGTCTTGCTTACCTGTAATTTTATATTCAGTCTTATATAAATTGGATACGATATCAGACTCGCTTAGCCCACTATTCGTAGTACTATCTTCCGCCTTCCTTGTGTCCAAATTATGTTGTACCGACTATATGGCTTAAAAATTAGCCTTAAGTTTGATAGTATAGCAACCAATCCCCATATACATCATATGTTAGCCATTTTAATTTTCATGGCGCTCAATTTATTGGTTTTTATTTTATAGGACGACACTTTATGGGTCAGATAGTTGGTATAGCCATCGTTTGGTTTATTATCGAGATGCTACTGTGGTATTTGCTTGCTCAGTTTATGAGCGGTTGGTGGGTGTTTATGTGGTTTATTATCGCCGCGGTTATTGGTATCTCTTTGATGCGCAAAGGTATGGCTGCTCTTAATCCAATGGCACAGCAAATGAAAGCTGGTGGCATGATGAACCCTGCGATGCGTCCGCCAGAGACCACGATGATTAAGAGTATCGCGATGGCAGCTGCTGGTATTTTACTGCTTATTCCTGGGGTACTTAGTGATTTAATGGCGTTGTTGGTAGTATTACCACCTGTGCAGAAAAAGCTAAAAGACTTGGCCAATAATTACGTCATGAATAATCAGCAAAAAATGATGGAAATGATGGCGAAGCAGATGGGCGGTCAAATGGGCGGCGGACAAAATCCATTTGGCGGTGCTGGTGGTATGGGCGGTCAAAACCCGTTCGGTGGTGCAGGTGGCATGAATGGCCAGAATCCATTTGGTCAACAGCAGCAAAACCCATTTGGTGATGTGTTTAAACAGCATACTACGGTTGATGGTACTGCCAAAAACATTCCTAAAGATGTAAAGAAAATTACCAAGTCTGCTAATGACGAATAACTATTTAGTTAAATCGTAAGCATAAAAAAAGCCCCTCTCGTCGATGACGAAAGGGGTTTTTTAGTGGTAGTAAGCATACTATTTATAGGAAATATATTTTTATAAAGAATATACGTACAAACCGAATGAAACAACCGAAGTGCCGCTGTAAGATGGTGACCCATGAACCGTGAAGTTCAGGGCGGATGCGTCATCATCTCTGCAGGTTTCCTGATACACCGCAAGCGGTGCAGGCATACACAATGAGACAATAGGTACCACATCCTGGTAAAGCATTATCGGCTCAGGGAATAAACATCTACTAGCCAACACTTCAGAATATAATTATCTTAACCAATGAAATGAGTGATTGCAAGTATGATTTACAGATTGATACGTAGCTTGGTTAATTGGCCACATTTATATTGTCTTGTATAGAAAAGTCATCGCAAGCTAACCCTATAAAATTATTCATAAACTCACGAAAAATGCTCAGTTTTTCAGCTATTTCAAGATGTGTGTTAATATAGAGGGCTTTATATTCCCTTACACAGCATTATAGGCGTTCATTCACTCGAGGAGCGGTAATATATGACCAGTACCCAACAAGCATCAGACTCTATTGATAATAATAAAACACAGCTTAGCAATAACCAAGACGGTGCACAGAATAAAAAAATACCGCATGTCTTGATGATATTGGACGGCTTTGGTCATCGTGAAGAAGATAAAGATAACGCCATTGCTGCCGCCAATATGCCAAATTTAGACAAGATTTATCAGCAATACCCTCATGGGCTTATTTCTGCTTCAGGGGAAGATGTTGGTTTGCCAGATGGTCAGTTTGGTAATTCAGAAGTCGGTCACATGAATTTAGGGGCGGGGCGTGTTCTTTATCAGGACTCAACTCGTATCTCAAGTGAGCTTGCCAATCGTGAATTTTATAAGAACGAAGCATTGGTCAATGCGGTAAAAGCGGCTAATGAGCGTGGCGGTAACGTCCATATTATGGGCTTGCTCTCTGATGGCGGTGTCCACTCTCATCAAGACCATATCGAAGGTATGTGTCATTCAGCATTGGTGCATGGTGCCAAGAATGTCTTTATTCATTGTTTCTTAGATGGTCGTGATACCCCGCCTAAATCTGCTGATAAGTACATCAATCGTCTGCGTGACTATATTGATAAGTTGAATGCTCATTACGAAGGTGGCCGCGTACAGATTGCGAGTATCATCGGTCGCTACTATGCAATGGATCGCGACAATCGTTGGGATAGAGTGCAAAAAGCTTATGAGCTGATTACTGAAGGTAAAGCTGATCGTCTATCGACACGGGCAGATGGCGCTGTCCAAGCTGCTTATAAAGCGCGTGAGACCGATGAGTTTGTCAGTCCAACGACTGTGATTGGACGTGATGAAGTGCCATATACTGTTAATGATAACGACGCACTTATTTTTATGAATTTCCGTGCTGACCGCGCTCGTGAGCTTGCCCAAGCGTTTGTCTTGCCAGATCATGAGTTTTCTGGATTTGCACGTCAAAAACAGCCAAAACTGGCAGCGTTTGTGATGCTAACTAAGTATTCAGATGTCCTAGCTGACAATCCAAAAACCAGCATTGCTTATTACCCAACGTCTTTAGCCAACACATTGGGAGAGTACCTGCAGGATCAAGGTAAAACACAGCTACGTATCGCGGAAACTGAAAAATATGCGCATGTGACGTTTTTCTTTAGCGGTGGCCGTGAAGAAGAGTATGAAGGCGAGACGCGTATCTTGGTACCATCTCCAGATGTGGCAACTTATGATTTGAAGCCTGAAATGAGCGCACCCGAAGTCACTGATAAGTTAGTAGAAGCGATTGAATCTGGCAAATATGATGTGCTAGTAGTCAATTATGCCAACGGTGACATGGTAGGGCATACAGGTATCTTTGATGCGGCGGTACAAGCCGTAGAAGCCTTGGATGTCTGTGTGGGCCGTATCGAGTCAGCAGTGCGTGCTGCTGGTGGTGACATGCTTATTACAGCCGATCATGGTAACTGTGAGCAAATGCAAGACTACGAAAGTGGTCAAGTACATACACAGCATACGACAGAGCATGTGCCATTGATTTATGTGGGCGAGCAAAAGCTACAAGTACGCCGTGGCGGCAAACTTAGTGATGTGGCACCGACTATTTTATCATTGATGAATGTTGATGCCCCTACCGAAATGACAGGTGAAAGCTTATTGGTTCCAGCAGTCTAGGCCAGTCGAATTAAAACACAGTACTTAAATGACTGTGGTTTATACTGACTTGACAGCTGTACCAGAAGATATCAAAAAGGAAAGGATAACCTATTATCCTTTCCTTTTTTTGTGATACATTTTACTTAATTTACTTGCAATACTATGCTAGTTCGAAATATGCGTTTGGTGCTATCTTGTAAGTCGCTATATAACGATAAATTCGTATTCTCTATTATTCAAATGAGTTCTTTTATGCAGCCTATTTCTTTTGCACGTTCTTTTTTATCCAAAGGGTTAAGTAAATCAGTAGGGAAGGCATCAGTCGCGTCCAAGGTTTTGCAGCCTGCAATTTTAATAGGTGTGCTTGGTTGTGCGATTAGCGTAAATGCACAAGCAGCAGTGGGAGCTTCTACAAATAATGATAATCCTACAAATGGTCTACAGCTCATCAGTTTGAATGCAGATGAGATAGCGGATGAAAACGACGCTGATAATTTATCGAATATTGCTGATATGTTAGATGTCGCCGATGAGCCAGATGACTCGATAGATAGTGTGCCAGATGAAAGCGCGCTGACGGATGATGCTGATGATATTGATATGGAGATTCCAGCAGAAGTTGCACAAGTATCGCTAAATGCTATCTCTCCTGAGACGCTAAAGACATTTGTGGCTGTGGTGGATTTAGTACGTCGTCAATACGTTGATGCGGTCAATGATGAAGAGTTATTTAGCAATGCAATGAGCGGTATGCTAACCAAACTTGATAGCCATGCTGAGTTTTTGGACGCAGAAGCCTATGAGAACCTGCGTGCTTTTACTGAGGGCGACGTTGGTGATATTGGTATTAAGGTTAATTACCGACCAGAGGCAGGTTATTGGGTCGTGACAGAGGTTATCGATGATTCACCTGCAGACAAAAAAGGCATCGCAGTTGGTGATTATTTGCATCAAGTTGATGAGTTTAAGCTAGACGACGGGCGACAGGTTAATGACGTTGAGCAGCTTTTGACGGGTATTGCTGGTACGCAGGTAGATATTATTACTTCCAAAGCTGGTCGCCGTAAGCACACGACGACGTTGCAGCGTAATAACAGTCATCCACAGATTATCGAGACCAAACTGGTCGATGGTATTGCCATTGTCAAATTACCGGCGTTTCAAAACAACAGCCGTGAGAAGTTACTAGAAGGTTTAATTAACTTAAACGCTCCGATATCAGGAATTTTACTAGATATGCGTGATAATCCAGGTGGCGTACTGACATCAGCAGTGAGCGTGGCCAGTTTATTTATGGATGATACCGATGTGGTGCAGGTGCAAGCACGTCAAAATAAATCACGCGTACTATCGACCCAAGGTGATGCGATACTTAAACCTTTGCCTTTAGTGGTATTACAAAACCGCTATTCAGCATCAGCGGCAGAGGTGCTTGCCAGTAGTTTACAAGCACAAAAACGCGCTACTATTATCGGTGAGGTCAGCTATGGTAAGGGTTCAGTACAATCGGTCATACCGTTAAACGATGAGCAAGCCGTCAAATTAACGGTGGCCAACTATATGACAGCAGCAGGCAAACAAATAGATGAGATCGGTGTAGAGCCTGATGTGACCTTATCTGGCAGCGAGAACACGTGGGAGCAGCAAGCTTTAGAATTAGTAAAGGCGCGAGCACTTGATTCGGGTATTCGCTTTGTTAGAAAAAATGCTACGAAAGAATAGAATTTCGTAGCATTCAATTAACAGTACATACCATTCAACGCTTAAAAATATTTGATGATGACGTTCAAAAGAAACTAGTCGAACGCATCTTCAGAAATTTCGAGCTTTTTCATACGGTAGCGTAAAGAACGAAAGGTGGTTCCTAATAATTCAGCTGCTTGGGTTTTGTTCCAGCCAGTTTGTTTGAGTGCCGTGATAATCAGCTGCTTTTCTTGTTCCTGTAAATAATGCTCTAACCCTTGAGGCGGTAATTGACCGTCAAACAATTCTTGTAAACCTGATATGTCTTTAGAAGTTTCTTGTTGGGCGGTGGAAGCAAGGAGCGACTCTTTGTCATAAGTATTTGCTACGTTGGTTGACGAACTGTTATTACTAGCTGACGAATGCTGCACCATTGAAGGGTAGTGGTTGGTGCTAGTACGATAGGGATGTAAATTGGTCACTCTTTGCTCAACCTGCGTCGCCATATTGCTAGATTGAATGACTTGCTCACCGTCCTTTGTTGATTGGACTGTAGATTGAACGTCTATTTGATTTTCTACGTTGCGAGCAGGTGGCTCAGAGCTATCGATAGCTGAGCTATGATTTTGCTCTTGTGTATTTACAAGCTCAGGTTCAATGTCAGGAAGACCTAAATGACTAACGTCTATATATGAGGTATCAGCTAACGTAACTGCACGCTCCAATAAGTTGCGTAGTTCACGGACATTACCCGCAAAATCGTGGCGTTGTAAGCGTTCGCAGGCTTCCATCGTCAATGACGGCGGTGACTCTAATTGCCAGTCATCAGCAATCATCGCTAAAAAGTGGTCTGCTAACACAGGGATATCATCACGGCGTGTGTTAAGCGTTGGAAGCTTTAGCTCAATGACATTGATGCGATAATACAAATCTTGTCGAAATGCACCATCTTGTACCAATTGGCTCAGGTCTTTGTGAGTAGCAGACAAAATGCGGATGTCTACTGGAACTTCTTTTGTATCACCGATTGCCCTTACTGTTTTTTCTTGAATAGCACGTAACAACTTAACTTGCATGGCTAACGGTAAGTCCGCCACTTCATCTAAAAATAACGTGCCGCCATTGGCTTGCTGGAATAATCCCTGTTTATCAGCGACAGCCCCTGTAAAGCTACCTTTTTTATGACCAAAAAACTCCGACTCCATTAACTCCGATGGTATCGCACCGCAGTTCACTGGTACAAAGCTGCCATCACGCCGTGGACTTAAATCATGGATCAATCTGGCGACCACTTCTTTACCTGTGCCAGAAGCGCCCGATAAAAACACAGGTGCCTGTGAGCGTGCTAGCTTTAAAATAGTATTTTTGAGGGGATGCATGACAGCAGAATTACCAATCAATCTACTATCTAGCATTTTTTGTTCAGGAGAGCATTCCGGTGCGGCCTGTACTTCGTTATCTTGATGAATAACTTTTAGGGCATTCTCTACCAGTTGGCGCAAACGTGGTAGTTCTAGCGGTTTATTGACAAAATCGAAGGCACCAAGCTTTAATGCCTCAATAGCTAAATCCATGCTGCCATGAGCCGTAATCACTGCTATTGGAATATTAGAGCTATTGCTAATTTCTTTTACCAGTTCAAGTCCCGAGCCATCTGGCAGTTTTAAGTCCGTCAGACAAAAATCGTAGTCGTTGTCTTGCCAAAACGTTCTTGCTTGCGACAATGTATAAGCCACATCACTTTTGATACCCATTTTAGTCAAGGTAATTTGCATCAATCGACATAAATCTACTTCATCATCGACGACTAGCGCGGTTGTTGTCATACATCATCTCATCGTATTTTATGGCTATAAAGTCAATAGCTGGGTCTAAATGGGCGTAATAGCTTTCAAAAGATAAATTTAGGTAAGATTTTCTTCGATAGTTTGAAATTTATTATCAGATTTAATAGAAGGTACAATTAATCGAAAACATGTTTTCTCATGTTCAGGAATGTAGAGTAAACGCGCTTGATTGGCTTCACAAAATGCTTGTGATAAATAGAGCCCCAGTCCTGTACCAGCTTTATCTGTTGTAAAAAATGGATCGAACAAAAGTTCTAAATTTCCAGCACTAACACCATCACCATTATCTAATATATCGATTATAACATCGTTGTCTGCGCAGTAAATGTCGATTTCTACATAAGCGTGGGGATGAGCATAGCTGCTATAACGCAGGCCATTGTTGATTAGGTTGATTAATATCTGCTCTAACTGATGAGTATCAAATGATATGATGGGTTTGGTTTTTATTCGTAGAAAAATGTCGTGTCCTTGGAAATAATTCTCCAAAAATGATGGCATCCATTCAGCCAATTCGAGCACCTGCTGGGTAGCCGTCTGCTGACGAGACAGCTTTAAAATATCTTCGATGATACGGTTTACACGCTTTGTCTGTGAAAATATCATTTCATAAAGCTCATGGTTGCCGGTCATGGCAGCATTCGATTCACTTGTTAATGCACTGTCATCTTCCATTTGTTCTGCAACATCTTCCATTAATAGCTGGCTGGCTTGCGATATCGCTGCTAATGGGTTTCTGATTTCATGGGCAATACTGGCAGTTAATTGCCCTAGAGAAGCCAGTTTTAGTTGTTGAGCATTAGCTTGCTCACGGCGTAAGTCTTCTAATATGACAAGTTTGCTATCGTCTTTTAGTGGAATAATCTGTACACGTAATTTGCCAAATATTGAGGCATTTGCCACAGCTGGCACATCGTAGGTAAAAGCGCGTGACTGCCCAGATGCTACTGACAAGCAGGCATGAAACAACTGGGAATGCTGTTCATTGAGTTGCTGCTCAAAATTAGAGAGAAGTGCTTTGTTATGAGTCTCTTTTGTATCGTCAAGGGTATTCTGTGCTGTAGTAGGCGTGACAAGCGAAAGGCTCAGCAATTGATGTGCTGCAAGATTTGCTAAGACAATATGTTGCTTATCGATAACGATAACACCATTCACCATCTGCGTGATAACTTCTTGATTAATCACGTTAAGTCGCTCGACTTCCTTAGCATGGTTTGCCGCGACTTTCTCAAGCTGTACTAATCGCTGAGAGATAGACCAGCTCAAACCGCCCACTGCTAAAAAACTCGCTGACATCAGTAGCGCATCACCTAGATTGGCTAGACTCATGCTATTAGCAATAGCGTAGAAAAATTGCTGATAAATAACGAGAATGATGGCAAGTAACGTAATAACCAGCGCTTGTGAACCATGTAGTAGCATAAAGCTAGCCGCGACGACTACCATGTATAACATGGTTAGCTGCAAATCAGGGTTGCCTGTCGTGTAGAGCAGTAGACTTAATATAATAACGTCTAAGGCCAGTCCGAATGCCAATTGGCGGCGCATATGTTTTCTAACGACATAAAATAATCCAAGCAGTATCAAGCTTAGAAGTACATAGAAGCTTAGAGTCGTTTGTTGTAAAAAACTCGGTAAAGACGCGCTATCACCGGTACGAGCAGAGATGTATAGCATGAGCATAGAGAACAGGCTAACGACGAAACGATAGCTGCTATAGATCAACCCCAACTTACGCAACTGCGGCAGAGGAAGCGTATCGTCGTGATGTACATAACGAGTAATGGCAGAGCTAAGGTTGGTAGCAGGGTTCATAAACTGGCCGTAATAAAATAAACGCTAAAATGGTTTATGGTTGAATCAGACCATGACGAATGGCCAAATGAGTCAGTTTAACATCACTATCAACCCCAACTTTTTCATAAATACGGTAGCGATACGTATTAATAGTCTTGACGCTAACAAATAATTGATCAGCTATTTGCTGAGGGCTCTGACAATTAACAACCATCATCGCCACTTGTTTTTCTCTGTCACTTAATAAGTCAAAAGGGGAGTTTGCGTTATCAGATAATAAAACGTCTGCTAACTGTTCAGCAACATCTTGACTGAAGTAACGACCTCCTTGATAAATCTTTTTGACCGCACGTATCATTTCATCAAGCGGCGTGCCTTTGGTAATGTAACCATTCACACCTGCTTTGATCAGCATTGAGGGATAGGGCTGTGCAGACATACTACTGACCGCCAAAATCTTGATACCCATGTCGAGTTGTATCAGGCGTTTGGTTGCTTCGAGCCCGCCAATATTCGGCATATTGACGTCTAGCAAAATCACGTCAGGATGTAATTGTTTGGCCTGTTTGATAGCCATGTCACCGCTGTCTGCTTCACCTACTACTTCAATATCGGGGCTGTCTGACAACATACGGCTAATACCCATCCGTACCAAATCATGATCATCTACCACTAATACTTTAATCATAACCATACTCTTTATTGATTGTCAGAATGAACGCTTTATTAGGTCCAAATAGTATAAAAAACGAATATATTTCAACCATTATTGTCATCTTCGTATATTCAAAATACCGCTGATTAATATAACAAAATACGAGTAATCATAACATTCGAAGTTAAATTATATTGCTGCAGTGTGAATTGATGTTTCTGTAATATAAATTGGTTGTAGTAAAGTTTGAACGAAACCAAAAAAAACTACTAAATCAGTTTGATAGATTAAACTTAAATGTAAACCATGATACACTAAAAATACAAAAGCTCTATGTGAGTACTTACAAACACATCTATAAACGCTACGTACGTTTTTGGCGTCAGACAATATGTAACTGGCGTAATAGCGACAGCAGGAGGCATAATGAAGCAACTACCATTAACCAAACAGCAATTGATCGCTGCTATGATTTCATTGAGTTTGGGCAGTGTTGCACAAGCCGCACTTACAATTAATGGTAGCACTGACACTGCTTCTAGTGCACGCCTGAGTTGGGGCGGCGCTGATAGTTTGTCTGAAGCTCGTAACATAATGTACAAGTCCAATGGCTCTGCTATTAAGAAAGTTGATAATGGCTACGGCACTACCAATATTACGAATACTAATAGTTTTGCTAGTAGTAATAACACCAATAGTGCTCGCTATAACACAACTTATCGTGGGGCATTCGGTAGCAGCGATATGATTCCGATTAGTACGGATTCACGTAGTGTTGCGGTGATCGATGCTGAAACAGGCGAATCTATCTACGAAAAAGATGCTGATATCGCGCGTCCTATGGCTAGTATCACCAAGGTTATGACGGCTATGGTCGTATTGGATGCAGGCCTTGATATGCGTGAAGAAATCACGCTTGATCCAGAAGATTTCGTTGGTCCAAAGCGTGCAAGCTCGCGTTTGAAATCAGGTGATCGTTTAAACCGTGCTGAGATGCTATTGATGGCATTGATGAAGTCTGAAAATCCAGCGGCGAAGAGTCTGGCACGTAACTACCCAGGTGGATATGATGCCTTTATGCGTGCGATGAATCGTAAAGCGCAAGATTTGGGCATGAATACGGCATTTTTTGGCGATCCAACTGGACTTGATAAGCGTAATGTAGCTTCGTCAAAAGATTTGGTCAAGATGGTACGTGCTGCTGGCAACTATGATGTGATTCGTCGTTTTTCTACCACTAAGAGCTATGACTTTTTTGTCTCAAATTACTCAAGTGGTAACCGTACCTACAAAGCCAGTAATACCAGTACGCTGGTTCGTGATGGTAGCTATCCAATCGGAATCTCTAAGACAGGCTTTATTAATGAAGCTGGACGTTGTGTTGTGATGGAAACTCGTGTCAACAATCGTCCTGCGATTATCGTTATCTTAGGGGCAAACAGCTCAGCAACACGTTGGGGCGATGCTAAAAATATCTTAAATAGTTTGGCTACACGCCGTACAGTATAAGTTTGCTGTTCTAAATGTATAAAAAAGCTGTTATATCATATAACGGCTTTTTTATTGTGTTGAATTTAAGCATTAAGGATACATGCTATGAGTTATTCACCATTCTCTTCAGTTATACCTAAGCTATATTTATTGACCAACGATGATGAGTTTGAGCTGTTATATCAAAAGCTAGAGGCAGCCTTGTCGACAGGGTTAATTGCGCTATTACAAATTCGTCGTAAACAAGTTCTTAGTCTGCCTGATGGAGCTACAAAGCTTTTTGATGAGGCACAAAAAATTGTTGAGTTAGCTAAAAAGTACAACGTGACAGTTGTTATTAATGATGACGTGAAGTTTGCCGAAAGGCTTGGCGTTGGGGTACATCTTGGTCAAACAGACGGCAGTATCGGTGATGCTCTACAGTCTTTATCGCCGCATCAAATAATCGGTCGTACCTGCCATGGTGATGTAGCGCTGATTAAAGAAGCAAAAAATGACGGCGCAAGTTATGCTGCGATGGGTGCTGTATTTACTTCTACAACTAAGCCAAATGCTAACATCGTTTCGCGTCAGCAGCTTTTTGAAGGATGTCAGCAAGGCATACCAATCTGTGTAATAGGTGGGTTAACCGCAGAAAACATCTCAGAGCTAGTAGATTTGCCCATTGCGCTTGTAGCAGTAGTTGGGGATATTATGGACTTGCCAGTAGCAGACATAGCGCAGCGTTGTCATGAATGGCAGCAGGCATTTTCTAAATGGAAAATACCTACTTGAAGTACGCTTCTTAGATAGGTTTTGGAGTAGCAATAGTCTTATAATATAATATTAATATGATAGCGCTACTCAGCGTGCTCCATACATAAGGTAGCATAGGGTAGCGCTTCTAAGCGTTGCTCTTCGATTGGCTCGCCGCAGACTTCACACTCGCCATAAGTACCGTTTTCAATCCGACTCAATGCATTTTCGACATAGATTAAGCTTTGACGTGCCTCGCTCATCAAATTTTTGCGCATGTCGTTTTGACGATAGGATATGGCCTGATCTTCCCAATGTTCATTGAGATCATCTTGCGGATTTTGGATGTGATCTTCTATTTTATCAATTCGAGATTCGTACTCATCTTTTAATTTTAATAAGTTTTGTTTAGCAGTGTCTAGATTGATGCTCATTATTTTCTCCTAATGGGTTATTTTTATTGTCAATGTTTCTATCATAAAGAGCTTGACTGCTGAGTACCACCACGAAATGTTACGGTTTATTGACTATGCTTAAAGCTAGCAACTGCAATTGTTGTCATCGAATAATGGTCTGAGAATATAGACTAAATATTTTAAACATGCTGAAATTTGTGACAGGTTGCTTGTGAGACTGCGCTAGAAAACTGGTAGAATACACCGCCGCTGAATTCTGCTTACTTGATCGAATCATCAGAGTGGTTTGATAAGTGTCAGAGCTAAGCGTTAAAAAACATTAAAAAGTAATAAAGCTGATAGTGACTCTATAGCTTAGATATAAGATAGCGTAGTTATAAGCTAGGCGAGCGAGAATGCTACGAAATAGTAGATCGATCGAGCTTAGCATCGAATCTGATTTATATAGAGCGGACTATAATAGTCATATTAGTAACGACAGTAATCGCAAATTAACAGATAGATTGATGCATAGGAGCAGGTAATGAATTTTTTGCGTATGAGTGAATTGAACTTAACGGATAAAGTAGTTTTGATTCGAGAAGATTTAAATGTACCTATTAAAGACGGTAAGGTCACGAGCGATGCGCGCTTGCAAGCCAGTCTTCCTACCATCAAAATGGCGCTCGAAAAAGGTGCTGCGGTAATTGTTTGCTCACATTTAGGCCGCCCAACAGAAGGCAATCCTGAAACTGTATACTCATTGGCACCAGTTGCTGACTACTTGACGGAAAAATTAAGCTCGCAACTATCGACACCTGTACGTCTTAATACTGATTATCTTACCCAAGGTGCCAATGTAAAATCTGGCGAAGTGGTTCTATTAGAAAACGTACGCTTCAATGACGGTGAAAAGAAAAACGATGCCACGCTAGCGAAAAAGTACGCTGATTTGTGCGATGTGTTTGTGATGGATGCTTTTGGTACAGCGCACCGTGCACAGGCATCAACAGAAGGCGTTACGCAAGCGATGCGTCAAGCAGACAAAACTGTGTGTGCAGGGCCGTTGTTAGCTGCTGAACTTGATGCTTTAAGCCTAGCGCTTGAAACACCAGCACAGCCAATGCTTGCTATCGTTGGTGGATCAAAAGTATCTACGAAATTAGAAGTACTACACAGCTTGGCTGAAGTTTGCACACAGATTATCGTTGGTGGCGGTATTGCTAATACTTTCTTAGCAGCACAAGGCCATAGTGTGGGTGCCTCATTGTACGAAGCAGACTTGCTCGATACTGCGCGTGACATTATGACCAAGACTGAAATTCTACTGCCTGAATACGTCGTAGTCGCTGATAAAAACGACATCGATTTTGCTGACTTTACTGGCTCATTGCAAAAAGCCACCGCAACGATCAAATCAGTTGATGCGATCGGTGACAATGACATGATATTGGATATCGCACCAGAAAGCGCAAAACAGCTTGCTGATGCCATTATTAATGCAAAAACTATCTTGTGGAATGGTCCAGTGGGTGTCTTTGAAGTTGACGCTTTCGGGCAAGGTACACAGATATTGGCTACTGCTGTAAGAGACGGCGATGGTTTCTCTATCGCGGGCGGCGGTGATACGTTAGCGGCTATCGATAAATATCAGGTTGCTGATGGTGTGAGCTATATGTCAACAGGTGGCGGTGCGTTTTTAGAGTTTGTTGAAGGTAAAGTACTTCCGGCAGTCGCTGCGCTGCAAATAGATGCCTAACTAATTAACGATACTCTGTAGCTTAGTAACATTAGACGTACAACTAACTTTAAATAACTAAGGTAGTCTGTAAAAATAATATTTTGGCTGTTGATTTACTTGTTTTTATTAGCATAAGTAGGTGCAATAGCCATCGATTATTATTAAGCAGTCATTATTTATTTATATACTGAAAATTATTATTGCATGTCTGATTCGCACTCTATAAAATAGCGCGACCATGTATTTTGACATGCATTATTTACGAGAGGTTTATTATGTTAAAACGTCATTTATTACTTGCTAGCGTACTTGCTGGTACCTTTGCAATCACTGCATGTAGCCAACAAACAGAAGAAAACACTGAAGCTGCTGTTGAATCTGCTGGCGATGATGCTGCTGCAAACGCTGATGCTGCTGCCGCTGAAACAGATGCTGCTGCTGCTGAAGCTGAAGCTGCTGCTCAAGACGCTGGTACTGAAATTGCCGAAGGCGCTGACACTGCTGGTGCAGCTGCGACAGACGCTCTAGAAAACACTGGCGATGCTATTGCTGAAAGCACTAACACAGCGGTTGAAAATACTGCTGAAGCTGTTGCTGATGGCGCTAACGCTGTTGCTGATGGCGCAAATGATGTTGCAGTTGATGCAGAGCAACAGTACTAAGCTACGCGATAACTAAGCACTATAATGACTGATTTAAAGGGACGCTATCGGTTGATAGATAATCAGCGGTAAATAATCTCTAAAAATTGTCATTGCTTTATAAGCCTCAAAATACTAGAAAAGCCTTGGTGATTGCCAAGGCTTTTTGCGTTGTACGTCATTGTGATAGTTTATAAACTGTCACTTTATGAAAGTTAAACTGAGATCAAAAGACGGTATAGACTGACAAATAGTCGGTCAACCGCTACGAAGACAGAACAATTTTTGCTATAATCACCGCGTGGTAATCATATCCAATATCATTCAGAATTTTACTAGCCTATATACGGTTAGTATGGTCGAATATACAGTGAAATGATTGCTATCAAGCTGTTTTTTAAAATACTATTCAAAATCTAATCAGAGAGCGTCTTATGGCCCTAATATCCTTACGTCAACTTCTAGATCATGCCGCTGAACACAGCTATGGTGTTCCTGCCTTTAACGTCAATAACTTAGAGCAAATGCGTGCAATCATGATGGCTGCGGATGCTTGTGATTCACCTGTCATTGTCCAAGCCAGTGCAGGCGCACGTAACTATGCAGGGTCAGCATTTTTGCGTCATTTGATTATCGCTGCGATCGAAGAATGGCCACATATTCCAGTAGTAATGCATCAAGATCATGGTATGTCGCCAGCTATCTGCCAACGCTCAATCCAGTTAGGTTTTTCATCAGTGATGATGGACGGCTCACTTGGTGAAGATGGCAAAACGCCAATGGATTATGACTACAATGCTAGCGTCACGCGCGAAGTCGTCAAAATGGCACACGCTTGCGGTGTTTCTGTAGAGGGCGAAATCGGTTGCCTAGGTAGTCTTGAAACTGGTATGGCTGGTGAAGAAGACGGTTCTGGTGCTGAAGGCATATTGGATCATGAGCAGCTTTTGACCAGTGCTGATGAAGCTGAGCAGTTTGTAAAAGATACCAATGTCGATGCATTGGCGATTGCTATCGGTACTAGTCATGGTGCCTATAAGTTCACACGTCCACCGACAGGCGATATCTTGTCTATTGAGCGCGTAAAAGAGATTCATGCCCGTATTCCTAATACTCATCTTGTCATGCATGGTTCTTCATCAGTGCCACAAGAATGGCTAAAAGTTATTAATGAAAATGGCGGTGATATTGGCGAAACTTATGGTGTGCCAGTTGAGCAAATCGTTGAAGCGATTAAACATGGTGTGCGCAAAGTAAACATCGATACGGATTTGCGTCTGGCTTCAACTGGTGCTATCCGTGAATTCCTTGCAAAAAATCCAAGTGAATTTGATCCACGCAAATACTTTAAAGCATCTATGGTAGCGATGTCAGATATCTGTACCAATCGTTTTGAAGCGTTTGGCTCTGCAGGTCAAGCACACAAAATTCGCCCAACCAGTCTTGAAGGTATGGTGAATTTTTACCAATAAGACTTTGTTGTAGAACGTAGTTGTTAATCATGAAGTAGCAGCTGATTTTATAATATTTTACATAAGAGGTCGTAAATAATGATTGGATTGATTTCCGGACAGGTGCAGTACTTGATGGCACCGACGGCTTGTATCATGACGACTTCTGGTGTGGGTTATGATATCGAACTGCCATTGCCTTCATTTTGTCAGTTACAGCTTAATGAACAAGCCAGCATTTGGACACATTTCCATGTTCGCGAAGATGCCCAGTTGCTCTACGGTTTTATCGATCGAAAAGAGCGTGATGTCTTTCGCCAGTTAATTAAAATTAACGGGGTTGGGGCAAAAATGGCCTTGGCTATGCTGTCTGCAATGTCAGCAGCTGAGCTAAAGATGCACGTCGAACAAGAGTCGGAGACGGCATTAACTCGTATCCCAGGCATCGGTAAAAAGACGGCGCAACGCTTATTAATTGAGCTAAAGGATAAGTTAAAGAATATCGACGTTGATAGTGGTGCGTTTGAATTAACGCCTCAGGAAACTACGATTTCTCATGAAGGTAGTATTATTGCTGAAGTGGAAGGCGCGTTGATTAGCTTGGGTTATAAAGAAAAAGAAGCTCAGCTAGCGATTAAAGCTGCTAAGAGTAAAGGAGATACTTTTGCTGATACTCAAGGCTTGTTAAAAGCTACTTTGCAGCAGCTATCTGGCTTTTAATTTATATTAATTAGTCGTCTATCGATGACAACCACATAATGTATTAAATTAATAAGCGACATTAAATGTCGCTTATTTTCGTTTTAGTGCTCGCTTAATAAGGTTTTGGATGACTTATGCGCAGCGTTTGTTTATGCTATTTGTTAACTAATTTTTTAATATAATGATAAATTCTATGACGCAAGATCGTTTAATTAATCCGCTAGAAGGTGCAAGTGACGCTCCTGATGCCAATATCCGACCAGCATTATTGGCTGAGTATATTGGTCAGCCGGTGGTACGTGAGCAGATGGAAGTGTTCATCGGTGCTGCACGTGGCCGTGACGAAGCGCTAGATCACACACTTATATTTGGTCCACCGGGTCTGGGTAAGACGACCCTCGCTAATATTATCGCTCGTGAAATGGGTGGTAATCTGCGTTCTACTTCAGGGCCTGTGCTTGAGCGCCCAGGAGATTTGGCAGCCATGCTGACCAATCTAGAAGCGGGTGACGTACTGTTTATTGATGAAATTCACCGTCTAAGCTCGGTTATTGAAGAAATCCTTTATCCAGCAATGGAAGATTTCCAATTAGACATTATGATTGGTGAAGGGCCTGCTGCACGTTCTATCAAGCTTGATTTGCCGCCGTTTACCTTGGTAGCAGCAACAACTAGAGCAGGGCTGCTAACCTCACCACTACGTGACCGTTTTGGTATTGTACAGCGCCTTGAGTTTTACAACATCGCTGATCTAACGACGATTGTCAGCCGAGCAGCACGTCTAATGCGCGTACCAATGAGTGAAGATGGCGCTGTAGAGATTGCCCGCCGCGCACGTGGTACACCAAGGATTGCTAACCGCCTATTACGCCGTGTGCGTGACTATGCCGAGGTAAGAGGCGACGGTAGTATTAATGGCGCGATTGCTGGTAGCGCGTTAGATATGTTGGCAGTGGATAGACGTGGTCTTGATCATCTAGATAGACGTTATATCGAAATATTGCACGAGCGCTTCGATGGTGGTCCTGCTGGTGTTGAAGCAGTAGCAGCTGCGATGGCTGAAGACCGGGGTACACTTGAGGACGTAATTGAGCCATATCTGATTCAACAAGGTTATGTGCTGCGTACGGCTCGTGGCCGCGTACTGACACAGATGGCAATCGACCAGATGTTATAGCAATCAGTTTTTAGCCAAAAAAATGCGCCTGCTTTTGATGAGAAGTAGGCGTATTTTTTTTGGCTATTGCTTTGGTTTTAGTATGGTCTTAGTTTTTCTAATAGTATTAGGAAATAGATAAAGCCTCAGGCCATATTTTCCCTGGGTTAAGGATGTTTTTAGGGTCGAGGGCTGCCTTAATAGCTTTCATAAGTATCAGCGCATTACCATGTTCTTGCTGCATGTATTTTTGTTTGCCTTGTCCGATCCCGTGTTCGCCCGTACAAGTACCATCCATCTCGATAGCCCGTGTGGCGAGACGACCGATAATACCCTCAGCGGTAGCTACCTCTTCAGGATTATTGGTATCGACCAATAATAAAACATGAAAGTTACCGTCGCCTACATGACCTACAATTGGTCCAATCATCCCTGATGCTTCAATATCTTTTGCAGTGGCGTTGACACATTCTGCCAAGCGCGAAATAGGTACGCAAGTGTCAGTCGATAGGGCGCTTGTCTCAGGACGTAACGCACAGCTAGCATGATAAGCATTGTGTCTTGCCTGCCAGAGACGTTTACGCTCAGCTTCATTGGTATCCCAAGCAAAATCACGACCATCAAACTCTTCGATGATATCAGCAAATATTTGCGCCTGTTCAGCAACACTTGCCTCTGTACCGTGAAATTCGACGAATAGCGTAGGCGTTTCGGTTAGATCGAGATTGGCATATTGATTACATGCTTTGATTTGCATTGCATCAAGCAGCTCGATACGAGCAATAGGTAAGCACATTTGAATCGTTAGCATTACTGCCTGGCAAGCATCTTCAATGGTTGAAAAATGACAAATGCCGCTGCCTATACACTCGCTAATACCAAATAGTTTCAGCGTGACCTCAGTGACAATACCAAGCGTGCCTTCTGAGCCTATCATCAAGCGCGTCAAATCATAACCGGCTGCAGACTTCTTAGCGCGTGTGCCTGTTCGTACGATATCGCCACTTGCGGTCACTACTTCTAGTGCGAGTACCACATCTTTCATAGTGCCATAACGCACCGCATTAGTACCTGAGGCACGAGTGGCGACCATGCCGCCAATACTGGCATTAGCACCGGGGTCTATCGGAAAAAACAGCCCTGTATCGCGCAGATAATGGTTTAGCTGCTCACGCGTCACGCCGGGCTGAACGGTAACAGTCAGATCTTCATTATTGACCTGTAAAATAGCATCCATCGCATGCATATCGATGCACAGTCCACCATAGGGAGCATTTAATTGTCCTTCCAAAGAAGAGCCGATACCAAAAGCAATCACTGGCATCTGATGCTGATGACAAATCTCAACGGCCGCAGCTACTTCCTGTTTGTCCTGTACTGTTAATACTGCATCTGGCGGCTGATTGGCTAACCACGTCATGGTATGGCCATGCTGCTCACGCACTGTAGTGTTCAAACTCAGTTGCTTGCCAAAGCGTTCTTGCAAAGCTGTGATAGCCTCACTATAGTCTGGTTTACTAGTGTTATGGGTCTGTGACAGTGGTAGCGCTGACATGAGGGTTCCTATAGATCACGAGAATATTTAGCATTAACTTAGCATATTCAATATCCATTTGATATGCTTTGTTGACAGACATTTGTTCTATCATAACTAAGTTAGGATGCGCCAAACAACTACCAAAATAGCCAGTATATAAAATATAGGTGATAGCCAGCCGATAACTTGCGTAGCGATAGCAATAAAAATAGCAAACCCTGCAAGTGCCAACCAATCACGACGACGGTCGTTTAGCATGTCAGCGCGAATCTGTTGTATCTCGCGTAGTTGACTGTCCTGACGAGAGCTCTGTGAGGCAAGGCTTTGTAGCCCTTGATCTAATAGTTTAGGAATATCGGTAGTAGACAGAAGCATTTCAGGCAGTTGTTGACGCAGTTGCTGTAGATTACGCATAGGATCTAACTGCTCTTTAATCCAACTGCTTAGAATTGGCTTGGCAAGTGACCAAATGTCCAGGTCAGGATACAAATCACGACCAAGTCCTTCCACATGGACCAAGGTTTTTAGCAGAAGCATCAGCTGCGGTGGGATACTCATATGGTGTCTACGCGCAATGTCTAAAATCTGCATCAGTACGCCAGCAAAGTCGATATCATCGATCGACTTCTGTAGCATAGGACCAACGGTACGTTTCATATCACGCATTAGGGCATGCTTATCAGCATTTGGTGGTATCCAACCTGCACGGCTCACAATATCGACTACAGCGGTAAAGTTATTATTCATTACGGCAAGTAACATCCGCGCTACGATGAGCTGATCGTCTTTTGATAAAGTGCCCATGATGGCGCAATCAAGCCCGATATAACGTGGTTCATGACCTAAATCAACTGCGGCCATACCTGCATGTAGAGTTTGCACAGGTGGCGTCTCCACGAACACATTGCCTGGATGCATATCAGCGTGAAAGAAATTATCACGGAAGACTTGGGTGAAAAATATCGTTAGGCCTTTTTCTGCAAGCGCTGCACGATCATAACCTAACTGATCAAACATCTCAACTTGTGAGATAGGAACGCCTTGGATACGCTCCATGACCATCACGTTTTTGGCAGCCTCATAAACTTCAGGCACATACATCAATGCTGAACCCAAAAAGTTATTACGCATCTGAGTAGTATTATCAGCCTCAAGCGTCAAATCAAGCTCATTGAGCATGACTTGCCGATAGTCTTCAACAATATCGATGATATGAATAGCACGTGCTGCTTCAATTCGTGCAGATGCCCAACTTGCCAATTCCCGCAACAGTTCAAAGTCAGAAACAATCACAGTGCGAATATCAGGGCGCACTACTTTTACCACGACTTCACGCCCATCATGTAAGGCAGCAGTATGAACTTGGGCAATAGAAGCAGCTGCTAACGGTTTGATATCGAATCGGGCAAACAGCTTTTCAATCGGTTGGCCAAGACCATGTTTAGGGTGTTGAATTTGAGCGACAGCAATATCAGCGTTAAAAGGCTTAACTTTGTCCTGCAACTGAATCAACTGAGCGATAATCTCAGGCGGCACCAAGTCGCGACGCGTTGAGAGTAACTGGCCTAATTTTAGGAACAGCGTACCCATGTCCTCAAGCGCATACTTAATCGCATTTGGTTGGTGCTTCTTGCCCCATGCTGCTGGATGCATGCGAATCAATCGCGCTAAAGGTTGTAGCTGCGGTGCTTCTTCGATAGAAAAATGGGTATCAAGGCGATACATTGCGGCGATACGCCAAAGCTCAAGTAGACGAGCGCGGTGCGATAATAGCATGAGGTTAGGTACTCTAAACAAAGACGAAAAAGGGGTAGGCGCTGTGCTTAATCATAAATAGTACTATCGGTAATAGCGTTCATTTATGATTGATGCAATCGGCTATTGATGAAACGAGTTGTTAAGAAACTGTGCTTGCTCTTCTTTAATAGCAGCAAGTTTGGCTTCTTCTCGTTCGACGTCAGCACGTAATTTTAACAATAGCTGCTTAAGATCATTTACTTCAGTCATCTCGATAGGGTCAGGTGTGCTATTGCCAGCCACTTCATTGGCCCAATCACTAACGTCATCAAAAGCACGTTTGGCACTATGACGCCAGCTACCTTTAAGCTGAGAGATAAGAAGGTGTAACTGGCTAGCCATTGGTTTACCAATAAACGGCTCAAGCTGTCCAGCCACGTCAGGATCAAATCCTGCAACCAGTTGTTTGAGCTGCATTAGCACCTTGTAATCACCAGCAATTGGCAGGTTACCTTCTGCGCCACGCATTAGATTGAGCAGTTGAGCGGCATTGTCTACGGTGATGGTGCAGTCTGGACGACTGTGACCAAAACGTGCGCGTTCCATGCTGGCTTTTTGGCGCTCACTCATCTGGCCACTTGGCTCAAATACGCTCTCCGTCGTGACCGGCTCAAAGCGCAAACGTTCATGAGTGAACAGGATGTCTAAATGAATCTCAGGCAGTCCCATATTAAGACGTAACACCTTACCTGCAAGCGGCGCTAAACCTGCTTTGGTAATCTCATCACTAGCAATGGCAATGTTAATTAGCTTTTCGGCTCCAGCTAATAGAAGGACAGTCAGCATAAGGCTCTCGCATCGGTAAGTGAGCGCCTTTGCATTAGCTGCATCAGCGCATGGTATGTTCGTGTTAGGTTCAATATGGTCTGTTAAACGTAATAGTCTTGCTAATCGTACTCTATCGTTACGCTTTAAAGCCGCGATGGACAGCCACGATACCAGCAGTCAGGTTATGATAATCACAGTTCTCAAAACCAGCCTGTTGCATCATCTGCTTAAGTGTCTGCTGATCAGGATGCATACGAATTGACTCAGCCAAGTACTGATAACTTTCAGCGTCATTAGCAATCAGTTTACCCATCACTGGCAATGCAGTAAATGAATACAAATCATAGGCTTTAGATAGTGGCTCAAATACTGGCTTTGAGAATTCCAAAATCAATAGACGACCGCCTGGCTTTAGGACGCGATACATAGACTTTAGCGCGGCATCTTTGTCTGTGACGTTACGCAAACCAAAGCTAATAGTGACCAAATCAAAGCTTTCGTCATCAAATGGTGCTAACGTCTCAGCGTTTGCTAATACAAAGTCAACGTTATTACAACCAGCATTGATCAGGCGCTCACGGCCCACTTCTAGCATCGCAGCATTGATATCAGATAGTACGACATGGCCATTTCTACCGACTTCACGGCTAAATACTTTAGCCAAATCGCCCGTACCACCAGCGATATCAAGGACATGCTGACCAGCACGCACGCCCGATAGACTAATCGCATAACGCTTCCACAGACGATGAATACCAAATGACATCAAGTCATTCATGATGTCGTATTTTTTGGCAACAGAAGTGAATACGTCAGCCACACGTGCTTGTTTTTCTGCTTTATTGACTGTCTTATAGCCGAAATGCGTCTGCTCGTTGCCGTCTGTTTCAGGCGTGTGCGGATTATTGATGTCATCACGCTGATTGAACAGGGTTTGTTTTATGGTTTGCTCTGAAGTGTTTGTGCGAGTCGTTTTGTCGTTGTTTGGCATAGTAGTTTGTTGGCCTTGCGGCGTCCCAGTTGGTAGGTCTTGAACTTTAGTAAAGTCGCTATTGTCATCACTAGCAACGCTATTATTTTTGCTCGGCACGACATTGGTTGTTTGATTGCGTAATATCTGCGCACTAATCTGCTGATTATGAGCAATACTGTCTTTTACCAGCTTGTCTTGCAAATGACCATTGGTCGTTGTGGCTTGATTAAAAGGAGCACTGCTATTTTTTGAATTATCAGTCATTATGTTGTCCTAGAATTTATTTTTATGATTGTCTTTATCGGAGGAAGTCGTTAAATAGTAAGCGTCAATTGGCTATTTAACATATTGACCTTATGATACACCAAACGCTATCGGCTTACTGCCATTATCCGTATCATGAACCTGATCAATAATGGACAGTTCACGCTTGCAGAACGGCTCAATAAAATCGCTGACGCTGCTCAAAGGTTTCATGGCCTTAAAGCCTGTATCAATAAAATCATAAAGCGGCTGGTAGCCATGACGATAGGCTGTACTTTTTGCTAGTGCAAAGGCTTTTTTGAGCATAAACGAATTTAGGTGTTTGTCCGTGCGATAACAGACGTCTTTTAAATTGGCAATCTGAACTCGTCGCTCGTCTTCTTCATCGACAGTACGGTAGGCGGCTAGCATATTCTCTTCGTTTACTGGCAAATCTTGAGCGAGTAACCACTGGGCTAAATGCAGATCTAGCTCAATAGCAAAAATCGCTGCTTGGATACCCATGCTACCAGCCTCTAGGGCTGACTCTTTAGCAAGACGTTCTAGCTTTTTCGCTTTTGGCAAGATACGTGCTAACTGCTCTGCCAATAACTTGAATTCTTCGCCGCCATATAGTTGGGTGAGGAAGTAATCTGCCATTAGTTGGTTTTTAGGTTGTTCAAATAGCTCGCGATGCGTTTTCTGGAGACGTGCTTGTTGCCATGATTGTACTTCTTTGAGCTTAGCGTTTAATGCATCATCTTGGTGATGAGGCATCGCCCAAAAACGTGTTAAATGCTGTTGTAAATCAGCTAAAGCGGTCATGGCAGTGAATCCTGTAGAAGTAAATAGGGTGATCAAATTTAAGTATGGTTGTTTTAAGTATCGTGATTCAGGGTTATGAGCTTTTGAACAACTGTTCTATACTATACTCAAAATTGCGTTCACCTTAAAAGAAAATAATTAAGAATACAAATACCAATCTGTTACACAGTAATATTATTTACCCGATTGGCGTAGTGCTATGATTAAATGAAATAAAAATGAACAATAAGATCGAAATATTGAGAGTTATCTTATCGAGAGCTATCCCATAAGTCATTCATTAGTAAAGCAGCCCAATAAGAATAATAGCGAGTGTAGACATGTCTAAAAAAAATGATACTACTGAACCAAAAGCACCACAAGCGGTAAGTACACAATTTAGTGAGCAAGTTGTAGAGCAGCGTCTAAAGCCTAATCCTTTAAGTCAGTTTTCACTGGATGAGGATTCGCTTAGATTGGCATTGGTGACAGCTCAGTATGCTTTAAAAGCCACTCGCCAGCAAACGCCGCCGACCCTCAATAAACCAACAGGTCTGTTAGTACTAGTTAATGGAATGGAGCAGGCGGGTAAAGGTACCGCCGTTAAACAGTTACGGCAATGGGTAGATCCAAGGCTGCTTAAAGTTGAGGCTACCATTGGTCATTCGCCATTGAACTATCAACCCATTTGGCAAGCGCATACTAGCGCCATGCCGCGCCATGGTGATGTCATGGTGTATTTCGGCAACTGGTATGCTGATTTATTATACAACGTCATGCGACTAGCGACATCAGATAGTGAGAACCTTGAAGCATTATCAAATAATAAAGGGCAAAAAGATAAAAATCTGCTTCCTATCGCTCAGTGGCAAGACTATCTACAGCAGCAGTTGGACACGCTAAAAGCATTTGAAAACGATCTCATTGCCAATCAAACCAAGTTATTAAAATGCTGGTTTCATGTTGATATCGAAACGTTGCACAGTCGCTTAAAGGATGACGAAGCAGATCCGCAGTTTTTGTATCAAATTGACTGGAACAATAAGCAAGTCATTGAGAAGTTTAATGAGGTAGCTGCGACCTTGCTGCGTCAACAGGATGACTGGGTCATCATTGATGGTGATGATAAGTCAGAGGCCGCTGATAATTTTTGTCACTTGGTGCTACATGCTATGCAAACCGCGCTGGCGAGTAGTCAGGCAGATAGCAATGACAACGACAACGACAACGACAATAACAAGGAAACGTCAGAAAACCGTTCCCAGTCCGAAAAACTGAAACTTAACTCAGATACTAAGCAAAAACAGTTTGAGCCTGTACTGATACCTAAGCAACTGACATCTATTAAAGATAAAAAAATCAGTAAGTCCGACTATCGTGAAACATTGACGGAGAAGCAAGCAAAACTAGCTGAGTTGCTACGTGCACGCCAAGGTCGGCATGTTGTGTTTGCCTTTGAAGGAATGGACGCTGCTGGCAAGGGCGGTGCAATCAAAAGGTTGGTCGCACCGTTAGATCCTCGCGAGTATCAAATCTATAATATTGGCGCGCCGATGTTATATGAGACCCAGCATCCTTACTTGTGGCGATTCTGGACGAGATTGCCTGACGAGCAAACCAATCGTATTAGCCGTATCGCTATTTTCGATCGTACTTGGTATGGGCGCGTGTTGGTTGAGCGCATCGAAGGATTTGCGTCTACTGATGAATGGCAACGAGCATATGATGAAATTAATCGTTTTGAGGCGGACTTGGCAGCAGCAGGAACGTTGGTTATCAAGTATTGGTTAGCGATTGATAAAAAAGAGCAGCTTAAACGGTTTGAAGATCGTCAAGAAACACCGCATAAGCAATTTAAACTAACGGATGATGACTGGCGTAACCGTGATAAATGGTCAGACTATGTGCAGTCTGCAGCAGATATGCTGGCACGCACGGATACAACGACAGCGCCATGGTGTGTCATTGCGACCAACGAAAAGCGTCAGGCGCGTTTAGACGTGTTAGATCATGCTATTGAGCAGTTGTCTGCATTTACTGAAAGTAAGTAGTTGTTAGAAATGCCTGAAGCTTAAGGATTCTTATAGGCTCATATAATTGTATTTCCTAAGTATTTCCTAAGTAGGATGGCTCGAAACATATTTGAGCTATCCTGTCTTTTATAGAGTGTGGTATTGTCCGTATACACTCGCAGTTACAAATCTCGCAATATCATCATGCATTATGTGCTCATATTTAATATAATAAAGCGCAAAACAGCTTCTGCTAAATAATAATTTTAATTTAGCAAACAACGTGTTTTAGTTATTTAGTATAGATAACTTAATAATTACGACAAAAATTGTTACAATAGCTGTTAGTAATACCACAAATATCGCTAAGAAATATATAAGCCGCAAGATGCTGTAATCAGACGATTTGGCAATATCACTTGCGGCTTTGTGACATGTTGAAGGATGTACTTCTCCTTTCGTTATAGTCGGTTTAAGACCTTCTAACCGCATGTTATATATTTTCTATTGCTACTTCATTAGATGCCGTAACAAGCACTGTGAGTAGCAGCGCAATATTATCAACCTCATATAATTTTAATCAGCTTACGCAGGACGTACTAACGTATGGGTATTAGCAGCAGTTCTACAGAGTCAGTCAAGCCAGTTGGCTCTATGAGAATCAATCTATTTTTTGCCATTTTACTGATTGCGATGACTTCCTACTTCTTGTGGTGGGGTTTAGATTACACCATGCGTCAGCAAACGACGCTATTCATTGTGGCGACCGCTTTTGGTGTCTTTATGGCATTCAATATCGGTGGTAACGATGTCGCCAACTCCTTTGGTACTTCGGTGGGTGCAGGGACGTTGACTATCCCGCAAGCATTGGGTATTGCCGCGATATTTGAAGTATCGGGGGCAGTCCTTGCAGGCGGGGAGGTGACTGATACGATTCGAAGCGGCATCGTCGATCTAGATGGTCTATCAGTGACGCCCAATCAGTTCATTTATGTCATGCTCTCCGCATTGGTTGCAGCAGCATTTTGGCTGTTATTTGCGACCAAAAAAGGTCTGCCTGTTTCGACCACTCACTCCATTATCGGCGGTGTGATTGGTAGCTCCATTGTTTTAGGTATCACGTTAGGTGGTACGGACATGGCGCTATCAACGGTAGACTGGGGAACGGTTGGAACTATCGCTATTTCTTGGGTGCTGTCACCGCTACTAGGTGGCGTGTTGTCTTATCTTTTATATGGACAAATCAAGAAAAATATCATTGAATATAATGATAAAACTGAAGCTTATATTGCTACGCTAAAAGGCAATAAAAAAGTCTTAAAGCAAAACCACAAAGAGTTTTTGGATGGTTTGACAGAGTCTGAGCAATTGGCCTATACGTCAGCGATGCTACGTGATCAGGAAATCTATAAAGATGATGATTGTAACGTTGAAGATCTAGAAACTGATTACTACAAAAAGCTTTATGATATTGAGAATGAGCGCAGTAGCCTTGATACTCTAAAAGCACTTAAGCAATGGGTACCTATCATTGCTGCCGCAGGTGGTGCGGTAATGACTTCTCTAGTCGTCTTTAAAGGTCTTAAAAATGTTAATAGCGGCCTGACCACACTGCAGGGCTTCTTGATTATGGGTATGATAGCGGCGCTAGTATGGTTAGCGACCTATATCTATACCAAGAGTATTCGCGGTAAACACAAAGAAGATTTGACCAAAGCGACGTTCATTATGTTTAGCTGGATGCAGGTCTTTACCGCGTCAGCTTTTGCCTTCAGTCATGGTTCAAACGATATCGCCAATGCGGTTGGTCCTTTTGCCGCTATCATGGATGTGATTCGTACCAATAGTATCGCTACTGAAGCTGCTGTGCCACCTGCTGTTATGTTGACCTTCGGTGTGGCACTAATCGTTGGTCTTTGGTTCATTGGTAAAGAAGTAATTCAAACCGTTGGTACCAATCTAGCGAAAATGCATCCAGCTTCAGGCTTCTCAGCTGAATTGGCTGCTGCTGCTGTTGTAATGGGCGCATCGACAATGGGTCTGCCTGTATCAAGTACTCATACGCTAGTAGGTGCGGTATTGGGTATCGGTATCGTCAACAGAGATACTAACTGGAAGCTTATGAAACCGATTGGCTTGGCTTGGATTGTGACGCTGCCTGCAGCGGCTACTATGTCTGCCATCAGCTATCTGGTATTGAGCAACATTTTTTAATGCGCTGTTTTTATCAATGAATCGTCGTAATTGAGTTTGAATAACTAGGGCGTGTCATCAATTAGCACAGTTATTTTAGAATAAGCTATAGTAACTCTATATTTAGCAATCTGAGTAAAACCCTCATGACAAGACGCCATGCCCTACGAGATGACCAATGGGCGAGAATTAA
>NZ_JASDCR010000012.1:0-127891 GCF_030407795.1 Psychrobacter sp. APC 3279 | reverse complement strand
AATCAGACTAGGATTCAAAAGGGTTTGGGCTATAAAACGCCAAGACAAGTGTGGTTTGACTTTTATCGTCAAGCTGCGTAACTAAAATCTCCCAAGTTTAGTTCTACGGGATTGACAGCAGGGGTCATATCACCACAGTATATAGCGTTTTCTCGGATTGCAGCTTTAAAGATGGAATTATCATACTAATCCCGCTATTATCTATCATAGCGATATTTGCTTTACTTGCAATTGTCACAGGTGGAGCTTTCGCTGCCATTATGATTGCTACAATGGGTAGTGTCCTTACAAATATGATGACTAATAGACTAAAGAGTATAGCATGCTAAAATGCCCTCAATGTTTAACTCCATTGCCTAGTAAATTCCTAATAGTATTTAATATTAAGAATCTTTGTTCTCAATCATTACTTCCTTGTAAAAAGTGTGGATATGAACTTATTGATCCCTTCAAGTATCAAATATGGATGTTTAAAGGTTTTACCACAGGAATAGTTTTGGGTACGCTAGGAGTGAGTATACTAAACACTATTCTTGTATTTGTTCCTATTACTATAATAGTTTATTTATTGCTTTATATAAGTCTACCCTTAAAAAAGGAAGTTATAAGGTCTAAATAGTAGACTTAGAGACCAAAGTAAAATAAATACCTTTGCATAGTCTAACAGGAGAAATTCTACAAGCTGGCGTTCAGAGCTACTACGCAATTAACGACAGTCAAGACATCATCGCTTAAAAACAAGCAGGTATCGTTCAGTATCCCTTCTTAACCTATGGAACGTTTTCCACCAACCTAACCCCTGAGTACCGCTACGGCTTAGCGCTTGCGGTGAAAATGGGTGGCGTGGTGATGGATATTGATAAAATCCTACATACTAAGGTGGAAGTGAATAATGATAGAGAGAAGCTTACCGCTTATAACATCTCAAGAGGGCCAAGCTATAGCTTAAATGATGAGCGAGGATACAACAAGGGTCTGGGAGACCCTTGTCCGAGCGCAAGAGTCAAGCTGTGCTTGGCTGCCCAGCGTCCTTGAGCAACTATTTAACAACCCTTATACGCTAGAAAAGGAAGCCGATGGTATCAGTGCGACAAAAGCGTTCAACCTCGCCGCACAGAAATGCTAGATATGTAATTTCTCATAAATCAATAACCTCTCTGCTAGTTAGCGTAAAAGGAAATCGTTAAAATATCGATTATAATAAGTATAAATATTATACTTAATTTACCTTGATGTAAGTATAGTATTTATACTTATCAGGTGACCAAAACAAGCTTATTTATCAGCATAAAATGTATTAAAGTATGCTAAACGTCTTAACAAAATAATCTCTATAGCCCTTTCTACATAAGTCTTTATAGGTTGACATAGATTAAAGTAATTTAATGAAATATGGTGGGTCTAGCCTGTCACGCCGGGGGTCGCGGGTTCGAGTCCCGTCCGCTGCGCCATATTTAAAACGAATTTAAACGGTTAAGTTTAAGCAAGTTTCGCCTCAAGCATTAGATTGTTTGAGGTTTTTTTGTGTCTATAAAACAACTCATTATTATAGCTTTCATGCTTTATGTCTTCTCGTTAGAAGCAGCTTATTCCTTATTATGATATACGACTTAAAATAATTAACAGACGCTTTATCTTGAAGAATGAGCGACTTCTTTAGCTTAACGTGGCAAAATGATAATTTGAGCACAACTAATAAAACCTCCCAAACTTTAATCGCTATAACATACATAATGTTGATTAATGCAATAACAACAGGCTTATTAACAAGTGCAACAGATTCGTTAGGTATAGCACTATCAACAACTATAGCTATATTGTTTAGCAGTGTAGTCTCAATTAATATTATGATGATAAATACAGCACATACTGGTAGATTCAATTGATAAAAGTACTCAAAGGACAGCTATGTTCTGGATATATACATTACTCTTGTTGATGGTTCTAGTTGGTATTTACACTATCTCTGCACTGATTTTCGATTTTTACATACTAATCAATGCTAGAAGAATTTGGGCTGAGGTAGTAGAAGTTAATACTATTGAAAAATCAGTCTCAGGGCTAGAAGATTACAGTTTATTTACTTTGAGGATAAAGTATTCTTATACTGTAAATAGCAAGGAATATACTTCTACTAGTATCAATGCTTTTTTTGACTTTACTAGAGAAAGTAAAACAGATATTTTAGAAAATATAAAAATTACTGACAATCATATAAAAATTTACGTATTAAAATCATTTCCACAAATATCTATGACAAGCCCTCTCAAAGTAAACAAGAAAATCTTAGCTATTGCTATAACTATAGGTATCATCCTTCCAAGCATTTTGAGTTATCTTCTCATAGAGAACCAAACTATTTTTGATATATTATCAAGTGTTCTTAATTAGACTAACGTTAATACATGAAGAGTTGTATTTTATTGGAAACGATAGTCATAGACGCATAAGAGCTCTTTCTGGGAGAGAAGTTTTTGGTACATAATGATCTGAGTTATGAAGCTTACATTAGATTCTTGCTAAAATCCCTATTGTGGGTAGGACTCATATTTTTATTAATTGTTGGTTGATTATTATCATAGATACAATAGGCGCATGTTTCAGTGCTATGGACGTTGACTTATTCGGCTCACACTAGCGATTAACGCTATCATCACTACACCCATAATAATCAGAATACCAGACATCATGTGCGCCGCCTCATAGTTAAGTGCTTCTACTTGCTCATATATCGCAATCGATACGACCTTAGTCTCACCTGATATACTTCCTCCGATCATCAGCACCACACCGAACTCACCAATGGTATGAGCAAAGCTGACTAAGCTGCCCAAAACAATACCCACGCGCGCTTGCGGTAGGGAGATTTTGGTAAATCGGCGCAACCGACTGGGTTCTAACAGATGCGCGACTTCCGTGACACTTTGCGGAATCCGCAAAAACTGTGCATAGACAGGCTGTATATAAAAAGGCAATGAGTAAATAATAGAACCAATGACCAGACCTTCAAAGGTAAAAATCAGCGGGCTAATATTATGTTCGCTCAACCATTTACCGATACCCACACTAGGACTGAGCAGTAACAGTAGATAAAAACCAATCACGGTAGGTGGTAGCACCAGAGGCATCGCAATGATGCCCATGAGCAGTACCTTAAGACGTCCTATTGCTTTTATACGGCTCGGCTTAGCCAACCAATAAGCGATAGGCGTTGCAAATAGCAATAAGCATAAGGTAGTCACGCAAGCGAGCTTGATGCTCACCCAAAATGGACTGAGCATATCTGACATAAGAGACTGGTCTATCATATAATGTCACTGCTCGTTCTATGATGAGAGGGGTTAGTCTAACGTATTACTGAACGGCCAGATAGCCTGCTTGTAAGAAGTGTTGCTGCCCTGCTTTTGAGCGCAGGTAGTCGGTGAAGTCTGCTGCTGGGGCGGTGTTATTGATAACTATCCCATCTTGTAAGATAGTTGGATAAGACGTTGGCAGCAAAGTAATAAATTGCTCAGGCTTGGCTTTAATCGCAACGAGTTGAGATTGCGCCACAAACCCATAATCCACGCTACCTGTATGAGCGTATTGGAACGCTTGACCGATATTCTCTGACTGTATTAAGCTTTTTTGAGCATTTAACTTATCATACATATTTTGTGATTGCAGATAGGCTTTTGCAGACGCACCATAAGGCGCAAGGTCAGGGTTCGCAATAGCTACCTTGGTGTCCTGAGTAAAGTCAGCACTGGTAAACACATCACCTAGCGATGTTGGCGTAAAATCGTTTAAAGGTTTGGTGACACTATAGAGCGCTAATTGACCTCTGGTATACGTAAAAGGCTTGATTAGCTTATCATCTTCGTTAGTAACACTAGCTAAATTTTCATCAGCCAATTTAGCAGGGAAATATTGATTGGCAGACAAGAATATATCATACGGTGCTCCTGCTTTGATTTGCGCATATAACTTACCAGAAGAGGCATAAGTAACTTCAATATCTGAGATATCTGAAATATTTTGGGCAGATGAGCTGTTATCAGCCTGATAGCTATCAATAATATGAGGGAGTACATCAGATAAGTTAGCAGCCGCAGCGATACGCAATGTTTGAGCTGGTTCAACTTTGTCAGAAGCAAGCGCCATATTGGCGTCCTTGTCTTGCGTACAAGCATTTAGTGACAATAGCAGACAAGCAGAAACACAGACAGTAACTAATGACTTAACCATTATTGCTAAGCCATTTAGACGAGTCGTCTTCATAGTATTCTTGCTTCCACACAGGAATGTCCGCTTTGATGGTATCTAATATCCAGCGACACGCATCGAATGCTGGATAACGGTGCGCTGACACTACCCCAACCCACACAGCCACATCGCCAATCTCTAACGCACCGATACGATGTATCGCAATAGCATGCGTAATTTCAAAACGCTTTTTGGCTTCTTCTATAATGGCGCGGCCCTGGTTGATGGCTAAATCCTCATAACCATAATAGGTAAGACGATCAACGCTCGTAGCGTTATTATGATTACGCACTCGCCCTTCAAAACAAACAAACGCGCCGCAGCTGTCATTATCTAACGTACTTTTTAGCCTATCTTCATCAATCGCAATATCTAGTAGCGCAAAACCATCACGCTCAGCGATAAGGTAAGCCTCGTCAGCACTACGTTTGATACTCATTGAATGATCGTGGACGTTGTCGGTCATTTTTCTTCTCTATTTATTATTTTCTCTTTGTAACCACTGAATAGCTACTGACAAAATGGACACTAATAAACGCTTGTCTAACCACCAGCGACTGGCGTGATGAAAACCACGCTATCACCATCATTTATCTGGTCAGTCCATTTAGCAAAGTAGTCATTCACTGCGACTCGTAGCTCCGACTGCGGACGGCTAAAGCGATGCTTTTGACTAAGCTGTTCGTATAGTTCAGTCAATGATATATCCTGCTGTACGCTTACTGTCTCTTGCTGACAATTGGCCTCGTCAGCCAAACTGGCAAAATACATGACGTTAATATTCATCGTTGATTCGATATTAATTGTCATATCGATAGCACTCATAAACCTCTCCCTCTTACGCAAGCTTCCTTGCTTGGCACTTAGCATATCTTTATTGATTAATTCATTGATTGATTGACGACGCACTCTGCAATTTTATCACTTTAAGCATGACTGTAGTCTGATTTACCACCTGTCTTTTTGACCAGATGAATATCATCTATAACGATGTCATGCGATAGTGCTTTAGTCATATCATAGATAGTTAAGCAGGCAACACTAACCGCTGTTAACGCTTCCATCTCCACCCCTGTCTTATGCGTAACCTTGACTACCGCACTGACCGTGAGGCTGCTGAGCGCGTCGTTGTACTTAAAGCTTAAGCCTATCTTGTCTAGCGGTAGTGGATGGCAAAGCGGTATAAGATCATGAGTACGTTTGGCCGCCATGATACCAGCGATATGAGCCGTTTGCGTGATGCTGCCTTTTTTGGTCATACCATCAGCCGCTTTAATTTGCGCATAAATCTCACTGGGGAAGCATACCTGACCAGTGGCGTTGGCTTCTCGCGTCGTTGCTGTCTTACCACTGACATCGACCATGGTAATATCACCATCACTGTCTAAGTGAGATAAAATAGATTGCTGATTTATCTGAACGCTGTCACTCATTTATATAACCTTTCTTATGTGATATTTTTATTATTTTGGTAGAGCAGCACATGCCTGCTTAAAATCTTCAGGCGTATTGAAGTTGGTTAGATTTTGCCACTCTTTGCTAAATGATACAGCTTGCACTAATGGCTGAATAAACCGCATTACTCTACGCTGTCCGCTATCTATATAGGCCTTCAAATCAGGCTCGATACTCAACTGATACAGCCCTAATAATGGATATAAGTGACTGTCATCTTTTAAGCAAATCACTTTCTTATCAGCAGCAAGGCTCATTTTACATTGTAGTTTCTGCCACAAGTCAGTTGCTGGTATTAAGCTATCACAGCTGATAACCAGTAACCACGATGCTTGTACATTTTTTGATATGCCTGAATCATTCAAATCGCTCAATGTTTGTAAGGCTGATTCGATAGCCACCAATGCGCCGCCAGTTTTGACCCGCGCATCATGCTCATTAGAGTCAACATCAGCACCATAATCAGCAATATGAATAATAGGCGAATTGGTTTTTTCTAAATGGACATCTAAACCAGTTTGAAAGCCGCGACCATTATCTGCAACCAATATAGGAATCTGTAACTTGCTCGCATGACGAACATGATAGTCTAGCAGCTGCTCACCTGACGGTAGCGTCAGCATCGCCTTAGCCGTTCCCATACGTCTAGATGCGCCGCCTGCCAAGATAATCACACCTGCCAAACCATCCAGATTATTTGAGCAGTTTTTCATTTACCATTTACCATTTACCTGTCAGGCTTGATTGTATATCACTCATAGCTCAATTATTTATAACTCAATCATGGCTAGGATTTTGTGCCAAAAAATGCGGCACAAAATTGCACGGACGAGTACGGCTATCAAACTGATCCTTTAAGATATTTTCCCAACCCGTACGGCAAGCACCAGACGATCCTGGTAGACAGAATATACCCGTACCATTGGCCATGCCAGCAACTGCTCGCGATTGTACGGTAGACATACCGATCTCATCTTTTGAGATTAGACGGAACATTTCACCAAAACCATCGATTGATTTATCAAACAGTACACTCACAGCTTCTGGCATGCTATCTCTGATGAAGAACCCTGTGCCGCCAGTTGTGATAACCGCATGAACGTCTGGACTAGCAATCCAACCACTAATGACTGCGCGAATCTGGTAAATATCGTCGGTGATTAATTGACGATCTGCTAAATGATGCCCTGCTTCAGTCAAGCTATCTACTAAGTACTGGCCTGACGTATCTTCTGCCAGCGTACGGCTATCAGAAACGGTCAATACAGCAATATTAAGTGGTGTAAATTGTGCAGCAGGCTTACTCATAAATAATCCTTTATAGATGTCATTTTATAATTGTATTAAAAAGCAGTTGTATCAAAAAAAGTTATGTAGAAAAACGATTGCATTGGAAAACAGTCTCTATCAGCGTCATAATTACAGGTTCAAAAACTTCTATCCGCCGATTATCGACAGATTGTGCATGATGCCACTGTTAGAGTCATGCAGATGATGATGCTCAGGTTTGATCGGCATAAAGCTATGTAAAGTGTTCACCAATCCTTGGATATCGTCTTGCTGTAAGTATGGGCGGATATCGTAGTTGCCTTGGTCAAACAGACACAAATGTACTTTGCCTTGGCTGCTTACCCGCAAGCGGTTACAGGTATCACAGAAGTGCGCCGCATATGGGGCAATCATACCGATACGACCGACATATTCAGGGTGGCTATACTCTACTGCGGGACCATCGGCACTACCGCGCTCGTGCGGCTGCCAGCCATTTTCTAACAAGTAATCAGTGATAATATCAGACTGAGCATGCTGAGCAAAAAACAAATCGCTATTATCACTGGTCTGCATAAATTCGATAAAGCGATAGGTCACTTGTCTGTCTTTGACATAGTCGATCGCCGTGACTAAGTTCTCAAAAGCAGTCTCCGCCATCAAGACACTATTTATTTTCAATTTGATATCAGTCGTTTCTAACAACGTATCCATGTCAGCCAATATCTGCGGCAAGGTATCAAAGCCTGTCATCTTATGAAAGGTAGCAGCATCAAAACTGTCCATACTGATATTGAGCTGATCAAGTCCAGCAGCTTGCCATTTGGCTATATGTTTACCCAATTTATAACCGTTACTGGTCATCGCGACCGTCTCGATACCGTCAGTCTGCTTAATCTTTTCGATAATTTCGACAACATCACGACGAATAGAGGGCTCACCACCTGTAATTCTAACTTTTTTGGTACCTACTTGAGCAAAGCCGCGCACCAAGGTGGCAATTTCAGAGATACTCAGCTCATCATCAGGGCGCTTACCTTGATAGCCATTTGGCAGGCAATACTCACAGCGAAAATTACAAAAGTCAGTAATGGATAGACGCAAGTAAGTCAGACGCCGTGCAAACCCATCGGTTAGCGGCTGGTGATAGTCACTCATCTGTTCAGTAGGCACGATCAACGAAGGCTCTATGTAACCATCAGACATTGCGGGTGCCAAGCTCGGTGAATAGAGTTGCGGACTGTCTATTTTGTGTTTGTCATCTATGTTGTCATCAATCATATGTTACTGCCATCAGTACTGCTTACTATAAGCACTACTTTGTTATTCGTATTTAGCATACCAGTGTAAGGTTATAGGATTGCTCTCTAGCTTTGTACGACCACCTTACAATAAATTGGCAAACGATGAATTAGCGATGTAGCCAAGGAAACGGTTGTACAACGACGTCATTACCAGCTGCTACGTTCCCACTATCTTTATCCAACACAATGAAGCAATTAGCGCGGCTCAGCTGTTTGATTCTATGTGACTGCTGTCTTGAAAAGCACTCAACTTGATAATGACCTGTCTCATCTCGTGACAATACGCCACGCTGAAAGTCTTTGCGGCCGGGAGATTTTCTGATATCACTGATAAGTTTGGCTTTGATCGTTAGCGGCATCGGCTGCTCTGACACGCTAGCACCTGACATTTGCCACAATGCAGGTATCACAAACTGTAACGTACCCACAACCGTAGAGAGCGGATTGCCCGGTAGGCCAAAATACAATACCGGCTTATCGAGATTTTTATTCAATTCACCAAATACAAAAGGCTTACCAGGCTTCATCGCCACTTTATAATGGTTAATCTGACCTAATGTTTCGATCACAGTGGTCAAAAAATCATAGTCACCAACAGAGACACCTGCAGTCGATATCAGTACATCACAGTCCTGCATAGCCTCATTAACTGCGATAGTTGTCTGCTCTAGGTTATCAGGGATAATGCCATAATCACGAATAATGATAGGCAGATCTGATAGCAAGCTTTTGAGCGTTGGGGTATTAGAATTATATATTTGGGCTAGACTTTGTAGCTCATTGCCAATAGCCACGAGCTCATCACCTGTTGCCAACACGCCTACGACGAGCGGCTGGAACACGTTCACTTGGCTAATACCAAGGTTAGCCAGTAAGCTAATATCTGCAGGATTAAGGCGTTTACCGATCTTTAAAACGGATTCGCCAGACTCAATCTCTTCGCCTTGTGAGCGGATGTTGTTGTCAACTTTGGCGGTTTGTGTGAGCGTGATGTTATAAGGTCGAGATTTATCAACGGTCGCTTTGATATCTGCGAAATTTGTATTCTCTTGCATAATGACCGTATCACAGCAATCTGGTACGACTGCACCCGTAAAAATACGTACCCCTTGCCCTGCTGCTGTCTTACCAGTATAAGCACTGCCAGCTTGCGACTCGCCAATGATTTCGATAGTACTGTTTTCTGATAACTCACTACCTTTGGCAATCGCATAACCATCCATTGCAGACAGGTTTTGTCGCGGCACATCAAAGGGCGAAGCAATATCTTGAGCCAGTATATGGTTTAGGCTGCCCAGTAACTCTAGAGTATTGACGGCTCTTTTTTGTAGTGGAAAGTCAGTAATATGATAATTATCTATCCGTTGCTGTATCGCAGCTTGTAATTCTTCCATGGTAATCATAAGGTCACGCTCTTTCTGTCGTTCTAATTACTGTCGTTCTAATTATTCGTAATCGAAACTGTTATTTAAAATGGTCATTGAAAACTGTCACTAAAAACTATGAGTAAAAGTCATCGTCAAAAAACACATTATCTAGAGTCTATCATTCAAAGTATCAACTTTCTTGTATTAACCTTGTCCTGATAAGTTTTGAATAAAGCCAGATTACACTGGTCTTAATATTTGATATTTATTGCATTGTCCATGGCGTTAAAAATGTCAGCAAAAGCAGACATAGATTGAGACAAAAAAAGCACCTTGGCAAGGTGCTTTTTGTAGAACAAAGTAAATTATCGTTTGTTGGCTAGTGGCTAATTAATAATGGCTAAGTACGATTGAAAAGAGCCACTTTTATACAGTGTATAAATACCGTCAGCCTCCCTCACCATCCAGCCAATGAAGACGCACTGTTTTGAGTAATAAATCCGTCTGGCGTTTGGCCATTATCTGCTTGCCAGCGCTGGAATGCCATACGGGTATTGGTACCAACGATACCATCAGCACCTTTGGTATCATAACCCATACTAGTCAACCGACGTTGTAAGTTAGTCACTTGCGTGGTCGATAATGGACGCTCATAACGAGGCCAAGATTTTTGCAACCCGCTTTGTCCATTAATCGTTTTGCCTAGTAGACTAACGCCCAACGCATAACTTGATGAGTTGTTATAGACTTTAATCACATCAAAGTTTGGGCTCAGCAATAATACGGGACCGTCTTTACCAGCGGGTAACCATAGCTCCATCTGAGTATTGGCGTCTAAGTAAACGTCCGCTATCGTATCGACACCCATCGCAGCCCATCTAGCAGCAGGTTGTTTACTACCAACCACTGAGTAATCAAACGATGCTGGCACCGTTGCCTCATAAAACGGTGCTAAGCCACGAACCCAACCTGAATTGCTAAGATAGTTGGCCGTCGAGGCTAGTGCATCACCAGTCGCCCAAGGATTGCGATGCCCATTGCCATCACCATCGACCCCTTGTTTGAGCCAAGTCTCAGGGATAAACTGGGTTTGTCCCATACCACCTGCCCAAGAACCGTCCAACTGTGACCATGATACATCACCGCGTTGTAGCAGTGTCGCTAACGATAGCAACTGCGTTTCAGCAAACTCTTGACGACGACCATCATAGGCAAGGCTGGCAAGCGAACTTGGCAAATCACTATTACCGGTCACAGCGCCATACGATGACTCCATGCCCCATATCGCAGCGATAATCTCTGCATTGACCCCATACTGAGACTCTAGCTGAGACAAATAAGCACGCTGCTCGGCAAATTTACGCTTCCCTACACTGACGCGTCCACTTGATACCGCAGAATCTACGTATTCCCACGGCATCTTGGAAAACTCGGGCTGACCTGAATCTAATGAGATGACTTGCTGATTTAGATAAGCAGAATCGAGCAATCGTCCAATCACTTGGGCATCATAGCCTGACGATATGGCACGCATAGAAAAGTCTGACTTCCAATCAGAAAAACTACTATAGCTAGGCTTGGGTGCAGGCTGCGGCTTTACGACTGGCGCAGGTGTTGGTTTGACCTGAACGGTTTGGGTTTGAGTAATCTCAACGCCGCCTTGACGAACAGGCTTACTTTGCATTGCCTGCTGGCTTGTACACCCGACCATCACTAATGCTGGCACAAAGGTGAGGTATTGCTTTTTTAATCTCATAAAAAATCTCAAACATGAATAAATAAAATGGCTCACAGTGGCCAAGCTATCCGTAGCTATTATTTAAGTCTAACGCCCAAGTACGCTACGTGGGTCAATAGGATTACCATTTAAGCGAACCTGAAACTCTAAGCCTACCTCATTGGTCTGACCACTACTGCCCATACTGGCAATACGTTGACCACGCTGTACTGTATCGCCCTCTTGCACCAATAATTGGCTATTGTGGGCGTAGGCTGTGATGTAGTTATCACTATGACGAATCATAATTAAATTGCCATACTCTGGCAGACCGTTGCCTGAGTAAAGCACAGTTCCTGATTGGCTGGCAAGTACTGGATCACCAACCTTGCCTGCAAACCACATTCCCATATTGCCCGCAGCAGGGTCAATATTACGAGTTACTGGGTTGCGCGTAGGGTAATCATAACCAGAGGTCGAGTTGGCAGTGGCTTCATAGGCTGGTATTTGAGATTGGGTCACAGGTGACGTATAAGTTGGTTGCGTTTGAACTGGAGCACTGTAGCTATTGTTACTTGCAGTGGTTGCCGCATTGCCTTGCCATAGTTTGAGCCATTGCCCACTATAGATGGTGTATTTACTATCTAGATTGTTCATCGCACCGATTTGGCGATAGTTCAGACGATAACGCGCTGCAATCTGGCTGACCGTATCGCCGCGTTGTACACGGTGATAGTTAGGGACGCCTTGCGCGTTAGTGATAATCTTAGGACCTGCTTGGTTTGCTGATTGATAGGTAGGCTTCGTTGCACAGCCAACGACAGATAGAGTAGCGACTGCCATAGTACCAATCAACGCGGCTTTAACAAGGTGCGATCCAGCTATGATTTTTTTCATACAAGGTTCCTATTCTTTGTGTTGCTCATTCATTGTTTAATCATTCAAAAGATCTTAATGCCATACAAGAGTCTTCTGATATTCTCATAACACGTCAGTGTTTAATAAGCCGGTATGGATTATATCTTATAGAATTTATAGCGCGAGTGTTGATAATCTATCTAGCGCTGCCGTTGGCGTGTGATGTAGGCGTACTGGTGACAAACTGACATACCCTGCCGCTACGGCCTCATAATCTGTCATCATATCCTGATTCGCTTGTAACGCATCGATTGACGTCTCTGATGATTGCTCATTTTTACCTTTTCGTAGAGACAACCAATATGCATCTCGGCCGCGTGGGTCTATCATATGACGTACTGGCTGAGCAGCTTGCTTATGGCCTAGCGAGGTTATTTTTCTACCCTTGATATCATCGGTATGCTGCACATCAGGAATATTAACGTTTAATACATGATAGGGCAAACTTTTAAGCATCTCTAAAACCGAAGTCTCAGTAAGCAGTTTGACGATTTCATGTGCGGCCACTTGATAATCACTGGCTGATTCTTGCCCGCCGTTTTTGACACCCCCGCCTACCAAAGACGTTGCTATAGCAGGAATACCAGATAGTTGCGCAGTCAATGCTGCACCAAACGTACCAGAGAACATCACATCCTGTCCCAAGTTAGCCCCTGAGTTGATACCTGTAATCACGCAGTCAAAGTCACTATCACGATACAAATCATGGATTGCTAGATAAACACAATCAGCTGGTGAACCATTTACCGCTATAAATCCAGAAGGCAGCTGATATGTATGCAGTGGTCTTGAAACACTTAACGCACTGGCATAGCCGCTTTGTTCATCGTTGGGAGCAACGACGACGACTTCGCCGATAGTCGATAATGCCTGAGATAACGCCAATAATCCTGGTGCATAAACACCATCATCATTACTAATTAAAAATCTCATTTCTGCTCAGTATGTGGTTAATATTTTATTAGCTGTCTTTCTACATCTCTACTTGATAATTCTGCTATCGTGTCATATCTGATCAAAATAGCCATCAACGAACGATGCTCATGTTTAAAATAAAATCATGATACTCTAATTTTCCAGTGACATTACGTCTCAGTCTAGAGAAAAAGAATCGTTTTGATAGCATGGGCGATTATAACTGAATAATATAACGACACGAACCCTGTCTTTAGCAAAGTATCATGCTCTTCTTATGCCAATAATTATATGAGAAAAGTAACGTGACAAATACTTGTGTAGAGCGGATGACAATTAGTAAATTAAGTATCGAGTTACAATACGCAACACCCCACAACAATACAAACCGATGTACTGATACTGAAGTAACGTCATTAGGGTATGCTACTGATATGTTGCTAAAAAATGGTTTTGGCTCACAAGATATCTACACATAAATCAATATTTTATGTGACTTTTGTTTTTTTACCGATTAACATATGACCATTAAATAAAGACGAGCGAGTGTAATACTGAATGAATAAACAATCGATATTATCTATAGCTTCTGTGATAGCAAATACTGCCTCAAAAGTTGGGATTGCAGGACTGATAACGTCTGTTGCTATGCTGTCTCAAGCTTCTAATGCTGCGAATAACTCTGGCACTACCATTCCGCTAGACCTGTCTGGCATTAACATTACTAAGCATGAAATTGCGGTGATGCAGGTACTATCAGAGATATGCCCACCAATGCTAAATGGTAAGCAAAAACAGCGGTTCTATAAGTCGTATACCGTACAGCTACATGAGCTAATGCCTTCTCTAGAAGATCCAAAAGCGGCTATTCAATACCTATCTACACAGCAAGACTATCGCCAGATACTACAAGGTATTCGTAGTTGGACAATGGGATTCTCAAAGCAAGAAAACAAAGCACTATGTGAAGATTTGGCAAACGCGGATTATTAGACAACTAGCTAGTTTGATTTAACGACTAGCGTCCTCTGCTTAACTTATTAATAATATTGGTATCAATGATAATAAAATAAAAGCTATGTACTATTTATAACATCGGTTAAGCAAATATTATCAACTGATTGTTTAGATATCTGTAGCATCAAAGCTTGCTGTCACTTTACTTGTTATTCACAAGCAGGGCAGCAGGCTTTTTTGTGAGCGTTAAATTTTTATTACAGAGACTGGTCAGATGATAGTTAGAACAAATATATGATAGGCCTTCATTTTTCTTTTCAAACTTGCCTTATTTTTGCATTTATCGATTCCCCATCGGTAGTCATTTTGCTAAGATAAGGCGTTAATTTTATGTCTATTGTGTAGGCGTTACTATTTTCGTCGATACATTATTTTAAACACTGCATTTAAGACATGCTGCTTAAAATAATGTATGGAAATAGGTACAAAACATAAGCGATAGATACATTTGGTTCCATGATGCGGTGTAATGATATATGACAGTAAAGCGTGTAAAAAATCAGCTGATACAGCTGGTAGTTGGTGTAAGTATCTCAATGATTGCAGTAGTGGCAAACGCAGCCATTCAACCACCTGAAATGGACAATACTGCCTATGTGTTGATGGACTATAACACTGGCGAAATCTTGGCTCAAAAGAACGCCAATGAGGCACTGCCGCCAGCATCTCTGACTAAGATGATGACCAGTTATATCATTGAGCAACGCTTAGCATCAGGCGATTTGAAAGAAGATGAACAGGTATTGATGAGTCCAAACGCATGGTGCCGTGGTAGCAGCAGCCAATCTTGTATGTATGTGCCTGTGAACAAAACCGCCAGCGTCATCGATATGCTACGTGGGATCATTATTCAATCAGGTAATGATGCATCAAAAGCCATGGCTGAACATATTGCTGGCAGTGAAGCCTCGTTTGCAATCTTGATGAACGAACAAGCGCAAAAGATTGGCATGGAGAACTCTAACTTTGTCAATGCTACCGGTATGCCTGATGAAGGTCATTTAGCATCTGCTTTGGATTTATCTAAACTTGCTCGCGCTATTATCAAAAACAGCGGCGACTACTATAGTATCTACGCAGAAAAAGAGTTCACTTATAATGGTATTACCCAAGGTAACCGTAATGCTCTGCTGATTACTGACCCAACTGTTGATGGCTTAAAAACAGGCCACACTGATGCGGCAGGCTACTGCTTGGTTGCATCAAGCAATCGTGAAGGCATGCGTCTAATCTCTGTCATTATGGGTACCAAGAGCCAACAGGCTCGCGCTGATCAGTCACGTGAACTACTTAACTGGGGTTTCGGTCACTTTACAACCGTTACCAAAGCACCCACTGGACAGTTCGTTAGTAAGCTTCCAGTATGGTTTGGAGAAGCTGACGAGGTAGAACTGGCAACTGGCGACAACTTGCAAATTCTAACCAGCAAAACACAGAAAAACAAAATTACTACAGTGGTCGATATTCCTGAGAGCTTAGAAGCACCGATCAAGAAAGGTCAGGAAGTTGGTAAAATGATGGCTGTAATCGATGGTAAAGCGGTAGCCTCAGTTCCAATTATCGCAACCAATGATATCGAACAGTCAGGCTTTATGAGCCGTACGTGGGAACATATCGTACGCTGGGTAAAAAATCTTTTCTAAGAGAAACTTTTAAAAAGCAATTCTAGCTAAAAACTATTTAAAAAAGACGCCTTAAAATGGGCGTCTTTTTTGTATTTATACCTACTTTAATTTAAAAGTGCTTCGACATTGAAAAGTCGAAAATATAAAAACGCTACCTAGTAAAATAAATCTAACTAGGAATACGGATTTAATAGAACCGTACTACGTCTAAACCAACCATTGTTTTAATAAGTCGCTTAACGCTTTGTCTTTATAAGTAGCAATATGACAATAGTCAACGCCAGCTGCTTTTAAACCATACTCAAAACTGTCTACATAGCGCGCCCGATGCTGCGGATACCAATATACCAATAACGCACGATGCTCGCTCTTACTACCCTCATCGCTTTCATACTGACGAATGCGTTTGGCTAGTATCTCAGCTGTTTCTGGGAAGACATCTTCAGCAAACATCACCATGTCAACTTTCTGCTTACGCATCTCCTCTATGACGAGTTGGTTACCTTGGCGACAAATAATCGTAGCGCCTAGGTATTCCAGTTCCTCTAACAAGGAGCCTGTCTCATGATAGTAATAATAAATAATCGTTAGGCCAGACAATAAGCGCTGCTGTTTTGATTGCTGTTGATTGGGCATCGCTATGGTCAGCGTAAACTGCGTACCTACACCAAGCACACTATCAACATCTATAGTAGCACCCATAAGCTGTGCCATTTGTCTAACGATAGGTAAGCCAACCCCTGAGCCTTCATACTGGCGAGTTTGCGACGAATCCACCTGAAAGAACGGGTTAAATATATCGTCTAGGTGCTCATTATCGATACCAATACCGGTATCTTTCACGCTAATCTGCCAGCGATTACTCTTATTAAAATGTGTCAGTTGCGACGTAATCGTAACTTTTCCAACAGGCGTGAACTTAATCGCATTATTGAGTAGTATCGATAGTATCTGATGTATTTTTTCTGAATCACCGTATAGGCTATAGTCTATATGATGAATATTACTAATCAGCTCTAGCCCTTTTTGCGTAGCTGTATTTTCAAACTTAACTAACAGGTCAGCGATTAACTGTAATGGGTTAAACTCATTTTTATGAATTCTTATCTGGCCTTTTTGGATCTGGTTCAACTGTATAATATGATCTAACGACAATACCAATTTATCACTACCACTACTGATAATCTCTACCGCGTCTTTTTGCTCTCTGTTGAGCGCCTCATGATCCAATAGTTGTAAACCACCTACAATTGCATTCAATGACGTTTTTAACTCATGAGAAATCATGCTTTGAAAATTATGCAATTGCACATCAAGTGACACATCTTTATTGTGTAACTGCTGTTCAAAGGCCGCAAGGGTTTCATAACCTTGCCTCGCTTCTTGTAAACGATTAAATAGCACAATTAATGCTTTCTTGATATGAGTCAGTTCTTGGAAGTTAAATTGTTGCGGAATGACTGGCAGTTGCTCTAGATTTGCGTTGTCTATGACAATGTCACAAACATCAGTTAACACTTCAATATCTTTAACTGGCCAATTCAGCTTTCTAAAAATGTATAAGGCAAATATAACAATCATTACTACTGTTGTTAGCCATAACCACAGGATATTTTGGAACCAATGTAAACGTAGCAACTCTACGTCCATCGTAATATTGATATAACCAATCAATGTGCTATTTTCGGTAGCTGTATCAGTCGTCTCATCTGGCACTGACGATTCGCTCATAATGTTTGATAAAGTCAGTGCTAACTGTTGATTGGAATCAGACTCATTGGACGTGGCACTATTGGCATTAAGGTCTTTACTAATCACTGGATAGTTGAAACTGACCGTGTGCGCAAATAAAGCATTTTTCCAATCAGCAAGCGACTGGTCTATATCCTCAATTGGCTCAGAGGTTGAATAGAAAACAATACTCTGGATAGTCGGCTCATTTTCTAACAAGATATTCACTTGTTCAGCCACGATATCTGCGCCATCTGCAGTCGATGCACTAGTCGTTAATAGCGATGCCAATTGTTGAATATGCTGTTCTTTTTCTTGATAGTGATGCACTAAACCATAAATAAAAGGCAATAAAAAACCTGCCAATACTGCCAAAACAGCGGCTTGTATGACAGAACGCCAGATAAGTACGGGAATGGTTTGAGACGAACGGTTGTTCATATCACTCTACTGAGTCGCGTGCAGCTTTCATTTATAGTACAGGTATTTTAAAGATGTGATAAGTAAAACATTTGAGTATTTTTAAAGCATTCAGATAACTATTTATAAGCCCAAACTATAGCGTATTAATAGAAAAATGTCATCGCGCTATCGAACGCGATGACATTAATCATAAAGCTAAAGCTATAAAGCATAAAGCATAAAGCATAAAATACGAGAATTAACGAGGCTTTTTATCTTTGGTAGTAAATTTCTGTGATCTATTACGCTCACGTTGACGCAATTGCTGAGCTTTTGCCTTAGTCGGTGTGTCACTCTTGTTCGCATATGGGTTATCGTTTTGCTTCAAGATAACGTTAAGCGGTGTGCCTTCTAGCTTAAACACTTGACGGAATTGATTTTCTAGATAACGCTGATAGCTCTTAGGAAGCGCACTGGTTTGGTTACCATGAATAACAATAACGGGTGGATTGTGGCCACCAATATGCGCATAACGTAACTTGATACGACGACCAGCAACGGTTGGTGGCGGATTGGCCGTTACCGCATCTTGCAGAATCTGAGTCAAACGGTTGGTCGATACTTCAAACATCGAAGATTTATAGGCACGCAAGATAGACGGATATAAATTGCCAACGCCTGTACCATGCAGTGCTGAAATCAAATGTATTTTTACATAAGGAATAAAGCTAAAACGGCGATCCATTTCAAGCTTGATATAGTCTCTTTGATCTTGCGTTAGACCATCCCACTTGTTGATCGCAACGACTAACGCACGTCCAGCGTCAAGCGCATAACCAATCATATGCAAATCTTGATCCACGATACCTTCGTGAGCATCAATAACAATCACGGTTACGTTAGAATCTTCAATCGCCTGCAAAGTCTTGATGACAGAGAATTTTTCTACCTTTTCATCGATTTTACCGCGGCGACGTACACCAGCAGTGTCGATCAAAACATAGTCGCGACCTTCACGCTGATAAGGAATATAAATACTATCACGCGTCGTGCCTGGCATATCGAATACTACGACTCGGTCTTCGCCAAGCAGGCGGTTTACGAGCGTCGATTTACCCACGTTTGGACGACCAATAATGGCAAGCTTTAAGCCTCTTGGCTCTACTATGTTTTCTTGCTCAGGCATATCAGCCGTTAGCACTTCAAGCAAATTGCCTACACCGCGACCATGACTGGCTGCCATCGGATATGGCTCACCCAAGCCTAGTGCATAAAACTCGGCAGGTGCTGCATCATGTACGCCATCGACTTTATTGGCAACAACATAGACAGGCTTGCCTAACGTATGCAAAAACTTACCAATTTCAGCATCAGCGCCAATCATACCGGCACGAGCGTCAACGACAAATACGATGATGTCTGCTTCATGGATTGCTGTATGCGACTGCTCAGACATATAGTCATCGATATTACCGCTACCGTCATCAGCTTCACCGATACCACCCGTATCTACAACGATAAAGGATTTGTCTTCATAAGTTGCATCACCGTACTGACGGTCACGAGTCAATCCTGAAAGGTCAGCGACCAATGCCTGCCGACTTTTTGTGAACTGATTAAATAAGGTGGATTTACCGACGTTTGGACGACCAATTAAGGCGACCACAGGCTTGATACTCATGGGTTACTCTCAGTGAAAGGCACAATGACGGGCAGTACAGTTATTCTTATAACCAGTGACATAACAATAGTAATAGATATGCTGCAATTGACCGTGAATTAAAATGAATGATAGAACAATAGCAAAAATAATAGATGGCTATTTTACGATTAAAAATAGTATATAGGATGGATTCATTATACCTATTATACATAAATAAGTAGTATATATGGATAGCACATCGGTCGCATAGAGTACGCGAAAGCCTGTGTTTAAACAAGCAATTTACACAAGGCACTAAACGCTGACTAAGCAGCGTTTGTGTTTTATAAATGATAATCAAGAATAGGCTTAAGGGCTATAGTGAAATATTACACTTCGTTAATTATCTATAAGCACCTATCTATATAGTTATTAGCGAACTAGTTGCCAGATAGCAACTTGTCCTGACGTACTTTGAGTCATTAATCGGCTACCTTGGACTTGCAAGTTGGTCAACGCACCTTTTGTCTCTACACGACTAACGATGCTACCCGTAGCAGGATCAAACAAATGCACTACGCCATCAAAGTCACCAATGGCAATATAGTTGCCGATCATCACAGGATTGGTGAGATCACGATAAGCCAATTCGTCGCTTTCCCATAGTGTCTCGCCACTGTTGCGATCATAAGCAACTACTTTGCCATCTAGACTGGTAGCGATGACTTGCTGAGTATTTACTGCCAGTGATTTGAGACTCGCAATTTCATTGACGAACATCACCTGACGCGAGGCCAAATCAATACCTAATAGCTGACCACTATAGCTGATCGCAAACAACTGATTTTTATCTACGATAGGTTTGCCATCGACATCGCTCATGCGTTCAACTTCACTACTACCAGCACCTACGCCAACACGTCTTGACCATAGCGGAAGACCGTTATCAACAGTAATTGCATGCAAACGACCATCAGCTGTCGCCAAAAGTGCCGTCTCATTGTCTAATAAAGTTGGCGCAGCGCTACCGCGAACGCTGATAGCAGGTACTTGAGTTGCGAACTGCCATACTGACTGTCCAGTTTGCAGCGACAGACCATGTAAGAAACCATCATTCGCTGATAATACCACACGATTATTAGTAATCAGTGCTGGTGTCAACACCGAACCTGACAACTGCTGCTGCCAACGTTTTGCACCAGTCGTGCTATCAAACGCCATGACCTTGCCACCACGAGTACTAACAATAGCTGTCTGGCTCAATGCATCCAATGCAACACCGCCGGTGATTTGATCGTCAACATTGATGGACCATACACGCTCGCCTGCACTATTAAACCCTGACAGCTCACCACCGCGTGATGCAGTAACGATTTGACCATTAGCATAGCCAACTTGCAAATCTAGCGGATCTTTTTTGCTGGCTTTTTTGTTGCCAACATCGGTACTAAATACGGGTTGTAGTACGCTAATCGGCTGAGCGATTTGTACCAATTTTACCGGATCATTAACGACCGGCTTAATACCGCGATTACATCCAATCACTGCCGTGCTCATTACTGCCAGTACGGCCACATGCATGACTGTCTTTTTGATAGTCTTGGTGTTTAACATTTTGCTAGAGCGAATAGATTGAGTCATTGTATGTTCTCACTACAGATAAATTATTATTAATTGGTAAATTGGCCAACGGCAAATTAGTAATCATTAGGTTATATTAAAAAAGAGCTTTGGCTGATTACCAACTCTCAATACTATACTACTGACTTAATATCTAGCCTACTGAATTACTGCCCTGCTTCGACAGCGACTTCATTCGAGGTATCCATCACTAGCGATGGCTCAGGAGCAGATGGCTCTTGAATAAGACTGGTTTGCTCAGCAATCGGCTCAGCCGTGATACCTAAACTTTCCATCTTTAACGCCAATACTGCACGCGTTTCTTGACGGCTACGTAATAGCTCCCACGCATTGCTATAAGATTTAATCGCTGAGTCTTTATTGTCTTGCGCTAAGTAAATATCCCCTAGTAGCTCCTGCTGACTTGCTTCAAACGAGCTTGGCATATCATTGTTTGCTTCTGATAGTGCAGCATCTGTATCACCTGCGGCCAATAATGTTTTTGCATAGCGTAAACGAGTAATCGCTTCTAGACCAGCATCACCCAAATCAATGGCCAATGCTTTTTTGAATGTCTCAGTCGCTGCTGCAAAGTCATCACTGTCTACTTGTTGACGTGCTTTTATCATTAGCGCTTGCCATGCATAAACTGACTCACCGTGCGTACTGACTAAAGTATCAATATCTTTGTCTAGTTGGCCACGACTTTGGGTAAGTGCTTCTTGAGCCTCTGCTTCTAAATCTGGGTTTTGCGAGGCCAATTTAACCTCTTCGTTTAGCTGCTGAATATCCGCATATTGATCGGCGGCGACGGTATCTACTCGCGCATGGTTGTTTTGCCAGTACGTCCAACCGAAATAGGCGGCCAGTGCTAACAAAATCGCAGTGACGATATAACTACCATATTGCTTTAACGCTTGCATGGAGTTATCTGCATTCGGCGAATTAGGTGTCAGAGCCATATATATTTACCTGATAAAATTTACATTAAGTTGCTGATGCGTAAACAAAGCTGATTAGTCAAAGTCGATTAGCGACGAGAAAAGTTATCTTTATTTGATAACCAATCTTGGGCGACCGTCTTTTGCTCACCTGTCTGCATGTCTTTAATACTAATCGTATTATCATCCAGCTCTTGCTGAGCGATGATGACTGTCAATGCCGCGCCTGACTTGTCCGCCTTCTTCATTTGCGCTTTTAGACTCGTGGCACTGGCCATCTTTACTCGTACATCTGGACGACTGTGACGCAAGTTTTGTGCATAGCTTATACCAGCACTATACACCTCAGGATGGGCCACAACGAATACATCACAAGCAGGTATATCAGCAATCGGCGCAACCGCTTCTATCAGTAGCAATAAACGCTCAAGCCCCATTGCAAAACCAACACCAGGCTCAGATTTTACTGGTTTACTACCATCTGTACCGATTGATTTTAATTGTCCTACTAACCCGTCATAACGACCACCCGCACAAACGGTAGCCTGGCTTCCAAGCTTATCCGTTACCCACTCAAATACCGTTTTATTGTAATAATCAAGGCCACGTACTAAGTGCGGATTGATTTCAAAATCGATATTAAGCGCAGTCAGATAGGCTTTGACCTGCTCAAAATGTGCCACACTCTCTTCACCCAAGAAGTCAGCAAGCTTTGGCGCATCTGCCAATACTGCTTGCGTGCTCGCCTCTTTACTATCCAAGATACGTAAAGGATTAGTCGTTAGACGACGTTTGCTGTCTTCGTCTAGCTGGTCTTTTTTATCAGTTAAATAGGTAACCAATGCTTCGCGATAAGCATAGCGCTCATCCAGCTCACCCAAACTGTTTAGTTGCAAACGCATCTCATTGTTGAGGCCTAGCTCTTTCCACATCAGATGAGTCATGGCAATCAGCTCAGCATCAGCATCTGGTAATGCACTACCAAAGCTCTCGACACCTAACTGATGAAACTGGCGATAGCGGCCTTTTTGCGGACGCTCGTAGCGGAACATCGGACCGATATACCAAAGCTTAGGCGTGTCCCCACGTAGCAAGTTGTGCTCGATAACTGCGCGTACTGCTCCAGCCGTTCCTTCAGGACGTAACGCTAACGGTGTTGGTGGCTCAGATTTATCAGTAAAGCTGTACATCTCTTTTTCGACGATGTCAGTCGCGCCGCCAATAGCACGAGCAAAAAGATCCGTTTGTTCAACGATAGGCAAGCGAATATGCTCGTAACCGTACCTACCAAGTACATCAGCCAATATCGCTTCTAAATGCAGCCACTTTGCTGATTGGTCAGGCAAAATATCATTAAAACCTTTGATAGCTTTGATCATGGTACGGTCGTATCCTTAAATGTTTAACAGGTATTCTATTATTGTTGTCTATATATTCAAATAAGCGTCGTATCTAATTGACACTGCGACGGTATGGCCTAAAGTATTAATCTATTCTATGGCTTATTTTACGCGAATGATTTCATTTTCACGTTTTTTCGCCAAGTCTTCTGCATGGGCGCGAACCATACCTTCTATTTCATCAACCAGATTACCTGTATCGATAAGGTGGCTTTTTTCACCCATACGATAGACCAGTGATCGAGGGGCAGCACCAACGATACCGATATCGGCCTCTTTTGCTTCCCCTGGACCATTCACCTTACAGCCGATCACAGATAGATTCATCGGTTCACGAATATCTTCTAAGCGCGACTCTAACGCTGTCATTACTTTAATTACATCAAACTCTTGACGCGAGCAACTTGGGCAAGCGATAAAGTTTACGCCGTTCGAGCGAATATTAAGCGATTTTAGAATATCAAAACCAATCTTAATCTCTTCTTCAGGCTCAGCGGCTAACGAGATACGAATAGTATCGCCAATACCATCTAGCAATAATCCACCTAGCGCAATAGCAGATTTAACAGCGCCCGTACGGTAGACACCCGCTTCCGTCACGCCCAAATGTAATGGATTATCAATTTGCGCTGATATTAAACGATAAGCATCCAATGTCAAAAACACGTTGCTGGCTTTGACAGATACTTTATATTGGTCAAAATTAAGACGCTCTAAAATATCAATATGGCGCATTGCCGACTCTAGCATTGCCTCGCCAGTTGGCTCAGTATACTTACGCTGTATGTCTTTTTCTAAAGAGCCAGCGTTGACGCCAATACGAATCGGGATATTATGATATTTGGCGCAAGCGACCACTTCACGTACCTTAGCATCGCTACCAATGTTACCAGGATTGATACGTAAACAGTCAGCGCCCGCTTCAGCGACTGCCAAAGCGATTTTATGATCAAAATGCACATCAGCGATCAAAGGCACGCTTACCAGTTTACGAATTTCGCCAAAGGCTTTAACCGTATCCATCGTTGGCGTTGATACGCGCATCAAATCAGCACCTGCTTCGACACAGCGCTCGATTTGAGCGACCGTTGCTGCTACATCACAGGTGTCAGTGTTGGTCATGCTCTGTACGCTAATTGGTGCATCACCACCAACCGCGACATCACCGACATAGATTTTTTTGGTCAGACGACGATTAATAGGCGATGGCATTGACATACATAAATCCTTGAATCAAAAATAGAAAAGCCCTAGGCCTTTGTACATATAATATAAACCAGCTAAATCGACAAACACATATTCGCTTTATTCAAACACATATTCGCTTTATTCAAACACATGGCTGCTTCATCCAAACATATGAGTGCTTCATTCAAATTTGGCACTTATGCAACTGGCTATGGTGCCAATTCAAAAGTGGCTTGCTTATCTGTTGCATACGTCTCTAACGCGACTGGTTGTTGATCGAGCATCAAGCTAACATTGTCGATATTATCAATTTGCACATTAAACGGTGGCATACCTGACAAGTCATAGTTACCTGCAGACTGAGAACCATTTATCAGGCTGTTTCCAGAAGCATCCGTGATACTAACCACAGCGTCGCTTGTTAATACAAGGTTTAGGGTAGCAGTCGTTGCAGCATCACCTAGATTCAATGCAGAGCCAGAAGCACCAACGCCACTCGCGTCACTATTGATGGCGGCACCTTGGGCTTGCTCTATCGCTGACATGTCCTCCACAGCTGATACAGGCTCTTGGGTGTTTTCTTTGCTAGCGTTACTCACCATGCGGAATAGGAACACCGCCAAGATAATCAATCCGATAACGCCTATGATCAATAGAGGATTAAAGCGGATACGGTTATGAGTATCACGCTGCAAAGTCCCCATTGGGCGCAGCGGCGTATCGATATTGCTGGCTGATTTGGCCTTTAGCTCATTAGGATAGGCAGCATCGAAGCTACTAGCGATTTTTGCTGAATCTAAGCCCAGATATTTGGCATAGTTAATCGCAAAACCACGAGCAAACGCAGCCTGTGGTAGCTCAGCGAAGTTTTCGCTTTCTAGCGCCTCTAGATGACGCTTTAGAATGAACAGCTCAGCCGCCGCTGCGTCTAAAGTTACTTGCTTATTTTTACGGGCTTGCTGCAACACGGCACCAAATGATCCCTGAGCGTTAGATTGAGTGTTAGATGATGGGGTGATCATTTCCATGGTGCCTCTGGATTGTTAAGCCAAGTCTTAAGTTGTTTTGCTTCATCACTTAGCGGATAAGCGGATAAAAGCTGCTGTGCCAATTGCTGGCGCGTTGTTATATTATTTTGTGCTGCTGCAAGCTTGATACCTTGTAAGAGCAAGCGCGGGCTAATACCCTGCCCCTGCACCAATATCAGCGTCTCATCATACAGTCTCTGTGCCTGCGGTACACGCTGTTGGTCGAGCAGCAAATCTACCAGTTCGATATGAGCAATGATGCTATTACGATTGCCATCAAGTGCCCGTAAAAATGCTTTTGAAGCAGCACTATTATCACCTAACTGTAGATAAGTACGACCTAGGTTTTCTAGCGCGCCAATACGGCCTTCATAGCCTAGCGTCGCCCCTGCAATCTCAAACTGTTCTGCTGCTTCACGGTAGCGCTTTGTCTGTGACAAATACACGCCATAATTATTGTGTGCTTGTACAAAGTCTTTATCTAGCGCGATTGCTTTTTTGAAGTATTCATCAGCTTTGGCTAGATTGATACGGCTGCCTTCTTGCTGCAACAAAACGCCCATCATATCATAGGCTGGCGCATAACGGCTATCGGCAGCAAAGGCTTTTTCAAGCTGCTGCTGCGCGGTATCAAGCTCATTTTTTCGGATGTATTGCGCGGCAAGTGAGGTACGTACACGGGCGATTTCCTGCTGATCTAAATTTCGATCGTTGCTAGCGCGCGTAGATGTTTGATAAGGAGAGTTGCCTAGCAAATCATTAGTCGGGGTGGTCTGACAGCCACTTAATACAAGAACGCCAAATACTGCCGACAGCACTGCACGCTTTGGCAAAGTGGTTTGAGCAGCACTAATAATCGACTGCTTATAAAATTTAGAAAATGATTTTTGATATTTGAACTGACAAGAATTTTTAGAAGTCATCATAGCCGCCATCATAAAACTGGGATTCAATGCGTTCGATCTTCGAGGCCTCAGTTTAATAGATTTAACCCCGATAAGTACAATTTAGTTGTTATTAATTGCCGCGTTCTGCAATCTTGACAGTCATTGCTACATTTTCTTACCATTGCGACAGACAAAAGACAGCTAAAACGCTATACCAGTCATATATAACGCTTATTCTCTCAAAGACTACTAAACACTTTCACGATCTTTGATACTTTGCTGCCATGCGGCTGAGCGTCTAGTACGATCGGCCACTTGTCCAACCAATTGGCCACAAGCAGCATCGATGTCATCACCACGTGTTTGACGAATCGTACAAACAAAACCTGCTTCGCTCAATATATTACTAAACGCATGAATACGGTTGTTGCTTGATTTATCATACGGTGCATGTGGGAATGGGTTGAACGGAATAAGGTTAATCTTACTTGGTAACCCTTCTAATAGCGCAACCAGCTGATGGGCATGCTCATTGCTATCATTGACGCCATCAAGCATCACATACTCGATTGTAACGTGTTTCTTATGACGTGGATTGACATCATAAACATAGTTTTTTGCCGCTGCAATCAGCTCTTCTAATGGATATTTCTTGTTAATTGGTACTAACTCATTACGCAGCTCATCATTTGGCGCATGCAGGGAAATGGCCAATGCCACGTCGATGTCTTGCGCTAACTGATACATTTTCGGGACGACACCAGAAGTCGATAACGTGACGCGACGCTTTGACAGTCCATAAGCATGATCGCTTAGCATCAACTCCATTGAGCCTACTACAGGCTTGTAGTTCAATAGCGGCTCACCCATGCCCATCATCACCACGTTGGTGACGTTATTTTCCCATAGGCTATGATCAACGTTTTCTAAGCTTTCATTTTCATCTGTCATATATGACGCATTAGCGACCCATAACTGACCGATAATTTCAGCCGCACTTAAGTCACGCTCAAACCCTTGCTTGCCTGTACTACAGAAGCTACAGTCCAATGCACAGCCTACTTGAGAAGACACGCATAATGTCTTGCGGCCATTTAACTTGCTATCATCTGCAGGGATAAGCACCGTCTCAACCAACGAGCCGCCGGTGACTTCAAACACCCACTTACGCGTACCATCATCACTGTATTGGCGATGAATCACTTTGGGCGGTACCACACAAGCATTAAGCGACAATTTATCTCGTAATGACTTACTCAAATTGGTCATTTGCTCAAAATCGGTCACGCCATGCTGATAAATCCACTTAATCACCTGAGTTGAGCGGAACGGCTTTTCGCCAATACTCTTAAAGTAATCAGCCAGTTGCGCTTGCGTCATACCCAATAGATTGGTTTTGGCATGTGCCTCATCTACCAGCTTAATGCTATCAGTAATCTTAGCAGGTACGTGCTGAGTAGGTGTTTGAACAGTTGACATAATAGGTAACCTTTTTGCAGAAGCTTAGATAAGCGGTGCAATTATTTATATGGGCTTTGCCATACATACATGGGTGCATGAGCAATCCGCTATGAGCGCAGTTTTTCGAATTGACAAAAACATACTGATAAGGGATTGATAACGCTAAGTAAAATTAATAATGAGGCAAGTCATTAAGAATTTCAATGAATAATATAATCACAGAACTCTAAAGCGGATACAAGGCAGCCAACTGCAGATTGTACAAGTAGTACATCTAAGGAGGGTAATGCCCTAGCAGTTTAGTAATTCCTTGATTATAGGATTATTATAATAGCTAAAACGGCCTATACCCATAAGATATAAGCCGTCTCGCAAACCAACTATAAACAATCAATGTTGTAAATAATTCGTCTATAGTCAATCAAGTATAAAACTCATACAGGTAAGATCAGTCTAAATCGTAGCTGTCTTATTATAGCAGTTACCTCAAACAAATCGAACGCCGTAAAAGCTTATAGTTTATTTACTATATTAGCGTGTACGTGCACAAACTTCATCATCGCTGAAGAAGTAGCTGATTTCACGTGCTGCTGATTCAGCTGAATCTGAACCATGTACTGCGTTTTCGTCGATGCTGCTAGCGAAGTCAGCACGGATAGTGCCTTCAGCAGCTTCTTTTGGGTTAGTTGCACCCATGATTTCACGATGCTGAGCGATAGCGTTTTCGCCTTCTAGTACTGATACCAATACTGGACCTGACATCATGAAAGATTTTAGGTCGTTGTAAAATGGACGCTCAGCGTGCTCAGCATAAAAACCGCCTGCTTTTTCATCATCAAGTTGTAGCATTTTAGCTGCAACAATTTTTAGACCAGCTTGTTCGAAACGGCTATAGATAGCGCCGATGTGGTTGCCAGCAACTGCGTCAGGTTTGATGATAGATAAAGTACGTTCGTTAGCCATGAGAAGCTCCTAATAAATGATAAATTCAATAAAATATGAAAAATTAATGCGTTGTTTTAGCTTTAGCCACAATGTTGACTTGGACTGTTTTACACAACTCATGGTATATCAGTGTATAACCATAAGCGCCAACATCGGATTGCTGCCTATTATAATGATTAAGACCATAAATGATAGGGTTAATTTATGACCATACCTTGCATAAAAGTAAATTTATTGTGCATTAGTCGTTGATAATGCTATAAGTTCTAACAAAAGCAAAAACCCCAACGCTCAGCATCGGGGTTTTTTTATTGATACTGAACTACCAGTTGAGAATCAAACTATATTACTTACTAACAATATAATGGTGTTGCTGAGAACAAACTACTGGAACAGTTCCAGTAAGCTCCTTCATTTTCTTTTTTAACTTTGTAACTGTTGAATCAATTTTAGGTTTGCGTACACGGCTACATACAATTATACATTTTCTGATTTCAGAATTGCCAAATCTACCTTCTGTCTTCAAAATAGTTGTTTCGACCTGTGAAAATGCTTTCTTAATATCACAACCTTTTAACTCAATATATATAACGTGTTCCTTATTTTTACTATCAATCCAATGAGTTATATAATCACATTTCTCAAACTTTGAAGATGAAATAAGCCCGTTATCAACTCTTACCTTATGCAATTTAAGCTTATGAGGGTTATCAAAATGACAACATCTTCCATTTTCATCAACAGGTAGATCACTCCTGTGTATCGTAGTATGAGAGGCATAATCCATTTTAATTATCAAGCTCCATAAGTCGATCCATAACTTTTTCAAAACTATTAGAAACATTGTCTAATGTATAGCCACCTAGCATCATGTAATCATAATCTATAATATTAGTGATACTTCCATCCTCTACTGCGAAAGCAGAGATATGATCTAGATTTATAGGGTTTGAACCTTCACTGAGTTTTACAAAATCCTCTGCTACTAGTTTTCCTTTTTTAATTAGTTCATTAGCATATATACTATTATTCAAGGCAGTAATTAAATATGGACTGTGCGTGGTAATAAAAAACCCTACTTGCTGTTTATCATATAAATTAAGTAATAAAGACATTACCTCATTCTGTGCATCTGGAAATAAATGAGCTTCCGGTTCTTCTATAAAAAACGACTTCATGTTCCCAAGTCTATGATTAGTATTTATCATTAAAACCATCAACATTGGTAAAGCCTCTTGCTGACCTGAAGATGCTCTAGAAAGATTTACTTTATAATCCTTGCCATGAATCCAGTCTTTATCATCAATTTTTAAATAGTCACCTTTTATTATTTTTTTAAAATAACTCAAACTACTATCATCTTCTTGGAAAAAATCTTTATGTATTCTTCCATCTTTATCTTGCAATATGTTATAAAACATTTTGGCCTGTTCGTATGCACGTCCAAATCTACTCACGAAAGGGTCTACATCAATAATATCTTGATCTGTCAGAGTCCATATATTTTTATTTAATGCAGAAAAAAAACTCCTACTAGAAGGTATAAATATCGACTTTTCAAAAAAATCTGAAAAATCACTATCTAAAATCTTTTTATTGATTGAATGATTGATTACTAACTTATGGCTAGAAAGATGTTCGACTTCATCATTCAAACCTTGTTCTAATAATAAGTCTTCCTTATGTTTGACGATGCTTTTTAAACAATCATAATAGAAAGCAGTAATATTTTCTGAAAAAGTTATAGTAATACTTTGTTTTCTTCTAAAGTCAGATTTCACTACCACTTCGACGTTTTGAAAACTGTATTTAATACTGAATTTCGTTTCTTTGCTCCAGTACTGAGATGGAAAGAAGTCTAAAAACTCATATTCTATTTTATCAAGAAAACCTTCGAAACTTCTTTCGTTCTCGAATCCACTCTTCATTACATTAGATATATTCTTAAAAAAATAAACCAACTTAGCTAGTAAACTTTTACCACTAGCTTGTGGTCCAATCAAAATATTAAACTTATTGATTGGCATTTCTATGTCTTTAAATATCAAAAAATCCTTTATGACTATCTTTTCCATCGAGATACCTTTTGCCTTGCACAATATAGAAAGGACGGTAGAAACCGTCCTTAATGTAGCATATTATTTTTATAAAAACACTATCTACGCATCGTACGGATCACGCAACACGATGGTTTCTTCACGATCAGGACCAGTCGAGATAATATCAACTGGGCAACCGATCAATGCTTCAATACGCTTGATGTATTTTTTAGCGTTTTCTGGAAGCTCATCATAGTTAGTGATACCAACGGTAGACTCACTCCAGCCTTGCATCGTTTCATATTTAGGCGTAACTGACTCATAGAATTCAGCATCATGTGCGCCTGCACACTCAGTCTCAGGTAGGTTGTAACCTACACCGATTAGCAATTCTTCAAGACCATCTAGTACGTCAAGCTTGGTCAAGCAAATACCTGACATAGAGTTAAGTACTACTGCACGGCGTAATGCTTCAGCATCGAACCAACCACAACGACGTGCACGGCCAGTCGTCGCACCAAATTCATGACCGACTTTGGCTAAGTGAGCACCAACATCATCGAACAATTCAGTTGGGAATGGACCACTACCAACGCGCGTAGTGTATGCTTTGGTGATACCAAGTACATAGTCTAAATACAATGGACCGATACCTGTACCCGTTGATACACCGCCAGCAGTTACACTTGAGCTAGTTACAAACGGATAAGTACCATGGTCGATATCAAGTAGCGTACCTTGAGCACCTTCAAACATTAGGTTTTTGCCAGCTAGACGTAATTGATTTAGGTCTTCAGTTACATCAGTAACCATACCTTTAATCTCTTCTTTCCACTCTTTACAAAGCTTAAGTGTCTCATCAAAATCAATCGCTTCAACTTTATAGTACTCAGTCAGTTGGAAGTTGTGATATTCGATTAGGTTACGTAGTTTTTCTTCTAGATCTTCACGGAACAAATCAGCAAGTTTAATCGCACGGCGCGCTACTTTATCTTCGTATGCAGGGCCGATACCGCGACCTGTTGTACCGATTTTACCAGATCCACGCTTGGCTTCACGAGCTTGGTCAAGTGCCACATGATAAGGCATGATAAGTGGGCAATTAGGAGAGATACGTAAACGCTCACGTACTGGTACGTTGTTGTCTTCTAGCTCTTTCATTTCCTTTAGTAATGCGTCAGGTGCTAACACCACGCCATTACCGATAAAGCAAGTGACGCCTTCACGCAAGATACCTGATGGAATCAAATGCAAGACAGTGGTTTTGCCATCGACAACCAACGTGTGACCAGCATTATGACCGCCTTGGAAGCGGGCTACTGCTGAGGCTTTTTCGGTAAGTAAATCAACGATTTTACCCTTACCTTCGTCGCCCCATTGGCTACCCAAAACTACAACATTCTTACCCATGATCAATCCTTACCTTTATGTATTGAGGTGTGTGCAATAAAAGCTGAAAATTAAAATGATTTTCTTAGCTATATCTTTTTATCTCAGTGATTTATGAAATAGAAACACTGAGATATCTAACAAATAATTTTACGTTCTCGTAATCTGTACTGAATAATTTTGGCTGCGTGCGCCATTCAATAGCCTACTATCAGACAGTTAAATAGTCTGTAGCTGCCACTGACTGTCGTCGGACATGCTCAAACGATGCGTAATATCACTTGGACTGTCCTGTGCATCTAATGGCATAGTGACGCGATAGCCTTGCTGACGTAGACTCTCTACTTGTTGCAGTAGCGTCTGTATCTCATCTGTATTGGCATTAGACAAAGCGGCAAAATCAACCAAGACAACGGTTGGCGCATCTAACTGTGTATGAGCCAGCAAGCGGCTAACATCCATACTAAAGCCTGTGGCCGCACGTAACGCTTGCGTCTGGCTTTGCATACCATCAAAACGGCCACCACGTACGAGTGGCTGCGTTTCGCTATTGATATAACCATTAAAGACGATGCCAGTATGATAGTGATAACCTGATAGCTCAGTCACATCAATACTGACTGGGCACTGCCATTGGTCTTGTAGATAGTTTTTCAAACGCTGTAGCTCATCAATTGCCGTTGCGATTTGGCTGTCTTGCTGCGCTGCATCTGATAATTTGGCTAATAGGTTTGCAATATCATGACCAAAGCGTGCCAACACATAAAAATCATCACCCATTGGCAAAGCGCGACAAACACGCTTGAGCTCTGGTAGGTTTTTATTGGCATATAAGTACATCAATTGCTCAGTATCATTGTCTGATAACTCAGCCAACTCAGCCAAACGTTTGAATATCGCTACATGACCCAAATCGATATGAAGCGCTGCACTCATATTGAGTTTATTCACCATCGTAAATAGCACGTCTATCAGCTCGATATCTGCCGCTAATGACGCACAGCCAAATATCTCAGCACCTAACTGTAACGGTGTACGTGAGCCAAACAGACCTGATGGCAAGGTATGGATCACATCACCCACATAGCAATAACGCGCAATACCTGTACCGCCATGATGCGCATCTATACGCAAAATCTGCGGGGTAATGTCAGCGCGTACGCCCATTAGGCGACCAGTCAACTGATCGATAATCTTAAAAGTTTGACGTTTTAGATCTTCTGATGCATCACTTAGCAAAGACTCAGTAAACTCGATCATCGGTGGACAAACCAGCTGATAACCATGAGTAATAAGCTGCTCGATTAACTGATGTCTAAGCACTTCTTGCTTATGCGCATCTTCAAACAGGACATCAACCACCCCATCAGGCAATAGCCAACTATTGGCAACATCACTGCCAAAGTTACTCAAATATGGCATACGATTGGGTGCAGCACTGTTTTCGGCAGGCTGAGACACTGTTTCATTGGTAGAGTTTGGCTGGTCAGGTTTTGCAGAATCAGAACTAACAGACACAATAAATCCTTGTTTGGCGTATCGCTTACCAAAAACGCGGTACTGATGCGGTACTTAAAGGGTGATTTGCCGGGTATTGACGCTGTGTGTGTTTATTTTTAACGCGCAACATCATTGACCCAATTATTTATAAACAAACCAGGTAACCGCAAAAGGGTGAATAATAAGTATAATTTAGAATGATAAGACGAGTATCTTTATGCGCTAAAAAATTGCGACAAATAATCAAGGCACTTTATGCTTTAGTTTAGCATAGCACTCAAGGTTCGCCTAGTGACAATTAGCCACAATCACTATCTAATTACAGTTCAATTGCCGCTTATGAGCTTAGCAGATGTAACAGTCATCATTGATATATTTGGCTCAATATTGGGCGAATAGCCAAGAGGTTTATTTTTTGTTAACCATAAGATAATGAGCGTGATTACGGCAGCGTCTTCGGCACAGACTCATGATACACTAACACATATTTTTATCTCGGAAGCCTTATGTCATCTGATTACCACCCAAACCCTGCCATCAACCAAACCAATGTCTTAGGCACCGCACTTGCCAGCTGTTGTTTCGATCCCATTACTGGCTATTATCGCAATGGTTTTTGTCATACTGGCAACCATGATGTCGGTCAACATACCGTCTGCGCCAAGATGACCAGCGAATTTTTAAACTTCTCTGCCAGTCGCGGTAACGACCTAATTACCCCACTACCTGAATACAACTTTCCTGGTCTCAAACCTGGTGACTACTGGTGCATCTGCGCGCTACGTTGGGTTGAAGCATTGGACTTCGATATTGCACCGCAAATCAAGTTAGAAGCGTGTCACGAGAGCCTATTGGCATTGGTAGATATCGATACGCTAAAAAGCTATGCCCTATAGATAGTATTGGCACACGATAAAACCTTAGCAGCGTTCACAGTATATTTGGATTATTGAAGTTTTTTATTATATGACAGGAAAGTATATGGAAAATGATAATAATCAATTGATTAAAAAAACGGCTCATATTGCCCCTGATTCCAATATGAATCATATCTATGCCAATATGAATGACAAGCATCTCTATTTGGACGATGATGATAGCTATATTTATGGTGATGTGGACGCCACTACTGAAGATACTATTGAGACCATGACGGTCTACGATCCTGACTCTGAACGCTATGAAGATATTGATTCATCAAGTGCAGGTGAAGTGGTCAATTGCTACGCTTACTCACGTAAAACAGGTGAGAACCTTAATAGAGTGGCGCTCAATGATGTAAGTCGTACTCTAGGGAACAACGGTCAATTTATTTGGCTTGGGCTATATGATCCAAGCTTAGAAACCATGGTTAAAGTAAAAGAAGCCTTTGACCTGCATGAGCTAGCAATTGAAGATGCCTTTGCTGATCATCAACGTGCCAAGGTCGAAAACTACGATAATGACATGGTCTTTGTGGTGCTACGTACGGCTAAGCTAGAAGACAATGTCATTCGTTATGGTACTACTGCGATATTTATGGGTAAAAACTACCTCATTACAATTCGCAATGGCCCGTCAAACTCTTATGCACCTGTCCGTGAGCACTGCCATCGTCGCCCTGAAAAGTTACGCATGGGCCCTATCTTTGTACTGCATGCTATCCTCGATTTTATCGTTGATAACTATATGCCGATTACCGATCGATTGGGCCGTTACTTGCGCGAGCAAGAACGCTACGTATTTACTTCTGAGTTTGATAAAGGTACGCTAAAAAACCTCTACGAGCTTAAATCGCAACTGGTACATATGCGTGCCATTATCTTACCTGTGCAAGACATCTGTAGCTTTTTTATCAATCATAAAAAAAGTGAGATTGTCTCTGGGTTTTCTCAAGCCGCTAAGCCTTACTTTCGCGATGTTAACGATCACCTGTTGCACTCACTAGATGCTATTAATGGTCTCAATGAAATGCTAAGCGTGGTGATGAATACCTATATGGCGATGGTCAATATGGGTCAGAATGAAGTGGTGCGTAAGCTCGCTGCATGGGCAGGTATTTTAGCAGTACCGACAGCTATCGCTGGTATCTATGGCATGAACTTTGACTTTATGCCTGAGCTGCATTGGAAGTACTCTTACCTTATCATTATGGCCATTATTATCGCCTTATGTAGCTATCTGTACTATAACTTTAAAAGATTGAAATGGTTGTAATGCCAAACGTTAGGCATAAAAAAGAGCAACCACTGGTCGCTCTTTTTTTATGTTGCTATCTTTTTGTATTGCTATCTAATTATTCACGGCGATGCTTAGTATGGCTATCAGGCGCTTGAGCATTATCAGGCAATAGTGCTTTAACCGTTAGGTTTGCATGCTGCTTATCAAGATTGTCTTCTGGGCGACCAAACGTTTTTGCTGTCCAAGTCAGGATTACAATAGAGCCGCTTAATAGCATGATGGCCACGGAAATTGTCGCTAGCAGCCATAAATGGAAATAGTCTGAAACAGCCTGCACATCAACCACCAAATGTCGTGACAAGGCCGTTATGGCAATAAATATCAAAAACTGTACTGGCAGTCGGTGGGTTTTAAAGTAGATACCTATCATAGCCAGTAGCTCAAGGTAAATAAATAACATTAATATGTCTTTTAGATCCGCTGAACCCTTTTGGACGATATAAATAAACTCTTTACCTGCGGTCCAGACTACCACTACACTGATTAGAAATAAAATAACGTAATGACAAACATCAACAAACTCTCTACCAATACTTTGTAGTCGCTCATGGACACCTACGTTTTTTTTAGCCATGTTTAGGTCCTATCAACTGAAATGTGGTTGATTTAGCCTGAGTTTATGTTGCCTCAGGCCCCTTATATATCGGCAATCAGTATTCGTATGACTATCTTTTTAGCCGTTATTCAAACCCGCTGATTTTTCAGCAGCATCGACCGTTTGGCGAATAAGCGTGTTAATAGTCATTGGGCCAACGCCGCCTGGTACTGGCGTATAAGCGTTGGCAATATTTTCCATGCCTGTCATTTCGATATCACCAACACCGCCATCATCCGTTGGATGGAAACCTGCATCAACGACAACCGCTCCTGCTTTGATCCATTCCGCTTTAATCAGCTCAGGTACACCTACGGCACCAACCACGATATCTGCACGCTTAATATGTGCTGCCAAATCTTGAGTTCTTGAATGACAGATCGTCACTGTACAGTTGGCATTCAATAGCATCATCGCCATTGGCTTACCTAGGATAGCGCTACGCCCTACGACTACTGCTTCTTTACCTGATAGCTCGATATTATGATGCTCTAACAAATGCATGATGCCCTGCGGTGTACATGAGCCATAAGCTGACTGCTGCATCGCCATACGACCAAAACCAAGACAAGTCACACCATCGACGTCTTTTGCTAAGTCAATCTGCTCAAAACAAGCACGCTCATCAATATGCTCAGGAACAGGATGCTGTAGCAAAATGCCGTGTACATCTGGATTGCTATTTAACTCATCTATTTTTGCCATGAGCTGCTCAGTGGTCGTGGCACTCGGCATCTCAACGCGTATAGAGTCCATGCCAACACGCTTACAGGCGTTGCCTTTCATACGAACATAAGTGGCAGAGGCTGGATCGTCACCAACCAATATCGTCGCTAAGCTTGGGGTGCGGCCAGTCTTTTCCTTAATCGTATCTACGCGCGTGCGCAGATCCTGTTCTATTTGTTTGGCAAGTGCTTTGCCGTCCAAAACGGTGGCGGATTCTTGGGCAGTAGACATAGTAACTCCAATAGAGGGTACGATATAAAAAAATAAAGACAGCGCGCGCAAATACTTTGCATGCCTGTCCTTTGGTTCGTCAATCTTTGACTAAGAGTAATATTGTACCTGTGTACGCTACAAAATCCTAGCGTAAGATAAAGCCTGCGCACTGATAAATTTTCATAATAAGTCAATTAAACAGTATTGCTTATATATAGGCAAATGTACCTTATGCTTTCAATAAAAATAGCGTCGACTGAGGGATGCATTTTTAAAAATAATCATTAATTATCGTCTTATTCGTCCATCGAACCAAACACACTATCGATCGCCTGTATTGTCAGTTCAATTTCAGCCGCCGTAAGCGTAGGATGCACCAAAAACATGAGACTACTCTCTCCTAGCTGCTTTGCCATTGGCAATCTAACACTTGGACGCAACCCTGTATTATCAAAAGCCTTCTCCAAATAGACTTCTGACGCAGATCCAGAGAAGCAAGGCACACCTTGATTGTTAATTGCTTCAATAATACGGTCACGTGTCCAACCAGTAGGTAGATTATCAGACTGCATATAGACATATAATTTATAGTAAGCATGGTTCGTATTGGAGAACTGCGCTAAATGCTCTAGTCTCGGCACACAAAGGTAGCCTTTGGACTCCCACTTGCTACAGGCCTCTAGTATGGCTTCCGCATTAGTAGTCCGTTTGGCTGTCCACTCACTCATTTTATTCAGTTGAATACGTCCTAGAACGCCTTGCATCTCAGTCATACGCCAATTGGTGCCAAAGCTCTCATGGAGCCAGTTGTAGCCAGGTGATTGCTCCGTTTCATAGACTGCAGCATAGCTCTTACCATGATCCTTATACGCCCACATTTTTCGCCATAGCAGTTCGCTATCAGTGGTGACCATACCACCCTCACCTCCTGTGGTCATAATCTTATCTTGGCAAAAACTCCATGCCCCAACATGACCAATACTACCCACGCTTCGCCCTTTATATCGTGCGCCATGAGCTTGTGCGCAATCTTCAATGACATATAGGTCATGCTCATCTACCAGTGCCATAATGCTGTCCATGTCGCATGGCCAGCCAGCTAAATGGACGCACACGATACCTTTGGTTTTATCACTCAGTACAGCGGTGATGGTTTCGACAGTGATATTACCAGTTGCTTCATCGACATCTGCAAAAATAGGCGTCGCACCTGCATTAACGATTGATGAGATACTAGCAATAAAGGTACGCGGTGTGACGATGACCTCATCACCTGCACCTATATCGAGTGCTTGTAACGCGACATCCAATGCTAAGGTGCCATTACCCAACGCTATTGCATATTTACTACCTGTCCAGTCAGCAAACTCTCGCTCAAACTGACGACATTCTTCGCCTGTCCAATAATTGACTTTGTTAGATAGTAGCACTCGACTGACAGCATCAGCCTCATGTTGCGTAAATTTTGGCCAAGGTGAAAAAGGGGTATTTAGCATATGTTCCTCTATGGTACTTATGTCTAATGTTGTGTCACGCTCTACGATAAACTGCTCACTCTGTTATTAATCTTACTATCTATCATGACTTTTTTGATGCCTAATGTCTTTTGATTAACTGTATTGTTGTCAGCAAAGAGTATTTTTAAAGCATTTCTTCATTAATACTATTGCCCATGAATTTACTCATAGTTGCTTCGCCCTCAGCACTAATGCCATCTTTGATAATGACCTTTTTCACTGTTTTAAATAAAATCTTAATATCCAACCACAGCGACTGATTGTCCACATACCATGTATCCAATGCAAACCTCTCATCCCACCCAATAGCGTTGCGACCATTGACTTGAGCATATCCTGTAATACCTGGGCGGACATTGTGTCGGCGCGCTTGTTCATCATTATATAAGGGCAGATATTCCATTAATAATGGTCGCGGGCCCACTAGACTCATATCGCCTTTTATGACATTCCAAAGCTCTGGCAACTCATCAAGGCTAGTGTTACGCAGCGCTTTACCAAACGATGTCAATCGCGCGCCATCTTCTAAAGGATTGCCATCTGCATCTATATCATCCTTCATGGAACGAAACTTTATCATCTCAAATGGCTTGCCATACAGACCTGGACGAATCTGACGAAATAGAACAGGCGCGCCAAGATTTTTACTCACCTTGTAGGCAGTTGCAGCATAGACAGGAGATAGCACTACTAACGCTGTCGTTGCACCTACAATATCAAATAGTCGTTTTATCATCCGTTAGGCCTTATTTGTATGGTGTAGATAAAAATCCAAATAACTCTGCCATAGTTCTTTTTGTTCGAAGTTCTGAATCGCCCAAGCTCTTGCTTTAGGATACTTATCTTTAAAATTGATATCAGTGATTGCTTGTTTGATGGCTTTTGTCACGGACACAGTGTCTTTTAACTGGAACTTTTGACCGCTGATATCTTGTTTTACACTATCTTTTACACCAACCACATCATAGGCAAACGTTGGCACACCGCAACTAGCCGCTTCGATAGCAACATTCCCAAAACCCTCTCGGTAGCTTAAAAATAGATGCAAATCAGCACATTGAATTACTTCTTCTACTTTTGGGTTAGCTGGTATATATACGCCCTTACCTTCTTTTACTATTCTATCAACGACCGCCTTTCCGATGTCATCTTCGAAGTCTCCGATGAACATAAAGTGAATATTCTCTGATTTAAAGCTTTCAGATATCTCACCAATATCTTTTAGGCCTTTATCTTCACAAATTCTACCGACAACACAAATTACAAAAGCGTCTACAGGCACTCTATACTGTCGTCTTAATTTTTGTTTTGCCATTTGCTCTACCGGTCTGAGTACATCAATATCAATACCGTTAAATGAACCATTATCGATGACACGCGCCTTATTTTCTTTAAGAAGATTTTCTGATAAGCACACATTTACTAAGGAATCAGAAACGAATAGAACCTCATGAGAAAGACCAAAGCTAAGTTGATCAAGACCCTGAAAAGCGCGTTTCTTTAGGCCTGAAAAGTTCTCATAGGCTCGTCCCACACTAAAGGCAACTCTTCTCTTTTGCATAGTGAGTGTGCTGGCTATGCTTCCTAACAATAAAGCCTTTGGTGTTAAATAAACCACAATATCAAATCGCCTAATGAACAGGTAACGAGTCAATAGCACTAACGACTTGGTATCTTGTAGTACAGAAGGCTTGCGCTGAAAATTTAAATCAACCACTTCTCCTAGATTACGAGCTCGTAAAATATCTAACTGTTCCCTACTACCGCCACAGATTAATGTAATCTCAAAGTTTGAAGAGTCTCTAATATATTCAAGCTGATTGCGATACAACACATTAAAAGAAACGGCGTCCGTCATAATAAAGCATATTTTTGGTTTCATTTAAGCACCTCATTATTACTTCATTGATAAATTTATTCAGCAACCAAACCATTAACAACCGCTTGATGGTTTTCTTGTAGCTGCTCGGACATCGTTATTTTGTTTCTCTTATTGGCTATCTTTTGCAAGAGCCCTAGCGAGTCTAATAACCTTACCGCGCCTACTTTTACTTCTAACTTAGCACTGTCGACGATATTGGTTTTTTTATATTCACTATATGTCGTAAGACTATCTTTGTAAGATCGAACGATTTTTGCTAATGACAGATTGCCCTCTTCTCTATAGTAATAGAGCAAGTCTGGGAGCACGGCTAAGCGCAAATCCTGTTTGGATATGGCTCTACACCACAGGTCATAATCTTCAGACCTTGGATAATTCTCATTGTATCTATTACGCTCATACCAACTTTTTTTTGCCAAAATAGACGCATGGACAATGGGATATGCAGTCTCCACACTCTCAAATCCTGCATATAAACGGTCTACATGACGACAACCATACACCTTGTTTTGAGCATCAATAGATACTACGCCAGTCGATACCAAGTCATAACTGGGATTATTCTCCAGAAAGCTTATTTGAATAGTCAATCTATCTGGGTGAATAAGGTCATCAGCATCCATACGGGCAATGTAATCATATTTTGATTCATCAATAAGCTGGTTCAGACGAGCAGGCAGTTTCTTGTTGGAACCATCAGAGATCACTCTTATTCTGCTATCAATCTTCTCAAACTGTTTGGCTATTGCTAGCGAGTTGTCTGTAGAACCATCATCTATCAAGATAAGCTCCCACCGCTCATGTGTCTGCGCCCATATCGACTTTATGGCTGTTGCCAAATAAGCTTCAGCGTTATAGATAGGAATGCCAATTGAGATATAAGCGTGACTTTTCATCAGAACACCTCAAACATAGGATTGATAATATAAGGACTCAGATCGCTAAACTTTGATGTCGTCAATATGAAATACATTAGGAAGATAAACACACTAATGATATAGACATAAATGTTATTTATCTTTTTCAAAACCACAGGCAGTAACAAAACCAAAGTCCATGTAAAATACGAAATGATTCTTTGCGGGCCTGAGGCACTAGTACCCAACAGCGCTAGTGGTATAACAAAAACCACGCCTGATGCATAAAACATCAACAACTGTTGAAAGCTCTTGTCTCTGATTTTATATACATAGCTCGCAATAATAATGAGAAGCATGAGCACTGTGTAAAACCCTAGTGTCAAAAACCCGCCTGATTCTTCAGAGACTTTTGCATAGTCTTCATATCGATCATTAGTAGATGAAATATAAGATACGAGTAACCTACTAACGAATAAAGACCCAAAAAATGTCGCCAGTATTTTATAAGCTGGCTTCACTCTCAAATTTACAATGAAATAAAATGGAATGATAAATAAAGCCGTGATATGAAAAAATGATGCAATGGCACATATTAATAGATAAGGAAAAAGCCGTTTCTCTAGCAGATAAGGAATAGCTAAAGTAAACAAAGCCATCGCGATTCCTTGACGCAATCCATTGAATGAAAAGGTATAGACGCCTAGCGTAATAAATAGAAATACAGAGAGCCAATAATTTACACTGTATCTTTTAATGATTTTCAAATAGCAATAGACAACAACTAAGCTGGTGATAATCAGCAGCCAAAAATAGTTATTTGTCACATGCAGTAATGAATACTCAAATAGCTGGTAACCGTACTCAACATCTTCATTAAATCTAAAGGACTCAGGACTCAATTTATTATTAAAATTTCTAGTATAGTTTGCAGTATCTGTACCGACCCAATAGCTACGACTGCCTGCGAACAAGGCTAGAGTAATTAAAGGCAGCCAAAAAGACGTACGATTGAGAGATTTTTTCTCCAGTACTATCCAGAAAACAACAAGGCTAAGAACCAACAGATAAGGAAGCATTTAACCCTCTATAAAGTAGCTGAATATTAAGTAAAAGCCTTATCGCATATTCAAATACATTTGCGTTAACTTCTGCGAATTGGTCGCGGCGCTAAAGCCATGTAGATTTAGCGCCTTTATTATCTCTGCTTCATTGGATATTGGGGACTGAAAACTCAGCAAACTATCCACCCAAACATTGGCTGACTGTATAGGTAAAAAACATACAAGTCCAAGTCCTAAATCTACTTCAGGTGATACTTGATCAGAAACCAATGCCATAAGTCCTACTGTCTGGCTTTCTACTAAGACCACTGGGAAACCTTCATGCAGGGATGGCATAATCATACAGTCAGCGCTGGCCATTAACTCAGTAATATCAGTACGCATACCCAAAAACTTAATGTTATCCCCTAAGGCTTGCTCTTTCACTTGTCGTCTTAATTTATCTTCCAATGGACCTTGTCCAATAATATATAAGGTAAAGTCAACATGACGTTTTTTTAACTGCTCAGCGACTTCTAAAGAAAACTGATGGTTTTTAACCTCATTGAGACGACCGACTTGGATGATTTTTAACTCTTTATCTCCAAATTTTTTAGCACCAAACTCCTGATCGATATAATGCCGTGATTGGTTAGCGACTGATATCATCTTCTGTATATCAACAGCATTAGGCAGTAGCCACACATCTTTCGTAGTACCAAACAGGTAATTTGCAGCATGGTCACCGCAACTGATTGTCTTAGTAGCCAAGGTACGATTGGTAATTAATGCCCATTGTTCATATATTTTTTTAATAATATTGGTTTTACCATTACTGGTGCTATGAGAGTGCGAAATGCGATGCGGCACGCCAGCGCCTTTAGCAGCCAACAGATGAAAAGCATTGTTTAATAGCATATGAGCATGAACGATTTGATAATCAGGCTGCTGTTTAAGGAATTTTTTAAGTTTGAGCATGCGCGTGAATGAATGACCAGCTAAAATCGGTATAACCCTACCTCCCAACGCTGTTATCTCAGCGTCATAGTCGCCGATCTCGTCGGTAAAAGTGACAAAATCAAACTGAATCTGGCTATGATCTATATGACGATATAAATTCATAAGCATGGTCTCTGCCCCAGCGCGATCCATTTTTCCCACTATGTGCAGTACTCTGCGGATAGTCATATCATTTACCTTTTAAGAAACATAAAGCCAACTTTGCTTCTCGTAACTATTTCCAATTTGCTTCCTTTTAAACTTGTTTCTTTCTCTAGTGCTTGACGAAGCACCTGTATTATAAGCAGCGCGATTTGGCTTGGCATACGTACTATATTACTGATTACTATATTTCTTAACGTCCGTTTATTCTGATAACCATTTAATCGTAGCGCTTTATCTGCTTTTTTAGCTTGTACCAGTGCCCTTACTAAATACTCATTGTCTATACGGGTGAGAATGCTCCAATGACTTTGTCTGATTTTATTGGCAAGTATTTTTTTAACGTCATCCGCTTGATAGTCTTCTACTAGACTCATGACTTCTGAATGAATGATAAATAGATCTAATAGCTTTTTATCTGTTGAACCCGTAATCGACGTACCTCGCTGTCTATACAGGTAAAAATTAATAGGCAACTGATATCTAACCTTAGTAGATAAGCCAAGATGCCAATGGAAAGGCCAATCCTCGTAATACAAACCCACTGGAAAATTTAGAGCAGCTGCTTGCACGACACTGGATTTAATAAATTTTAGCCATGCAAAATGCGGTAGGCTAAAATACGAATCGTCTATCTTGGTTGCCTCGAATGCTAAGCTGGCAGCTGGATACGGTAACTCTGTGTCTGCTACCCCTTCTTTGAACGGTGCAAAACCATATGTCACTACTTCTGCATTGGTAGTAAGAGCGCAATCTACACAAGCTGCTACTAAGCGAGCATCTACAATGTCATCAGAATCAACGAACATCATATAGTCGCCTATCGCAGACTTAATACCAGTATTACGAGCAGCAGAAAGACCGCTGTTTTCATTATGTTGAATGACTCTTATACGCTTATCTGTAAGATGTAAGGCAAGCGCTTGTTTTGAATTATCAGTAGAGCAATCTTCAACGACAATAATTTCAATATTCTTATACGTTTGCTGCTTGATAGATTCTAAGCACGCGTCGATATATAACGCGACGTTGTATACTGGCACGATAATGCTCACCAATGGCTCTGCTAGGCTAGTCATGTAATCACCACCGATTTTTCTAAATCATGGTATTCATTGATATGAACGGGTGACTCAGTCATGGTGCCATGAGACAGGGATAGCAGTTTGTCGATATGTTTCGAAATCTCAGAAACCTCATCTAATTCTAAAAATACAAGTCTTGGATGATTACGTAACCAGTCTAACTGCGTTTGCCTTATCTTATGATTGGAGTTCGGCAATACCAAGCAAGGTGTACCCGATAGTAAACATAAAATCATGCCATGTAGGCGGTCAGTCACGACCAATTTTGCAGCACGAAACTGGCTAAGCTTGTCGGTCAGTAATTTTTTGCAATGCACTTCGCCCAATTGAGAACCGCCAGCATGGGTATCTGTCTTTTCAATATGATAGCCAGTATCTGCTAAGGCTTTGTCTATCATTGCATACTGCTCACCTGATAGCGCAGCTTCTTTGTCATCTCGTAAGCATCGCAGAATAGTTGAAGACTCTACGTCATTTGTCGTCCCAAGTACTGCTGCGTTTGCACTCATAACGATATCTGGCACAAGACCAACATGGACATTGCTATACTCGGTAAAAAGCTTGATGAGTTTGGCCGCTGTCATCGACTCTCTAGCGAAAATGTGTATATCTGGATGCTTGGCGTAGACGTTTACGATACGATGCAATGCTTGCTTAGACTTAGCAGAATCACTCCAATCCAAGGTCTGGGGAAAACACACAACGCGATTCGTAGGAAATGTATTGATAACTAATTGGCGCAGCTCTTCAATATCAGGATACGAGCTACCCATATTGCCTCCCCCAATAATAGTGACAATATCCCTCTGTTGTATTTGTTGTTTAATCGAATTAAGCACCAATCTGGTTTGACTAATAGGAACACTGACAACTTCATAATCAGTCATCACATGTTGCAAATATTGCTTTTGAGCGTAAGAGATAGCGATATCACCAATATTGCCGTAGTCAGCCGCCAGAAAAATGAAGCATCGATTACTACTAGGTAAAGACAAATCTCGCGCGCCCATATAAGTAACTAAGTGTTGTTTCAGTTTAATTGGTATGAGCTTTTTTATGGCTGTAGTATTCATTTTTGACACTCCCTTATTTATTTCTCATTAACATCTTTTTTACCCACATGCGACGCTTTGACCCAAAAGGAAATAACCCACTTAATTTTGGAGATGATTTACGTTTGAGTACTTTTTCAATATACGGAAGCCACTCAAGACCTCTGCCCGTTTCAATCATTTCTTGACGAATTAGAGACCAGTCTATGCGTACAGCGTCACTTTTCAGAACCATAAACCTGAAAAGTGACGAATCTATCGGGGTGTCAAAACAAGCAGCATTATCAACACCTGCAAGTAAGAGATTCAGTCTCGTTCGTACACATTTTTCACAGTGACCGCAGTTTCTATCATGCTTATTGCCAACCCAGCAAACACGTAAATGCTGTATTCCTATAGACCAATTTGAAAGAATGACTAACTTCTCAGATCGACGAAACCCTGCACCATCATGAATAATTCTAAAGTTACCACAGCTCAATAATGGATCTGTTATGGGATGTGAACCCCATGGAGTAAGTAATACATCATAAGAATCGCCACTACCGATGAGTCCAACTCCTGCATATCGTTTCAATCCACATAGAACGGAAGCAATGGCAGCCGCGTGATATTCTTCCCAATCGATAGACCACAATGCTCGAACATTCGTCTTAACTGGCAGTAGATCAACGTTAATATCAGAAAGTACTTTGGTTGCTATCTCCACAGCACTATCAAAACCTTCTGTATCATCTAAAGGTATATCAAAGCCATGCACAAAAACCCCTGCCTTAATATCTCGCGTGGCATATCCTGCTCTGCCTGTCGCATGACGATAAGCGGTAAATTGAGCATCAACGCCACCAGAAAATGCAGCAATCGCACCCTCTACTTGTACGTCGCGCGCTCTAATACGATCAACTTGTATATCAATCGCAAAATAACGCTCTGGTAACCATTTATTCCAAACATACTGCAGCTCTGTCAGATTGGCTAATAGCTCGTGGGACACACTGCCATGAACCCGAATAGCCGCGCCTAGCTGCATCGCAGGCAACAATGTGGCTAACAAGTAAGAGTCGCAATCATCGTCTTCTGGCATTGGTAGATTGATAGGATATGCAAACCACAACTCTTGCTCAGTGACACTTTCACCCATGGTTGTTTGTTTCAGCAAACAAGAACGAGTCTGTCCATTTTCGTCACTTTTTAAAGCCTGGGGAAACAAATCAATATTAAACATGTCTTTTTACCTTCGCTTTAGACCAAGACAGCTGCAAAAAAGCCAATGTCATCACATACCAACGTCGTGAAAAATATGAAATCAAGATACGAATACCGCGTGCTGGATGCCGTTGATGGTAATGTGGCAAACAGTTCTGATAAACGAAAGACTGGCGTATTTTTATCAACTCTGCATGGCGTTTTCTCATCTGAATATGAGCCAAATTATTGAGTAAATATGGCAGCATATGCTCGATATAACTACGGGCAAAATCTGATAGCAGTACTTGCCTCTCAGTAGCACTGATAGACCAGTCATGTATCCTGACTCTGGCGTTGTAGTCTGCTTCAATAGACTCTAGTAGCCCTGGCTTATATTGCAAACTCGTCATCGAAGTGGCATTTTCATAGTAGTTATATGGACAGTCGGGTACGACAGATAAATGGTTCGCTTTCCCCAAGCACTCAATATTAAAAATACTGTCTTCACCAAGTTTTATGTCACAATTAAACCGCAAATCCGCTATCAGTCTTTTGCTATAAACCTTGGTAGTTACATACCAATATATATTTCTATTCTCTGTCACTCTCAGCTGTAGCATTTTAATGTCTTGCCGTGAATATTCTGCTGTAATGTTACGGCGCTCGGTAACAGAGCCATCTAACATGATGCGCTTATGACCAAACGCCAACAGCTCAATATCTCGATCAACCGTTTGTGCAATGACAAAGTCAAAATACCAATCGTCGATAGTGTCGTCCGCATCTATAAAAACGATGTAGTCGCCGATAGCGATATCAAGCCCAGTATTACGCGCATCTGCCACGCCCCCATTTTTTTGATATTGCACCGTAATCCATGCCCTATCACTTTCCCACTTGTGCAATAACCTAGCAGTTTCATCATCAGAACCATCGTCAATAACGATCAATTCAATCTCATGGCTTTTTTTCGCAACGTCAATACTACTAATACAACGATCAATAGTGGCAGCGGCATTAAATGCGGCGATAATAACTGAAATCATAGTGAGCCTCTTGAGTTGAGACTTCTAATGCATATCCTTTGTGCCATCCAACGCAGTCAACATATTTACCTACTGCGGCACTTTATGAATATGAACAAGACGCCGAAAAGCGACATAAATGATAGATAAACTAAGCAAGACCCCAACGAATGAGAACAGGGCAATGGCTACCATATCTGACTCAAAAACGTAAAAACCCATATACAGCGCTGCAGCACGAAATATCACTGCAAAAATCTCTCTAATCAAAAGAAAACGCTGCAAACTTAATGCTGGCAATGCCGCAGTGCTCGCACCTGATACCAAGCTGGTCAAAAGCCAAATAGAAAGCCACTGCGAATAACTACCTGCTAATGCCCACTCTGCGCCAAATACTAAAGAAAAAAGATAATCGCCAAAAACGAACACCGTACCGAATGGTACAATACCAACCACCAATAGAATTACCGTCACTTTTAATAAAAACTGATAAGCCTCTGGTGACTTTGCTGTGATCGCACGCGTAATCTTAGGATAAAAAACCTCTCCAACAGCTTGGCCTAACAACATCGCTGGTGCACCGAGCACAAGAACAGCCAACGAATACTGCCCAGCAGAAGAAGCACTAAATAGTGATGCTAACAATATGGTTGGTAGCCCTACTGAAGCAGCATTGAGCATACTTTGCGGCATGCGGTATATGGCAAAGTCACGCTGCGATATAGCAGCATTACGAATACCAACCGTGCCAAACCAGTCTCGGATATTTAATACACCAATCCTAGGTACCCGAAGCATCTGCATCATAAAATTCGTAAGCTGTCCTGCTATCGTTAACAAAATAAGTAACATACCAGAGGGGGCCAATACACCACCTATCAACTTACTGGTATCTGTCACAAGCTTGCTCTCCACATAAGCACGAGCCTTGGCTTTAAACAAACCTACTCTGATAGCAGACTGATCAGCAACAGATAGAAACGCGCCGGCCAATAGCGTCAACGGTATGAGATACAACATGTATGGTGCACTTTCCATACCCGTCCATCGTGCCAAATAAACATTGCCGAAATAGACAGCGATAAACGCTATAGCTGCTATAAACAAACTGAGCAATACAGACAATCTGATAATGGCAGCGGCATCCTCGTCACTATTAGGCATCACAATGGCATTGGCATAACCCATGGTCGCAATCGGAGTAATAATACTGATGACTGCGGCAAATGCGGCAGCGATACCAAAATCTTCAGGACTATATAATCTGGTGAGAAACGGCATAAAGACCATAGCGATTGCCTGACCAGCAGCAATACCGCCTCCAACCATGGCCACATCCCGTACAAAGTGACTGGTTTTCAATCGACTGATTACGCTTTGTATCGATAAAAACACTTCAGAGGCCATTACTCATCATCCAATTTTATGTTTCATATAACTTATAAAGAACCAGTAATCTTGTGATTATCTACCTACTGTATTAACCAACCTCATCCATCAACGATGATGTCAGTTTTTCGACCTCGATCCTGACATCATCGCCTTCTCGGTAGCCTTCAACGAAGGTCCTAAACTGTGCTTTCAACCATTCAGTATCGTGCCGCTTTGATCTTTCGATAAACTCAAATAAGATAGCTTCGATATCTTCCAATGGAAAACTATGCTCCATTGCTTGCATAATGAGTGGATGAAACGTGGTCTCTATGTTGTCGGCACCAATGATTAACTCTTCATAGAGCTTTTCACCTGGTCTCAACCCAGTAAACACGATTTCGATATCACCATTAGGATTGCTCGCATCTTTTAGCTCGCACCCTGTCAGACGAATCATACGTTTGGCAAGATCCACAATTTTGACGGGTGCACCCATATCAAGTACAAATACTTCACCACCGAACGCCATAGCCCCTGCTTGGATAACCAAACTGGCTGCTTCCGGTATGGTCATAAAGTAGCGTGTGATGTCTGGATGGGTGATGGTAATCGGACCACCCTGCTCAATTTGCTTGGTGAATAGTGGTACTACAGAGCCCGATGAACCCAAAACGTTGCCGAAACGCACCATACTAAAACACGTATGACTGTTGCTTTGGCTCAATCCTTGGCAGACAAGCTCAGCCAAGCGTTTAGATGCACCCATGACATTGGTCGGTCGCACTGCTTTGTCAGTAGAGATCAATACAAATGTATCAACGTGAGCCTTTATCGCAGCACAGGCACAATGATAGGTACCTTTGGTATTATTAATCGTGCCTTCAAATGGATTGGATTCGACAATCGGTACATGTTTGTATGCTGCAGCGTGATAAATCGTTTTTATATGGTATTTTTCGAATATATTGATTAATTTTTTTTCGTTACCTACGCTTCCAATGATGCTAACAATCTCGATATTTTGATATTCAATATTACTAATGACATTACTAGCGACGAGGCTTCTAAGTTCCTGATCGATTGTGTACAAAGCATATTCAGACTGCTCGTATAACACCAAGCATGCAGGTTTATTTTTCATGATTTGTCTACACAGCTCACTCCCAATAGACCCCCCTGCCCCTGTTACGAGTACGTTTTTACCCGTAATGTTTTTTTGGAGGAGCTCAGCAACTGGCTCTACAGTCTCTCTTTCAAGCACATCTAGTATATCAACCGGACGTATATGGCTGACTGTTACGATCTCATCAGCAAGCTCTCGTAAGCTCGGTAAATCCTTTAACTTGACAGAAACGCCTGATAGGTTATCCATAATCTGTTTTTTACGACCACGGCTCATAGAAGGCATTGCCAAAATCACTTGCGCGACATTTAATTTTTCTATTAACCAAGGTAACGCATGAGCGGCATATATTTTTTTACCATGTAAATAAGCCCCTATCAGCTGCGGATCATCATCGATATATGCCACTACATTGTATTTATGGGAATGTCTCAAGCTCTCTAATAGCTCTCTACCAGCCGATCCTGCACCATAAATAATCACGTTATCGCAGCAACTATCTAGGCGATCTTGATTGTCTTGTTTCTGCAGTCGATTCAGCAACCCGCGAATCATTAGCCGACTGTTCCACAACCAAATAAAAAATAAGAACAAAAATATGATTGGCGCTGAGCGCGGCATCATTGATACTGGATTTACATAAATGATGAACTGATAAACGATAATAAGTAATAAAAACAACTGTAGTACTCGACCCATCGCCGCATCGAAAAACCCTCTAGAGGCGCCTCTATAAAAGCCAATCAGATACAAGCTGACGACAGGTATCAATGCATAAAAAGCTAATACCGTAAGGCCAATTTGATCATCGACATAACCCTGACGCAGTGCCAATGCCGCTATCAAGCAAAGGATAGCAACTGAAAAATCGATGCCAAATAAGATAGAGCATTTCGCAAAGCGTGGTAAGGCTAATAAAAACAGCGTCATACGCTTCGACCATCGATTGAGATCACTTGGCGTTCGATAAGCATTGTTAGACTCTGTTTTTATAAACATAAGATCCACCTACTTAAGTTATGTCGCTCGTTTGCTATGGACAGTAGCTGACTATGAATTGTGTCCATAAGCATAATGGTAGTGATAGCTATACCGATTCAAAATACTTTGCTGTATGTCATTTAAGATGATGCCATCGACTTGTACGTTTGCTTTACTCATCTGTTTGATGGCATAGACCAACTGACCTTCTACTGAATGATCAAATTTGGTGACGATCAGTACTTTGTCTGCGTGCTGTGCCAACACCATGGCATCTGATGCAGCCAAAATAGGTGGCGCATCGATAACGATATAGTCGTACTTCGTTTTGAGCGCTGCCATCAAATGATTAAACCTCTCTCCTATCAATAACGAAGTCGGATTATGCGACGGTCGTCCCCGCGATATAAGGTCGATATGCTCCATACCAGTCGGCTGGATAAAGCTCTCAAGGTTTAACTTAGCCATGTCAATATCTAATCGAGGCTCATTATCTGATAGAGAGCTATCTTTATCTTGCAGTAAATAGTCTGTGAGACCACTGTCTGGATTCATACCAAACATTTTGTGCAGCTCACCTAAACGCATATCTCCATCGATAATCAGTACTTTCTTATCAAGCTGTGCAAATACCTCAGATAAATTGGCCGTAATAAAAGACTTACCGACACCTGGGCTTTCTCCAGTGATTAATATGGTCTGAGCGGATTTTTTATCTGCTGTTTTCGTCGTCTTACCAAATAAAAGGTTTGTCCGTAAATTTTTAATTGCTTCATAGCTCAAGCCATTGTGATCAACGTGCGCAAGCATTCGACCAGTATTTTTTTTGTTCCTACCTAGCTTAGATATCGAGGTCGAACGTGGAATCGTTGCAATGACAGGAATCCCCGTTTTAGACTCTAGATGTTCTGGGTCTTTTACGACATTTCTAATTAAGTTTCTGATTAGAACCAGCATTACCCCAAGTACAGTACCTACGAGTAGCGCCAGCAACATAATTTGGAATTTGTTTGGTGCAATGGCATCGAAGGTACTGGTCGGTCTATCTAAAATACGCGCATAACCAACCTGACCTGCTCTAACGATTTTTAGTTGTTCATAATTTTTGAGCAGCGTGAGGTAAATCTCTCTATTAATGGCTGTATCTTCTGATAACTTTAAGAACTCTCGCTGGATTTCAGGCAGTCCTGCAACGGTACTACCTATCGCTCCTATTCGACTGTTGAGGACTTTTAGTTGCTCATTGATTTGGATGACGAGTGGGTGTTCATTGGTATAGTAAGTCGTTAAATCTGCTCTCTTTAATTTGAGATCATTGAGCTGCTCATCGATTCGAGACTTTTCATTTAGTAATAGCTCAGCTTCTTTACCTACATCGATGGTGCCGTGCTTTTTACGAAACTCATTGAACTGAGCTTCAGAGGTGTCTAATTTTTCTTTTAATGCTGGAATCTGCGTTTCCATGAAAGCCAATGTTTTGGTGGTTTCTTCTGTACCCCGAGATTGGTTTTGATCGATATAAGACTGGACTATCTGATCAAGTGTGGTCGTGATTTGCTGTTGGTTTGTGCCTGTCATCGACAGCTGAATAATATTGGTTTTATCGCCTTTTTCTTCCACAGACAATGCGCTGTTAATCGCATCTGTTGTGGTCTTTAAGGTCTGCTTAGTGATGCCAATAGGATAACCATCTGTAGGTAGCTCAGTCACCGTAATATTAATCTCACCGTTTACCCCATTGAACTGATGCGGCTGCCCCAATTGTCCTTTGAAATCATCTAGTCCATTACTCAAGACAAATCCTGTGTCAGACTGTGATAGCGTAAAAGACTGGTTTAAATACGCTGGTGACACATCGAAATGATTGATTTGTACGATCCCGTTTTTTGTGCTCAAAGACACACCATCATTCGTGTTCAACTGAGTATTAATGCGGTCGTTTGTTATTTTATCGAGATAGCCAATATTAGGATCGGTAAGTTTGATGTCTAGATGTAGCATATCGACGACTGGCTCTAGTATCATTCGAGACCGTATGAGCTCAGCTTCTGCCTCAGCTTTGCTCGCTTCTTCTCCGACCAACTCTGAGATATTTGCCCCAAGCGCATCGACTCCTTGGGAGTTTTCTTCAATTTGGATCAGCGCATCAGACTTGAAGGTTGGATTAATATAACGTGTATAGAAAAATCCTATTAAGAGTCCGACTGCTGCCATGAGCGCTATAACTTTCCAGCCACGCAACAAAACCAAAACCAGCGCCGTTAAGTCGATGTTGTCATTGTCGTTGTCACCCTTAGGTGTCGATAGGTCTTTTGAATCTATATTATTCATAACCATATACCCATTATTCAATGTTAATCGCTTAATAGCTTTCGCTTAGCTTCAAGACCCTAACTGCCCTTGACTGCAGTTAGATTGCCCCCTGCCTCATCGCACCTTATAAAACCTGTTACTCTACTTCCTATTCTTATTTCTCAATTTCAGTATTAAAATTCAAAGCATATTCAGTATTTTCACTAGCTATTATTTATAACCCTGATATCACATTGATGGCAGAGGTTGATGGTAGTATCGCGCTAATCACACGATTCCAGCGGGCCAAGCCTGTTGGATCTACATAGAGAATGTCATTGGCTTGCATGTTAAAGCGACTGGCTAATGCCAAGCTTGTAATGCTCTGCATATCGACGTAATAAATATTGGTGTACTGGTACTGAGGGTTGTCGCGCACGATATATACTTTGGCTGCATTAGCCGTATTGGAATTTAGCCCATTTGACTCGCCCAATACATGCGCTAAGCTCAGCCCTTGTTCTGGAATCGCAACTGGCTCAATTTTGCCAAATTCACCCAATACGTAGACCTTATTGCGGCTTTGACTATTGACGTGGATAGAGTCACCATCTCGCAGATAGATTTGATTTGCAGACAGTCCCATTTTATGTAGTGACTGCACTCCTAAGCGATAGCTATTTCCCTGACGATTTAGCACAATGTTATTTGAGTCGCCTGTCTCAGTGGTACCACCTGCCATAGAGATAGCCCCATGTACCGACACTGGCACATCAGCTATAGCAAACTCACCAGACTGCTTCACCGCACCATCTACGAAGAACTTGCTGCCACGGTAATTGATGATTTTGACTTGAGGATCTGAGTACTTGAGATAACGTTGTAACTTGCTTTGCAACGTAGCGGTGAACTGCGGCACGCTCAGCCCACTGGCTTGAACTCTACCTATTAATGGAAACTGTATATACCCTTGTTGATCTACCGTTAAGCTAGCAGTTGACGCATTAATATCTGGATAATTGGTAAGGATGATATTCAGCACATCCCCTTTCGCAATGCCGTAATTGACTCGTCCAGAGGTTTTGATCAAATGAGAGAGATCTTGAGTCACAGTAGGCGGCGCTGTACGCGGTAAAGTTGCCAAACTTAAAGGCTGAATATGAAATTGAAGACCGTTTTCTGCAGTAAAGGTGCCAGATTCAGGAAGATTTCCTGACTGAAGTCCTGAGTTGATCGTACAGCCACTAAACAACCCCATTAGAAATAAGCAAAATATGCTCATTACCAAGAAGCGTTTGTGTACAAAAATGAAATATTTATTAACCATAACAGTTACTCATATTTATATTTGTGAATCAAACCAAGAAACCTCACCACAGCATTTATATTCGTAAAAAAGAATATATTTAATAAATATACACCTAAACTATATTCAGTGCAATAAATATAATCTGTCATAAAATAATTAAGTGACTATTTTGCAATTGCTTATCAAGCCCTTTATTTGCGGCTAATTACGAAAATTGATATCAACTTTTAGATTATTTAGCGATAAAAAAATGCAAGTGAAAACAGCTTCATCATAAATAAAATTTTTATTTTTAATTTGAAGAAATCTAACTTAATGAAGGCTTGTTTCGATTGCATTTATGATTGGAACTATCCTTTTAATGCCGAAGTAGTGTAAGTGTTTGTATCTATGTATTAACTTATATAGTTAGTCATTGAGAGTCTCCGAGTCTATATTTCGTATACGACTAATAAACTTTTATTGATTAGCATCATGTTTGTTTATGCATTAATAACCAGTAAGGTATTGGTTTACGTGCTAAATTTGTTAAAATAGCGTAGAATAGTCAATCCGATTTTTTACATTGAGAAATGTAAACCCACCGACTCAAGGATATTATGATGAAAGACGAAAAATTACAGAAAGCACTCGCCCGTATGGGACTTGGTTCACGCCGCCAAATGGAAGAAGTCATCAAATCTGGCCGCGTAACGGTTAATAACGGTCCTGCGACCATCGGTGATCGCGTCTCGCAAGGTGATGAGATTCGTGTTGATGGCCGTCAAATCAAATACACTTCTGAAAATGAGAAGCGTCGCCGTGTTATCGCTTACTACAAGCCTGAAGGCGAAGTTTGTTCGGCTAAAGATCCAGAAGGTCGCCCAACTGTTTTTGAACGCTTGCCAAAGCTAACGCATGACCGCTGGGTAATGGTTGGACGCTTGGACATCAACTCAACTGGCCTATTGTTATTTACTAATGATGGTGAAATGGCGCATCGCTTGATGCATCCATCTGGTGAAGTCACGCGTGAATATGCGGTACGTGTATTGGGTGAAGTAACGCCTGATATCGCCCGTGCATTGACTGCTGGCGTCATGCTAGAAGATGGCCTTGCCAAATTTGAAGACATCAAAGAAGGCGGCGGCGAAGGCGTCAACAAGTGGTATCACGTCCAGCTAAAAGAAGGCCGAAACCGCGAAGTACGTCGTTTATTTGAATCACAAGGTCTAAAAGTTAGTCGTCTATTACGTACACGCTATGGCACGATTGTTCTACCAAAAGAGCTACGTACTGGCCGTTTCTTAGAGCTTGATAAAAAAGAAATCAACACGTTGACGGATTTGGTCAGCTTACGCCCACGTTATGGCACGGGTCTACATGGCGCAGCTAAAGAAAAGCAAGAACGTATCAGAAACAAGCCGCTTAAAGCGCGTCGCACTGACACTCGTAGCGATAACCGCAACAGCAGCGCAAAACCTAAAAGTAGCGCTAGCCCTGCCAGTCGCGGTACACGTAATACCCGTGATCGCAATGATAAGCGCTAGTTAAATTGGTTTAACATTATTCTAAGTCTTAAATAGATTTGGGATAAACATAAAAAAGCGGTCAATGATGGATAGTCATTGATCGCTTTTTTTGTTTCTTTTTATAGGCTTCAAAGTTTACAGGCGTCACAGTCGCTCAGTATAGATATAACGGCTCAGCTATCATGGCTATTAATATAGTGTTTCATGACTCGCAGCTCTTTTAGCTGCTCCTCGTCCATTTGTGCCAGTAATCTATCCAAACGCTGCTCGATATTATCTAAAACACTCTGCAATAACTCATTAGCTTCCAATCTCTTGTCGTTATTCCCATTATTGGCATTTATATTTGTTAACTGATAGTGAGTGGCTAGCATTTCCGGTAACCGTGTTTGCAGCATTTTATTCAATACAAACTGCGCTTCTGTTATCGCTGGTGTCTTATTCTGAGTTTGTAGGGCTGCTTGATAAGCGTGATAACTGCTTACTTTCTCATCAATACGTTTTAACTGGCGTAGTTGCTGCTCAGACAAGTTTTTTAAGTGCTGTTTATTTAACGTTAACTGCTGCAAGCTTAATGTGGCTAATGACAAGGGCGCATCATAATCTTGATAAGTGAGTACGCCAGGTGAGATACCGACGGCTTTATGAAAAGCCTGCCAGCCTTTTCTACCTAGATAAAAGGTAGTGACGGTCGTTACAATGCCGATGCCTATTAAGATACTCATATACGCTTGCTCTTTACCCTTTCACCATTCAACTTTGTATTTATAGCTTAATGTCTTTAGCACTCACATTTTCACCAGTTGGGCTTTCAATCGCTTGGATATTGACATCACTGCTAGCATTATTATTGGCATTACTACTGGCATTGATATCGGGCTTTCGAAACTCTGTATTGCTAGCAGGATTGTCAAAACGTTTTTGGAGATAGCGATTGGTTGCGAGTAGCTTTTGACCGTCTTGATGATATGACGCGTTGAGCAGGTCATCGAACTGTGTGTTAATTGTCTTAAGCACGTCTAACAAGGCTTCTTTGCCAGTGACATTAGAATGTTTAATTTTGGTAGTGTCAGCAAGCGCACTATCCGTCACATCTAAATCATGCAAGCGGCGATAGTCAGCGACGGCTTGCGGCACATGCCTATCCATTAGGTTTTGAATCATAATATAAGTTTCGTTGACAGTATCTTTATCATCAATTTTGCCATCATTATTGGTATCGCCATACATGACACGCAGCTTTTCACCCTTTGTATTAATTTGCTCCAGAGCGGTTTTAACGTCGTCAGGTAGGCTTTTTTCAGGTATATAACCCAGTTGCGGCATCGCCTTATATTCGAGCATTTTGGGTGCTGTGACTTTTTTAATGCCACGATAACCTAGATATAACCCAGCCGCTGGCAACAGCCCATACAAAACAAACATTACGAACATCGCAGTCATTTGGGTCATTATATTGTCCTTATTACTTATCAGAATGTCGTGGCTGATTTCTTATGATTGTTATTATTAAACAAAAAAATAAGGCTCTATTAAAGCCCTATATTGTTATGCACTGCGTCGATTGTGTTTTTTGATAATACTTAACCTTTGCCAGTGTTCAAAAAAACATCATCAAAGAACATTTAACTTTGCGTACGGCTCTTAACATAGCGATGGGTTGAGGCAAGGCGGTTTAAGACTGTTTGGTGCAATTCATCCAATAATTCGTCAAGCTCATAATCAATCTCTAAAAACAAATCTGTCAGCATATCACCGGCTGTCATCTTGCCCTGCACCATATTGTTTTTGGTGCGATGCGGACTAAAGCGTTGTAGCTGCTCATAATGATGTAATGCTTCAGGGATACTTTCGGACACCAGCTTATCGATAACAAACTGACGCTCATTATGTTGCTGCTGTTGCTGTTCGTTCAGCTCACTACTCCACTCACGATAACGCTTTAGCTTACCATTGATACGATCTAATATCGCAACGGCTTCAATAGGCATGGCATTTAGGGTGGCCTCATCAACCACATCAACAAGCTCAGTCATAATCGGACAACGTCCATGTTTGAGATACCACAAGGTATCTGGGTCAAAAGGCGGTCTATTGGTTGGGCGCATTTGAGCACGATTACTCAGATAGCGATCGGTCAAAGGCGTGGATGATTGGCTATCACTCACTTGTGCCAACGCATCACATATGCGGTTTACACGTTCAGGCGGAGTCAGTGTAGAACGCTCTTGTACTGCGTGATTGCTATCACTATTGGCAGTAGCATCTTGTTCATGATTGACGCTCATCTCCTGAGCATTCTTTGCTGCCAATGTCGGTAGGTCATCTTGAGCTTGCCCAAATGACTGTAGCATTCTTGTCAAACTGACTACCATGACTTGCTCTGCCCCTCGTCTATTACACTCACATTGTGCGCATATTGCATACATTCATTCAATAGCGTATCTTAGCAGGTTTTTGCTGGCCTGCCAGTAAGCAAAATGTCACCATTCCTACACGCCAACCGTTAAGCACCGTATTATGAATGCTCCCGATTATATTTCTGGTTTCCTACTTGGGTTATCTCTCATCATTGCTATTGGTTCCCAAAACGCCTTTGTACTCAAACAAGGTCTCAAACGCGAGCACATATTTTTTGTTTGCTTGTTTTGTGCGGTGAGCGATGCGTTTTTAATTTCAGCAGGCATTGGTGGTTTTGGTGCAGTTACGGCCCGCTATCCTCACGTTATAGATATCGCAAAAATAGCAGGTGTTATATTTTTATTAGGATATGGTTTACAGAGTTTGTATGCCAGCGTACGTGTGTCACATGCTTTGACTGTCGAAGGACAAGTCGTGACTAGCTTAAAAAAAGCCTTGTTACTATGCTTTGGTTTTACTTGGCTAAACCCGCACGTCTATCTAGACACATTGGTACTCGTCGGCATGGTCTCTACGGGTGCAAGCAGTAAATTGACGTTTGCCGCAGGTGCAATTAGCGCTTCGTTCTTTTTCTTCTTTGCGCTTGGGTATGGTGCGCGATTACTCAGGCCTCTATTTGAGAAGCCTAAAGCATGGAACATCCTGGATGCTTTGGTAGGGTTACTGATGCTCTATCTAGCTTGGCATTTGTATCAAAGCTGATAGAAGTATAACTAGGAAATGATAGATAAGCTGAGTGTTGAATAAACTGAATATTAAGTAAACGACGTATTGGATAAACTAAATTACGTCGATATCCGATATCCGCTAACCACTGTATAAATATATATGGTTAGCAATATTGTATTGATCATTTACATCAAGCTAGGAAAGAGCGTACGCAGTCCATTAACGATAATTTCGATAGAAACGGCTGCCAATAGCATACCCATGATCCGGCTCATGATGTTCAAGCCAGTATCGCCTAGTAAGCGACTGATACGACCTGCCGCCATCAATGCCAAATAGCAAAACAGACTGATGAATAAGCCAGCAATCAAGATAGCGGATACCTGCAAAATACCTGATACTTGTGAAGAGTAAATGATAACCGTGGAGATACCACCAGGCCCAATCATCATTGGAATCGCGAGGGGAACCACGGCAGCTGCCATCGAGACTGGCGCGTCTTTCACATGATCAACATCGAAGTTCTCTTGATCAGGTTTAACAGGGTTACCCTCTCCATTCATCATATTTAGGGCAATTAAAAACACCAATATACCGCCTGCCAACTGGAACGAGCCGATAGAAATACCAAGGGTTTTTAGTAGCGTTTCACCTGCAATCGTAAAAAAGCTGATGGTGATAAAAATGGTCAGACAAGCAACGCGCGCGACCTTACGTCGATTGTTCATCGAATAGCCACGAGTCAAATCTAAAAATAACGTCAATGCGCTAAATGGATTGATCAATACCATAAAGGCTAGGATTATCTTGATAATTTCAGTATTCACTGAGCGCTCACTTGTCTATTGATACCACTGGTGCAAAAAGATAAGGCCATCGTGCAAGTGCAACGATGACCCAATAGGCAGTTAAAAACGGCATTGTAGCTTATATTCTAACATAGGCAGATAAGCTAATAAAATCATTAACTTTGCGCCGTTACGCCTACATGTCACCTTAGTAAAGCTTCAGTGTAAAAACAAGCATTTAACAGATTATTAGTACAAGCTATCAGTATAAATTGCCATTCTATTAACTCGGTGATAGCCCTTGTCATAAAATCGAGCGTATATAACGCTGTTAGCCTTTATTACGCCTGCACTTATGCACTAAAATCTAGCCCAATATCCAAGGCTGTCGTACTGTGCGTCAAATAGCCCATCGCGATAAAATCAACCCCTGTACTTGCCGCCGCTTGTACCGTTTCAGGCGTAATACCACCTGAGGCTTCAGTCTTTGCTCGACCCTGACACATAGTAACCGCTTGCGATAATGTTTCAGGCGACATGTTGTCTAATAGCACTAAACTCACACCTGCATCGAGCGCTTGCTCTAATTGCTCTAGTGTATCGACTTCGACCTCAATAGGAATCAGATGCCCAGCAAATTTCTGGGCTTGCTGAATGGCCGTTTTGATGTCACCCGCAATCGCGATATGATTGTCTTTGATTAAAATCGCATCATCCAATCCCAAGCGATGATTGCGTCCGCCGCCGCAGCGTACGGCGTATTTTTGTACAATACGTAAGCCTGGAATGGTCTTGCGTGTACAAGTAATTTGCGCAGGATATTGCGCCACACTATCGACAATCTGACGGGTCGCTGTCGCAATACCACTGAGATGGGTCATAAAGTTCAGTGCCGTGCGTTCTGCTGTCAATAAGTGACGCGCGTTACCTTTTACGGTCGCTAACACTGCACCAGCCTCTACTGTTTCGCCATCCTGTACTTGTGCAATAAACTCAATTTGTGCATCGACTAAGGCAAAAGACAAACGTGCTAAGTCTATACCGCATATCACACCTGCTTGCCGCGCCTTGATCTGTAGCTGCGCTTGCATATCGGCTGGGATAGTAGCTTGTGACGTTACATCACCACGCCTACCCAAGTCTTCAGTTAGTGCATTCTCAACCAATGGTTTAAGCAATACGTCATCCAATGCTGGCTCTTGTTCAATTGTCATCTTTGACCCTTATCTAGGCATGATATTTATAGAAACTGCTCGTCATTTAAACTCAAAATGAGCATAAATATAGCGTAAAGTTAGCGACCCTGCAAGGAAAGGTGACAAATTTTTCGTGATACAAACTGATTTAGAGATACAACGGACTGGCTTGAAATGACTATTTGCGCTTAGGAAGTTTGCTGTCCATCAATAAACTCTGTAATTCAATATCATGGCGGAAGCGATATAACTTGGCAGGACGACCGCGCTGAGCAGTACTACTCTCTCCTGTCTCCATTACCAAGTTTTGTGAATCAAGCAATCGACGAAAGTTTTGCTTGTGCAAACGCACTCCTGATAACGCCTCAACACTCTGCTGCAACTGCGATAAGGTAAAGACGTCTGGCATCAGCCCAAAAATAAGCGGTCTATATTCAATTTTCGCGCGCAGTCTTGAGATAGCAGTAGCAATCACGCGACGGTGATCATAATACATGGGTACACCTATGCGTTGTGACCAGTCCTCTGGCAAGGTAACAGCTTGATAGTTAGGCGGATAATTAGGGGCTTCAGGGATTAAACCTGCTTCATAAAGCATTTCATAACGTAGTAGTACATGCTCTGCAATCCATTCTCTACTTTCATTATCGTGTTCGTTGACGGATTGACTGTTAGTGAGTTTACCACTTGCTAAAAACGCTTCGTTTAGTCCCCAACATAAGCCAATACGCTGACGCCTGCGCTGTTGGACAATCGAGTCGTTGGCAGTATTGGCCCATTCGAGTAGCGCAGGCACGATAAAGTCCATAATAATACTAGGCATACCGTCCAAATGATTTTCCCATGGGAAATAGTCGTACCAATCTCGCCAGAGTGCTTTGCTTTGGAGTGCCTGCGTTTGCGTCTCTTGTACCAAACCTAAATAACTCACATACACCAACGCATGACCGTCGATGTTACGCCTGTTAGTATCGACAAAGGTATATAACTGCTCCAAGTATCCGAGCGGTTGTTGTGTTTGCTCCTCTACCCACTGACGTACGCCCGCTTGCAACGAGCGATGTAGCGGCATAAGCGGCCCATTTGGCAACAGCTTGCCTTGGTCAACGGTTAGAACGCGCGCGATATGATCGGTGATAGCGACCAATACGGCGACCACTTCTGTCGTGCCGCTACCTTGCTGGTGCGCATGTGAATAAGACAACGTCATGGCTTTGGGAATTATCCTTTTTCTCTGAAATGTGAAAGGCTACTGGGGTTAATAGCTATGGTATGACTTAGTATAGCTCGAATCTAAAACTATCATAGTCTGTGGTTGTAAGTATGAAAAATCAATGGCGATAAATAGTCATAAGAGGCATGAATTAGCATCATTTCTAAGCTTAGTACGGCTTAACTGCACGTCATTTCGGGCACTAAAAACCAATCTTTTGACTTATTGAGTATAAAAAACCACTTGTAATTATGCTCAAAATGAGCATAATTAAGACAACTTATAAATTTGTTATGTCCAATTACCCATTTTTTAGCACACACATTTATCGTTATCGCACCAACAAAGGCTGCCATTATGAAAAAATATCCTTACGACGCACCTATCATGAGTACGGACAATCGCATCGCCACTCAGATGAACATTGAATATGCCAAGGCTAAAATGCCAGCAGACTTGCCTCACGCTGAACGCATCGTGATTGAAGAAAATATCAAGAAGCTACTGAAAGAGAATAATGCCGTACTGGTAGCACACTACTATGTCGACCCTTTTATCCAAGACTTGGCATTTGCAACCGGTGGCTGCGTCGGTGACTCACTTGAAATGGCTCGGTTTGGACAAGCTCATAGCGCCCAAACATTGGTTGTCGCTGGTGTGCGCTTTATGGGTGAATCAGCAAAAATATTAAGCATGGAAAAGACTGTCCTCATGCCAGATTTGGAAGCCGAATGTTCGCTTGATTTGGGCTGTCCTGCTGATGAGTTTTCAGCATTTTGTGATGCTCATCCTGAACGTACTGTCGTCGTCTACGCCAATACCAGCGCCGCGGTAAAAGCGAGAGCTGATTGGGTGGTCACCTCATCTGTCGGTATCGACATCGTTCGTCACTTACATGCCCAAGGCGAGCCTATTATTTGGGGGCCTGATCGCCATTTGGGCAAATACATCGCTCGTGAGACTGGCGCCGATATGCTGCTGTGGCAAGGGTCTTGCCTCGTGCATAACGAATTTAAAGCTACTGAGTTAATGCAATTAAAAGAGAAACATCCAGAGGCCAAAGTCTTGGTGCATCCTGAGTCACCTGATAGCGTGGTAGCACTCGCTGATGTGGTCGGCTCGACTAGCAAGCTTTTGCAATCAACGTATGAGATGGATGCTGATACCTTTATCGTCGCTACTGATTTGGGCATATTGCACGAGATGCAAAAACGCTCGCCAAACAAGCGCTTTTTGGCCGCACCAACTGCTGGTGAGAGTGCAAGCTGTAAGAGCTGTGCGTTTTGTCCTTGGATGGCAATGAACGGTCTAAAAGGGATTGAGCAGTGCTTAACCAATCAAAGCGGTGAAGTACTAATGACACCTGAGTTAGCGACTGCAGCAAAAAAACCATTACAACGGATGCTCGATTTTGCTGAAGCACAAAAGCAACGCGTAGCCGCCAGTGGCGACATTGTAAAAGACCGTGCGCTGTTCGCTAACGTTGGGGCAGCCTAGCATGAGTCAGTCGCATTCAGTTGATTGTTCCAACACCACTCGCTATAAAAATAGTAGGAGCAGCAGTGATATGAGTAATATTATAAAAACTGATGTTCTTATTATTGGGGCTGGTCTGGCAGGTTTGAGCACCGCGCTATCTCTGCCAAAATCGCTGAATATCACTGTTTTAAGCAAAGCCGCGCTTGAGGTGTGTTCAAGTCACTACGCTCAAGGTGGTATCGCAGCCAGCTTAGACAAGGCAGACTCTGTGACTGATCATATCGCTGATACCTTAATTGCTGGTGCAGGGTTGTGTGCGACGGACAATACTGCTCGTATCTTGGGTGCTGGACAGCAAGCGGTGCAGTGGCTATGCGAGCAAGGTGTGCCATTTACTCAATCTAACTTAACTAAAGAGAATGATAATACACCTGATTTTGCAGTCTTAAAAACCAGTGACTTACACTTGACCAAAGAAGGTGGTCATGGCTGTAGACGCGTGGCTCATGCGGATGATGCAACGGGTCGACACGTGATGGATGCATTAACCGTCAAAGTACAAGCTGCAACCAATATCACTATCTTGCCTTATCATGAAGCATTGGAATTACTGACTTCACCTATGATTAGCAGCTACTCTTTTAGCATGAACGATAGCGATATTAGACATTGCCAGGGGGCACTGGTCTTTGATCATGTCAATGAGCGCCAACTCACCATTCATAGTGCGGCTGTTGTACTGGCTAGTGGTGGCTTAGGTCAGTTATTTAAGCGTGCCAGCGCGCCTAACGTCTGTGTTGGTGATGGCGTCATGATGGCATGGCAGGCAGGCTGTCGTTTGGCAAATTTAGAATTTATTCAATTTCACCCGACGGGTCTAGCATTAGATGACAGCAGTTTTTTGATATCTGAAGCGTTACGCGGTGAAGGTGGACGACTCTATTGTCCACAGACTGGGACGCGCTTTATGTTAGATATTGATGAGCGTGCTGAATTGGCGCCACGCGATATCGTCGCTCGGGCAATAGCCAATCAGATTAGTAGTAACGGACTTGGCTACGTACACCTTGATGTCAGTCACTTGCCAGCTGCATTTATACAAGCGCATTTCCCGCAGATTTATCAGACGCTGCTAGCATTCGGCGTCGATATGACCACAGAGCCTATTCCAGTCGCTCCGACTGCCCACTATAGTTGTGGCGGCGTGGTGACTTGCGCCAATGGTTTGACCGACGTCGCAGGACTATATGCAGCAGGCGAAGTTGCTTATACAGGGCTACATGGAGCCAACCGTTTAGCAAGCAATTCATTGTTAGAGTGTGTGGTGGTTGGTCGCAACATCGCCGCTAATCTGCCTTCTTACTTAACAAAATTGGAACGCTTAAAAAACTTAGAAGCTTTAGAGAAAACGGCTGAAGCTTTAGAAAAAATGCCGCAGCCACATACGACTGCCTATTATGAACTGCATCAGTTGGCTGCCGATATTTGGCAATATCCGACACTACAAAACACACAATTTGTTGTTTTGCCATCTTCTAAGCAATCATCGTATCCAACTTATAATGCTGATAAAGCATTTCATTCTGACGTAGATATTGCAGAGATAACGATAGCATTGAAAGCTCTTTTGACAGCCAATATGGGCATTACACGTAGTGCCGAACAATTAGAGCAAGCATTGCAAAAAATTGAGCAGTGGCAGGAGTCACTCATATATTTTGGTAAATCCAATATAAATAACAACCTCCCCACTACTTTCGATGAGCTGGCAATTTTTCAATTAGCGAGGCAATTAGCGTTAGCAACGATAATTGTCCAATCCGCTTATCAACGTTTTGAAAGTCGCGGTGGGCATTATCGTGAGGATTATCCTAACTTAGCTGAAACGCCTTTGACCAGTATCATTTTGCCATCAAGAAACGCTACGCTTGACTCATTTTCTCACGTTATAGAAGACGACCGTTATTCGATACCTGTTACTAACCATATTTAAGCGTACGGCAGATAATAGCCAAACCCATCAAGGGTGATATCTAACACTATAGTTAAAGAAGCATTTAAGCTATCATTATGGACAGGCTTAAAATATTACCTCTTCTTTGAGTGTCCACGGTATGGCTTCTGATATTGTGTTTGTGATTGCCCTGATGATAATCGTCAGCTTGGCTTGGAGTGTACTTGCCGTACCTCGTCTGCGCAAACGATTGCCAAAAATCTACCTGATATCCCGCTCGTGGTGGTTAATGCTAGCCGCGCTCTGCACTTGCTATGTGATTGCAAAAATGACGAACGATACGCAAGGTTCTCATTTGCAAGTATATCCCTATCAATGGCTGCTCATTTTATTTTTTATATTAATTGGTCTACGCGGCAGCTACGAGATTAAACGCCTATGGTGTTTACGCAGTAAAGCCGTACTCATTCACAAACTCCAAGTGCAAGGCTTACAGCCAAGTACGCTCCTGCTACCGAAAACCTCTCTCAATCTGACTCAACACTATACGCGGCTCAACTCCTTAGATCTGCTACTGAGTGTTGCATTCATCTCACTCATCATTAGCCTTATTGTCTTGCAGCAATTGACCTGGCAACGCGAACAACATGGCGTCTTACTCTTCGTATTATTTGCCAGTCAGTTCAACGATATTGCCCAATATCTATGTGGAAGGCTGCTTGGACGCAAGCTGTTTAAACGAGGTCTAGCGCCGACTATTAGCCCGAATAAAAGCATTGAAGGTGCTATCTTTGGCAGTTTAGTTGCGGCAATGTTGGCAACAGTATTAGGTCTTTGGCTCACTCCTTTTACTTGGTGGGTCTGTCTATTAGCTGCGTATAGTTTGGCTGTGAGCGGTATCTTTGGAGATTTATTAGAATCAGCCTTTAAGCGTCAACATGGGGTAAAAGACACTGGAACGATGCTCGCTGGTCATGGTGGGGTGTTAGATCGGATAGACAGTTTACTGATTGGAGTGCCAGCATTTACTCTACTCTACTGGTTATTTGGTTAAATACAATCAAAGCACAGATAGCAGAGTCATTTGGCTTTATCCAGTTTACTGCCCAATATCCAATTGAGCACAGGCTTAGGTAAATAATTTAAGGCACTCGTGATATAGCGCATTGAGCGTGGAAATATCGCTAGTTCTATATTATCGTCAATCGCTTGCATAATATGATCAACCGCTGCTTGCGTGCTCATGATAAATGGCTTATGGCTAGCATCGCCATCGTTTAAATCACGTAGTGCTTGAGTATTGATATAGCCTGAGGCAATACAGTTTACTTGGATGTTATAAGGTATAAGTGCTGCTCGATAAGCGCTAGCCGTAGCAATCATTGCACGCTTGCTTTTTGCATATAGACTGGCATAAGGATAATCTATCGTGCCTGCGATAGAGGCAATACAGATGAGGCTAGGTCTATCACCTTTAGTCATATCTAATGCCTGACATGACTGTTTTAACTGCTGCTTTAACTGACTGCTTGCCCATCTAAAAACTTGCTCAAACGCCTGTAAATTAATCGCTAGCATTTGGTCGCTATCTGCTTGATTTAAGTGATGGATACGCTCATTGGTATAGCTACCAGCACTATATATCAGTTTTTGAAATGAAATACCTGACAAATTGTCTAATAACGTTTGCGTTTGATTTGGGTCAGTTAAGTCGCATACATAAGTCACAATAGCAGGATGCTGTCTGTTGATATCGGCTATCTTTGCTGCGCTACTTCCGACAACGCTGACTTGCCAGCCAAGCATCTGATGATTCAGCGCTAATGCCAAGCCAAGGCCACTCGTACCACCAACGATAATAATATGCGGCGCATGGTTTTTAGTGATACCTTTTGCGAGGTTTTTCATAATTTATGCTGCTGTATATAGTCGACCGTACGCTGATAGCCATATTGCCATTGCGCCTGCATTTGCTGCACAAAACCGTCATAGTCGCTATGTATTAGCTCGACGATCATTTGTTTTAGGTTAAAACGCTTTTGCACATTTCGCCCTCTCAGTTGCTGCTCGTTATCTGCAAATGGTAACCAGTGTAGCTGATGGTGATTGCTAGTAGCATAAGATGGCTTTCTCATTGGTTGATAACCGTGTACTGCTGCCAATCGCCTATTAGGATCAAAACCAAAAACACGCTGAATCGCGGGAGCAGCCAGCCATGGGTCATAACCTGCCTTAGTCTCTGCAAATACGCTGTTACCCAACTGACAGGCTAGCTCAATTGGTGTCAGATTAATCACACCTCCTAAACACCAGCCAAGCTCTGTGATATGTGTGGGCGGCAGATAGTACATGTCAGCCATAGAAGCGCGGATCACTGGGGCAAAATCCCATTGTGTTTGAACCTTTACAGAAGGGTGTATGCGCCCGTTTGCAAATGTGTGCGCAGGCGATGTCATTTGCCCGTCGGCCAGACCTGATACAAAATTTGGCAAATTTGCTAAGCGCGGCGGCGCAAATAACAACTCTTGCAGTGCGAGTTTTTCACTATACAAACCATCAGTAGGTGATTGATACAATCGACTGGCAATGATGGCTATCTCTGGCGTTGCTTTATCAGTATTGCTAATATCATTATTACTAGTAGCAAACTGCGACAGCTCATCTAGCCAGTACTGCTCGTTATCGATACGAAACATCGCTAACTGCTGCAACTCACTTAACAGTCGCTCGTAGCTGTCTGCTTGACGTTGTCTTTGTCCATTATCCTTTTGCTTTGATAACCGCCAACGCTTAAGTGCATGGGTCATATAACGCAGCTTTAGACGTTTATTGGCTTCATCTGGCGCGACATGTCTGATGGCTGTGATGACGCGATATAACTCACGACTACATATCAACGCTTGCAAATCCTTGGGGTCAGGCGCAAATTGTACTAAGTAAGCAGACAAACTCCCACCGCAAGTACCAACGATAATATCTGGCGCTAAGTCATGAGACGCTAAGGCTGCATAGCTACCCAAATAATAACCAAAACGTGAACCGCCGCCTGAAAACAGCTGAACACGCTCGTAAGGTTTAACCAACTGATTGTTCATCTATTACTCATCATCAGCTGATACAGTTTTAATCGCTAACGAAACAGTAAAGATACCAAAGCGATCGATACGCATCGTGATTTTCCTAAAGCCTGCACGCTCAACCAATTGATCCATTTCCGCTTGCGAGCGACAACGCATCACCCAACTACTGCCACGGTGATTGTTTAGTGTTTTACTGATAAATTCCTGTTCAGGGTGCCACGGTTGGTTGGTATAAATCAGATAACCGCCCGATTTTAAACTGTCATAAATACCCGCTAAGGCTGTCGCTGGTAGCGCATTATCAGAGAACAATTCAAACAACCCTGAAGCAATAGCAAGATCTGATTTTTTAGTATCGGTGCTAGTGTCTTTCGTATGTGCATCAATATAACTAATAGGATCAAAGGCGTCCTTTTTACTGGTCACGACTCGACTGCTCATGGCCAAATGCTCCGCTTTTGCTTGTAATGCCTGTATATTATGCATCTCATAATCTCGTAGCTCTGCCTGCAAATCGGTAAACTCAGTCAACAGATCAAACGCATAAAAACCATGGCCACTGGCGATATCTAACAGTTTTGGTTGATATGGTTTGGCGTTACTCTGATTTTTATCTTCAATATCTGTAAGTGCTAAGCGTGCCAACTCCAATATGTGCTCACGGCGAATACGAATACCTTGCCAACCAATATTATTTAAATAAAACTTATCGACTGCCTGTCCAAATTTATTCTGCCCGCTGGGCTGATTGTAATAGACATGATCCAGCGAGTGACCTGAATCAAATCCATGCTCAAGCCCTGTCGCAATCGCATCGCTGACGTGACCGAACTTTTGCATCGCAAAACGGGTAATGGCAAAGTTTGGATTGAATGGTTTAATCGCCAAACGGTCTACTTTATCTTTACTGGCACTGTCTAAGTGAGCGGTACTCAGATCAGGGGCTTGGACTGGTGCGCTAAATACTTGCTCAGCAAACTCAATACAGTCGGCAAATACATCGGCTTTATTGGTCTCATGAAAGATTGCATGATAGCTGTCTGGATACAACTGCCAGCGTTTGATCGGTGTGTTAATCGCCTCATAGAATTTCCGCTCAGCCTGTTTATCGACCACATAATCCTTGCCCGCACATAAGACAAACGTCGGTACGGTGATAGCACCAGCATCATCGAGTAGACGCTGCCCCGTTGCATGGGTATCAATGAGTAAATCAGTCGAGATACTATTCGATATCAATGGATCGGCATTGTAAGCCTGCTGCGCGTCTTTATCATGGGTCAGTACTTGTGCTTTAACATAGCTGCTGACACGTGACATCAGACCTAGCGTACGTGCCACCTTTAGCGATGGTATAGCAAAGGGCAGATATAGACGAATACTGAGCGCAGGCGTGCCAAGTATCATGCCGCGAATATTAGGCGCATAATCGTGTACCCATGCTGCTGCCAATACCGCGCCGATACTACTGGCGACAATCAATGTATCCTCGATAGCAATGCCTGTTTGCCCAATCACCAACTGGACGAAACCCTCTAAATCTCGCTCAAGCTCTGTGACGCTCTCTGCATGATCTTTAATGCCCCCTGAGCGACCATTGCCGCGCGCATCCCAAGCAAACACTTGATAGCCAGCTGTTGCAAACTGCTCTCCCAGCTCTGTCAATCGTCCCGAATGCTCATGTCCTCGGTGCAATAAGATAACTTGGCGCAACGGTTGGTTGGCTTGCTTAATATATTCTAAAGGCGTCGTTAGCCAATAGCGATAATAAATAGCAGTGCCATCGTAAGCGTTATAACAGCTCTCACCATTGATGATTTTAGATGCGGGCAAATCAAAACCAACACTGGCCTGTTCTTCGGATTTTTGACTATCAACGGTTGTGGTTGGCATTTCTTTGAACTCCAATGGGCGAACGTTATCAGTAGAAGTATTTGGCAAAACAACAGTAAGAGAGAGTGAGTTGTTTGTTGACTCACCCAGTACGGATCGCAGCTCAGGTGGATTGTGCATCAAGTATAACTCTGTCATATAACGTAGTCGATTGAGACAGGTCTTTAGTAGCATGATTTCTGTTAGTATAAATAATTGATCTATTCTGACGGCAGGCGAAGCCACCTGCCCTTTAATACTTACTGGCGCTTTGGCTCTGCTACCCATAAAGGCACCAAGCACCCCTAATAAGAAGGCGCGGTCGCTTTTGCCCAAAGGCCCTTGGTTAGCACGAACACCTAACATGGTATTACTAGTAACGCCTAACAGTTCGGTGCCAATACTAAGAGCGATCAGAGCAGTGATATGATGCTGAGAAGTTGATATATTCGTTGGCAAGTTGGCTATTAACGTCTGCTGTTCTTTATCATTGATATGATGGGTCAGAATATGAGGGGTCAGGCTCGCTAATAGCGCCGTATCGGCAACCATATCACCTACCTCGTTTAACACGGCTCCGAGCCTTGAGGCCTGTCCATGCTCACGCGCCATCATGCCATCGATAGCATTGAGTGCCATACGTACAAACAATGATAAAGGCAATAAAAGCCACAGCCTATGCTGTTCAGCCGCTGGTTTGGCAATGATATAGGCAGTACCGATACTTAATAAAACAGCGGATACTGTCACTTGGTTAGCGGTAATGTTTTGCTCAACCAGCGCATTACTCATCGGACGTAGTTGATTTTGAAACTGAGTTTTGAGCTGATATAGCGACATGAGTCTAGCCAAATATTTTCAGTACTTTAATGTAGCAACAAAAGTTTATAAGGTAAAGAATTACAAAGCGCTCAAAAACGTTCAAACATTTTGAAAAAGATATTTATTATCGTCATTATAATCGTCCAGTTTTTTATATTTTGGCCAACAATGAGCGATGATTTGCAATGAATCTCAATGGCTCATATCAGTATTGCTGACCTTATATGGTACAATCTTCAGCTTCTTAAAAACGCCTTATTAAAAATGCTGCGAGCCCTTTATCATGGAAAGCCTAGTCACCCTTGTTCTGGTTCTAATGCCAATGTTTATTGGCTTTGCCATTCCGTCTAACCCTACCATGACAAAAGTGGCCGACAAAGGTCTATCATACTTAGTATTTATCATCCTAGCGCTGATCGGTATTGAGCTGTCTCAGGTAGAAGGTCTAGGTAATCAGCTGGGTGAAATTGCTCTATATGTCACCGTCCTATCAATATTAACAATTGGTACAGGATTGTTTGCGCTTATGCTGTTTGACCATCTGCGTCCATGGCATGCCAAAAAACCAAGTGTAAAATCTAAAGAGCATCGGGTGAGCATTCGAGGTAGCTTGGCGCAAGTGGTTTGTGTGGTGATCGGGATGGTGATTGGCTATTTCTTGCCTGCTGATTATATGCCGCCTGAAAACTCTATGACCGTCATGCTGATGATTTTGATTTTACTGGTTGGTATAGGCTTAAAAGGCTCGGGCATCACCTTAAAAGAAGTATTACTTAATAAACGCGGCGTAGAAATGAGTGTCATCTTTACGCTAGCAGTATTGGCAGGCGGGCTTATTTTCGCGCTACTATTTACGGATGTCTCATGGACGAAAGGCTTAGCACTATCGTCAGGGTTTGGTTGGTACTCGCTATCAGCGATTGTCATGACCGATGCTTATGGCGCGGTTTGGGGTAGTGTCGCGTTGTTTAATGACTTGGTACGTGAGTTCTTTGCGTTAATCTTTATTCCAGTATTTATGCGCAAATACCCCTCCGCTGCGGTTGGGCTTGGCGGCGCGACCAGTTTAGATTTCACTTTGCCTATCATTCAGCAGTCAGGTGGTCTAAAAGTCGTGCCACTAGCGATTAGCTTTGGCTTTTTGATTAATATTGTCTCGCCAGTGCTGATGGTGTTCTTTTCGGCGCTTGGGTAGGCTATATTTTGTAGATCAGCTTATTCGTATTTGATATTACGATTATTTTATTACTAACCATCTGTTTAACTAGCTTATCAATGGTTTTAGGGTCTTCATTGCGTAGATAGCTTTTAAGATAATTTACTAAGCTTGATTTTTTGGATGGTCGAGTACCTGCTGGTCTATTTTTTAGCTGTGCTATTGCACGTTGATATGTTGTAGCAGAGTCTTTGCTATTCTTATTATCATCTTGTGAAACTTTACTCGAATTTCCTTTGATATTATCGAAAGGTAAGTAATAGATAGCTTTGTTATCCTGTTTTATTATTTCCTTCTTTTTGAGGTAAGTTACAACTAAATCAATTTGATCCTGACTATTTGCTTGGCGATAACTTGCAAGTTTTTGCTTTATCACATTATTTAATCCATCAATTTCTTTTGCCTTACTTCGTAAAACTTGATCAGTGACTAAATCTAATATTCCTTGACTATCTATTTTATAAATTAATTTCTCTTCATTTTCATCAAGGTCAATAAGTCCTGCTTTGTTAAATTTTTCAAAAACCTTCTCAAAAATATAATCTTGCTCAGTACTATTAAATCTCTCTAGCACTGTCACTGGAACGTACTTCTTTATCGAGTACAATAGGTTGGATTTATAGCTCGGTAAAAACACCTTACGATTGACAATGCTATCAAAAACCAACACGTAACACTCATGTATAACCGATTTAGGAACACTATCTTCAAGGCTTTGCGCTAAAGATTTCTTATTGTCCATGGTAACGCTAGTAACGTCATCACACAAAACATGATGACTGTCTTCGATGACAAGTTGGCTTTTTTCTATATCTGATGCACTTTCTATGTTTGACTCGTAAGCCACAGTTAGCTGATTAGCATTTTCTAACCGCATGATACTCATACCATCATAGGCACTATTGAGATGCTCAACCAAGATATCATAACCACTATCTCTTGCTAAAATACAAACATCAGCACTAGGATCAATTTCAGATATTTTGCCAAGATAAAAAGACAAGTAAAAATCTAGCGCATTCTTCCCTGCATGTTGCATCTTAATAATATGCACATTTTCATTATCAAACCTGAGCAAGTTTTCAACCAATTCAAGAGGTAAACTCTTCTGCTGATTGATACCCAAAAACAGCCATACATGGCATTCATCCACCTCTACATTATCGAAGCTTTTGGGCTGAATGTTCTCATAGTCGATTAAAATGTGTTTCATGAAAATATTCTTATTATTTAATTTAAATTATTATTCCTACACCCCACTCGCCTGCTTAGCAAACAAGCGCATCAATGGCTTGATTTTGCTGACTCGGTACATACCCTCATTACGTATCTGCTGCACGGGACGCACTTGTGCAAGCGACCCTGCAAATAACCAGTTAAGCGCAGAAAAGCTGTGCATCATTAGACTATTATGCGGACGGCGCGAACGCTCATAATGACGTAGCGTTTGATTACTGCCCCAAAGCGTACCGCCACTACGTGCAAAGTCGTGCGCTAATTGCTCACATAATATTTTTACATCGAGCATACCGAGGTTCAGTCCTTGACCTGCCAGCGGATGTACGCCATGAGCAGCGTCACCGATCAGTACCAAGTTATCAGCCACGTAGCTTTTCGCTTGCTGTGCCGCTAATGGAAAACTAGCGATAGACTCAATCTGATTAATCGCACCCAGCTCGTAATTGCTAGCAGCTGCTAACTTATCAGCAATAAAACGCTCTTCTTCCTCTATCAGTGCCAATGCTTGATTGCGCGGCAATGTCCATACGATCGACTGCCAATGCTGCGGATTTGTCTTATCAGCATCGGTAATGTCGGCCAAAGGTAATAGTGCCAGTGTACCCGTCGGTAGCATAGCTTGGCGTGCAGTTGCCTGATGCGGTTTCTCAGTCTGAATCGCACAGCAGATGGCAGTTTGGTTATAGTCTAACGTATCTACGCCAATCCCTGCTTGCTGACGGACAAATGAACCGCGCCCATCAGCGCCAACTAATAGACGCGTATCAATCGCTTCGCCATTGTCCAGAGTTACACGGTAGCCTTGCTGCGCCCCTAACCAATCCATATTGACAACTTTGTGACCAGCGATAAGGGTCAGATAGTCACTGACATCATCTTCATGCAAGCGTTGCCATAATGCGTGCTCGATAACAGCAGGCTCGACCATACTTCCTAATAATGTAGGTTCATGAGTTTCACTACTATTATCCTCGGCGCTGCTATCTTCACTTTCGCCAAATAATAACTCACTCATCCCATTTAGCTGCCATACCTGCATTTGCGAGTAGTCTGCTTTGCGTTTAGAGGCGGCAATCTTTTGCCACGCACCAATATCATTGAGCAGATTAATACTAGCCATACTGAGTGCATAGACACGTGCATCACGTTTGCTAAGTACATCTTGCCAAGCTGACTCATCACGCTCAGGACGGGCATCAATCAACGTCACTGGCATTTTTGCTTGTGCCAACTTTAGAGCAAGCGTCGCTCCAACGATACCGCTACCGATAATCAACGTATGGTTGTTTTTCATAAGGTGTCTCTCAATATTGCTCAATATTAGAATGATGATTATCAATCTTAATTACAGTTAGTTGATTCAGTTTAAAAGAGAGACGAGACAACCGAGTGTAGATGTATAGGCAATACTTCAAGCGAGGTTAACGCTGTCACTCTTTTAAAGAGGATTTAACTATAGCGCTATGATTTTAGACCCATCGCATAAGTAGCAACTAATGGCTTAATATTTGGCAATTTATCAAAGGCCAACAACGCCATATTTCGCGCTAGCTTAATCGCTGGGTTAGGATGCGTGAAGCCGTGTACTACCGCATCACAAAAACGAATCACTCGCTTCTGGTCAGTTTGACGTGCTTTCTCATAACGTTTTAATAACTGTGCATCACCGATATCTGCGCCTTTGAGCACTTGTGTGTTCAGCATCTGTGCCAGCACATGCGCATCTCGCATACAGAGATTAAACCCTTGACCAGCGACAGGGTGTAAGGTGTGAGCAGCATTGCCCATAATGACGCAGCGCCCTTCTACCTGCTTATCTGCTAGTACGCGGGTCAATGGATAAGCGCCGCGGCGACCTGCAGTTGTAAACTTACCAGCGCGTTGACCGAAAGCTTGTTGTAGGGTCTGCAAGAAATGGGCGTCGTCTTCTAAGTATCTGGTTTCTTCACCTGTTGGGCATACCCACACGACAGAGCGCCTGTAACCTTGCTGATACTCATCGTTGCCATCGCCTTCTGGATCAGTCAGTGGGAGCACAGCAAGTGGGCCAGCTGGACTAAAACGCTCAATCGCTGCATGCTCGTGTGGCGTATCTGTCTCTACTACGCCGACGATGGCCGTTTGCTGATAATCATACGTGGTTGTACTGATATCTAGCAGTTGGCGTACCGTAGAGTCGCGCCCATCACAAGCGACTAATACGCTAGCTTGCAGCTGCTGCTCGTTTTCGGCTTCATCGTTATAATTAAAGCTAAGTGTCACACTATCTGCCTGCTGTTGGACAGTTGTCACATTGGCATTATCTATCAAGGTAATTAGTGGCTCTTGCTGTGCGGCTAATAAAAGCTTACAACCCAGCCAAGCGTTTTCGATAACTTGCCCAAATGATTCAACCTTTTCCTCTGCTTTATTCAGCTGCGCGCGCCCAAAACTGCCTTGCTCACTAATCTGTACGGTATCGATACGGCAAGCATGGCTTTGTAATTCATCCCACAGTCCAATCTCTTGATATATCTGTACCGTGCGCCGTGATAATGCCGTATTGCGACTGTCTAAATAATGGCTGCGAGTACTGTCATCCGTTGGACTGATGGTTGGATAGCTGTTTTTTTCTAATAAGGTGCTCGCAATACCGTGATGGGCCAATAGCAATGCAAAAGACAAACCAACATGACCACCACCTGCGATAAGCACTTGCTGGTCAGTTATTGCTTCTTTGTTTTTAGAGATGCTGTCGAACTTTTTAGGTATGCTGCCAGCATTGGATAAATGTGAATCAGTATCTTGCATTGTTATTTTCCTATTATAATTTTTTGGACAAGCAATTTATTAATGATAGATAGCCGCTCGTCACTGACTTTATTTTATAATTTTTATCATGTCGCTGCTGTTATTAGATGGGTTGCAGCAACCTATGGTATCGCCCATAGATTACCACAAATTGTCTATTCTGCCGTGGTCTTAACCGTAGACAAATCGTTTCTTCACTCTCATCATAAACGAGGTTTATATTCATAAAACTCAAATATATTAATTTTATTAAAGCACTATCATATGGTGGGTAGCGATGAATTATATAGAACTGATAGCAATATCAAATCGATCTATAGAAAATCGCTGTAGCGGTTGCAATCCGCATACAAAAACAGCGTTATCTATCTGATGTATGGCTTGAAATTTAAAAATTCTCTACCATAATGAAGGCAAGACTTTCATTACTTTCATTTATCACCTTTCACAAAAACAACAATAATATCGCCGTCATTTTTATCATCTACAATCTTTGTATCACCTAAAACACTGTAACGCCACTAACTATTTTATCTCTGCAACCCGTCACGCAATTAAAACCAAATCATAGCGTCGGGTACACAATAAAAGGATAATCGCTTGACTGATTCCATGAGCCGCCGTATAAAGTTTGAATCATTAACCCCAGCACAGCTAAAAACCGTGCTTGGTGAATATAACAATCACATGAAATATATCCAAGAACGCCTCGATATTAAAATCATGCAGCGCCAAGGCGATTTTTGCCTGAGTGGCGATGTGACCAATGTCGAACGCGGTGAACGTATTATCTACAAAATGGTAGATGAAGCACAGAACACCAAAGACATCAGTGCAGAAGAGCTGCACCTCATCATCCAATCTAGCCTTTCTCGTGATGAAGACATGGAAGAAGACGAGCAAGACCATGATGATATGGAATATGATGAAGATTTGGATGAGGCTAGCGATTTTACGCCCATCAGCTTACGTACACGTAAGGGTCGCATCGTTCCGCGTGGTGGCAACCAACAACGCTATGTAAAAAACGTTCTGAGCTCTGATGTATCGTTTGGTATTGGGCCTGCTGGTACGGGTAAAACATATCTAGCGGTGGCGTGTGCCGTCGATATGCTTGAGCGTAATGAGATTGAGCGTATTTTGCTAGTGCGTCCAGCGGTAGAAGCTGGCGAAAAACTGGGCTTCTTGCCAGGTGATTTGACCCAAAAAATCGATCCGTACTTACGTCCGCTATATGATGCGCTCTATGAGATGATAGGCTTTGAGAAAGTCGGTAAAATGATTGAGCGTCAGATTATTGAAGTGGCACCGCTTGCCTATATGCGTGGTCGTACTTTGAATAACTCGTTTGTCATTCTAGATGAAGCGCAGAACACCACGCCTGAACAGATGAAAATGTTTTTGACGCGTCTAGGCTTTGGCTCACGTGCCGTCATTACTGGGGACATTACTCAGGTGGATTTGCCACGTGGTCATAAATCAGGCTTAGCACAAGCAATGGATATTCTAAAGGATATCGAAGAGATTCATATCACAAAGTTTGATTCAAAAGACGTCGTACGACATCAATTGGTACAACAAATTGTTGAAGCCTATGATGTGTTTGATGAAGAGCAAATGGCTTTAGAAGAAAAACGTAAGTTTGAACGTATTAAAGAACAAGAGCGTAGACAAGCCGTCGCTAATGCAGCAGCAAATCTGTAGTAATTAAGCTAATCATCGAATTACAATCATTTGCTATAAGCGTTTATCTTGCATAAGAAAACCGGATTACTAAAAGTAGTCCGGTTTTTTCTTACCGGTAATTTATTGAATTTAGCTCTTTCGCTACTAGTCGCCTACCAGCAACTTAGCTATAGTAGCCTCTATACATTCTATACATTGGCCTCTATTTATTAGCCAACACTTTAGCGATGAGATAAACAGTGATTGAACTACTTTTATGATAAAAAAACCACTAAGTAAATAACGCAGACGATACAGCCTTAAAAACACATTTATTTATAATAAAAAGGACAGTCACATGAGCCAACCTGACAATACTAATTTTGACGACAAGATCGCTAGCAACCATGCCAGCTTAGCAGCACTTGATATCAGTGCGACCGACAGTATTGATGATGAAATATTAGATACTTTTTATAATCGCGAGCATTTACTATCAGTTATGATGGCGACTTTAGATTATATAGACGGTCGTATTAATAATGGTCTGACCCTACCCTATTTTGCAGATATTGATCCTGAGCTTTGGCAGGAAAAGTCTAAAACTCTAGATATATATATTACTGATGGCGTCGAAGGCCGTGCTTTAAATCTAGAAGCACGTGGTAAGGACTATGCGACCAACATTTTGTCTTATCCAAGCGAATTACCTGCTGCCGTCATTGAGCTAATGCCAACATTGCCTCTTGGAGAGTTAATTATCTGTCATGAAGTGATGGTACGTGAAGCGGCTGAACAGGACAAAACCGTGGCGCAGCACATCAGCCATTTGCTAGTGCATGGCGTGCTACACCTACTGGGTTTTGATCACGAGCTCGGACAAGCTGAGCAAGATGAGATGGAGTACTTTGAAATTGAGATTTTGGCAGGTCTAAACCTACCAAACCCTTATATTTAAACTAGCACTGCTTTAATAAACAGTCTTCTAACTATTAAGCAGCTATCAATTAATCTTTAGATAGTGGCAACTTTTGCGCTTGACCCATTTGGTTGATCATATGATCTAAGCCTTTAACATGGACACTGCGCTGCGGGAATGGAATCTCAATCTTCTCATCATCTAGAGCTTGCTTGAATTGCTCTAGTAGCTCGCACTGCATCGACCACCAATCGGCATTGGTTGTCCAAACGTTTAGGGTAAGATCTACTGAGTTGTCGCCTAGATTGGTCACTCGCACGATAGGCTCAGGATCAGTGAAAGCCAATGGGTTGTTTCTTGCCAGACTTAACATCACGTCTTTGGCCGTTTTGATATCAGCATCGTAGCCAATACCGACGGTGATATCGACGCGGCGATTGGGTAGTGCTGTATAGTTGACCACAGGTGAAGTCGTGATATCGCTATTAGGAATGATGATATCGTGATTGTTAATAGTCGTCAGATGGGTATTAACCAAGGTAATCTCAGTCACCGTACCTGTGTAGCTACTAATCTGTACATAATCGCCGCGTACAAACGGGCGAAACGTCACAATCATAATACCAGCGGCAAAATTCGATAGCTGGTCTTTTAGCGACAAACCAACGGCAACAGCGGCACCACCTAAGATTGCGACGACAGACGTAGTCTGCACACCGACTTTGCTAAGTGCAGCTAAAATCACCACGACCAGTAGTACGCTATACAATAGACGACTTAAGAAGCTAGCAACTGTCTCATCCAGATGGCTACGCGTCATCAAGCGATCAGAAAAAGCGACTGCTTTTTTAGCAAGCCAGCGTCCAACGATAAATATAAGTATTGCTAAAGCGACTTTAAGGACCAGCTCTAAGGCATTGCTCGTTAAGGTAGCGACATCTACGGTAAAACCTAAAAATTCCATACTGACTCTTTATTTTATAGCTGTGTGTTATGAACTTGGATATCTGTGATTATAAAAAATAGTGCGTTAAGCGTTATTCTTAGCACCTATCTTCTTAGTGCATGAATACATTAACCTTAGTACGTTACTTCGACTGTATCACTATAGCGGTAAGTACGTATCAAGCGCAGCTCAACGATATCATTCATGTCTTCAGTGAATTTACCAAAGGGTGCAGCTTGTCGTACCGACTGCTTGGCCGCTTCATCCAATATCGTAGAGTTCGAGCTTTCAAGCAGACGAATGGCTTTGATATTGCCGTCGTTACTGATGATAACCATTAGCCGTACTTCACCCGTAATGCCTTGAGCGCGCGCTTGCACGGGATAATGCAAGTTACCCACACGCTCGACATGCTCGCGAAATGTATTGATATAATCGGCTGCCGCACCCCGTGTGGTCGAATTACTATCCATCGTCACGACTTTGGATTTGGTCGCATAGACCTGCTGACGCTGAGATAGCTGAGCTTCTAAGGTTGCAATCTGCTTACGTAGCCGCTCTTCTTGTGCCATCGCATCATCTTGCGCTTGCTCGCTGTCATTATCCGACTCTACAGTGGCCTGACGCCAACTTAACGTCGTACGCAGATAACTCTCTTGATAACGCTGCTGACGTACTTTACGCTGTAAATTAACGATATCTTGAGTCTCACTCATTTGCTCAGCAGACATTGCACTTAACTGATTGTTCTCTTGTCTGAGCTGCTCTTCTATTGTACCGCCGCCCTCTTGTGAAGCGTTGGCAATAAAGTGTGCATCTTCATTGGGCTGCATGTTATCGGTCAGTACCTTTGCCACATCTTGCATCATAGCAGCTGGGTCTTTTCCCATAGAGAAGCTAATTCCGAAAATAATCAGCACATGAACAGCCACCGCAATAACAATGGCGACAGGCAAACTTATATCGCGCTTGGGCGCTTGCGCGGAAAAATGATAGCTCTGTGAGTCTTTTATATAGGCCACAATGAATCTCAGCTTATGAGCACATCAGTACAAAGCACTATTTAACAAGTGTTGTAACGATAGGCATGATTTATACTGGCGCTATCATAACATGACATAGAATTATGTCGCCAGTATAAGCACTGAGACGGCATTTTGACATCTGCCATACAGTATTGGTAACCTTATCCGCTGATTGAAAAACATGCATTTGAGAATATATAAGGCAGACTAAACACTGTCTATACCAAATGAATTGCTATAAAACGCATGTGTTCATTTTGAAGCCACTGTATTTGTTATATACTGCTTTAGCATAATAGCATTAGTAGCACGATACTTTGCAACAATCAAAACTGTGCATCGTGTTGATTAGGCACGGCAGATGATTAAGCAGCACAGTAAATGTAGATTCACTATGCACCAGTATCAGAGGTCAGTTTTTCGCTTTTGCTACCTATCAGTATAAAAATTACTAATGGTCGTAGATATTTAGAAATTATAGATGATTAGCTTTCGTTCAAATTAACGATAGCATGCAAAGTTTGTTTAGCCATTTTTACGTCACCGATTGAATGACGCGCCCTATAAGGATAATAAGTTTGAGTGACTTTGATAACGTGAATAATTCAGACAATTTTGATGAGTTCTTCGAGAGTATTGGCTATCGTTTTGACGAGTCATTCGGCAGTGGTTGGGAGCGTATCGCCCAATCGGTTAAAGATATCTATAATAAGACGACGGACAAGTTCGAAGATGAGTTGTCATTGCCAGTGGCACAGACTTACGTTAATGATGCACTACAAAAATTCGTCACCGACAATGTAAAAGCCATTTTAGAGCTACGTGTCGAGATGCATGAGGATTGGTTTCGTTTGTACTGCACTGTCAATGCAGGCGGCATCTATGCCGAAGTAGCAAGTAACTTTAGCCTAGTTCACGTCCAACTCGATCGCAATGTGCAGCGCTTTGTATTTGGTCAGCAAACTTATACCGATATGTTAAATCTGCGCTGCGAGTCTTTTATCAAACGTCAAGGTGTCAAACTGGCGATTTGGTTTTATCATAGCGTCCTCAAAAAAGACCCTTTAGGATTTATTCTGTCGTACGTCAATATTGCTCGCGCAAAAGACGAAGTGATTTATCTCGATATCCATCGTTGGTTAAAAAACAATAAGAAAATCATGAGTACCTTGCATAAGGTACAGATAAATTATGGCGAGCTAGAAGAAGAGCAAATGATTTTGAAGGCTCAAATCAACTATCGTGATTTACTGGCTGCCAGCAGTAACGAAGATATCATCGGTGATGATGATGATCCTGAATTGATGCAAGGCCCTATTAACCCTGTAGACGATGCGACTGAACCAAGCCAAGAGTAAGTCGCTAATGTTTCATCCCATAAGACAATGTTTTATCCCATAAAAAAACGCTGCAGCTTAGAGGTTATTGGCCTTATAGATGCAGCGTTTTTTTATTAAAGTCGTCAACTACCAGTAGTTCTCTACGGCAATATTACCCTCACCGCGGCGATTCATTACTAGTCCCAGTGTCTTTAATGCCTCTTTGGTATCTTCTACCATATCTGGGTTGCCACATAGCATGACATGCGTAGTATCAATATCTAATGCGATACCCGCGCGCGCTTGCAACGTACCCTCTAGCAGCAGCTTCGGCAGACGCTCTGACAATGCACCATCGACAGGCTCACGAGTAACGATTGGGATAAAGATAAGCTTTGCTGGATTATCAACCAGTGTACCGAAGTCTTCTTGTAGGCTCTCTATTTTCTCAACGTAAGCAAGTTCATCGAGCGTGCGTGCGCTATAAGCCAATACAATGTGCTCGTAATCTTCCCATGTCTTTAAATCTTGTAGCATCGATAAGAACGGTGCTAAGCCAGTCCCTGTTGCTAGCAGCCATAAGTCTTTTGGCAATGGTTTTTGGTAACGTGCTAACGTCAAAAACCCAAATGGCATGGTGTTGAGCAGCAGTTCATCGCCCACTTGTAAATGCTGCAATTGCGAGGTAAATGCACCGTCAGGAATTACGATAGAGAAGAATTCTATCACCTCATCAAAGGGCGAAGAGACAATCGAATACGCGCGAAAAACATCTTCATTCAATGCGGTATCAGAACTCTCGTCACTTGCCTCAGTCTGTTGATAATATTTTAATTGACTAGGATTAACGCCCAAGCGTACAAACTGCCCCGCTGTAAACTTAAAACTATCGGGACGGCTGACGGTAAAGCTAAATAAATTTGGCGTCCATGTGGTTTTACTGAGCACCGTTACTGTTTGAATATTATCACTCATAATTATTCGTCACTTATACTTTATTAAACTGTATTTTTATAAGATACCTTTGATAGGCAAAAGAAAATAAATACCAAAAAGGTAAGCATAAAAAAGATGCGCCAAGCTTATCATAAAGCTGGCGCATCTTGGTTTTTTAACCGTAACAACAGATAGATCGCAGCGACTTATCTGTTGTATTAACTCAGCGACATTACCAAATGCGAGCCAAACTTGCCCACTCAATCATACTATTTGGCAAGATACCAAAGAATAGAATAATCGCCGTCACAGCAATGACCATGATACCACCGGTACGAATACCCCATTGCCCAGACACGTCAAACTCGATGAACTGCTTAGGACGTTTGAACAGCGTGAGTAAAACGCGTAAGTAGTAGAATAGACCAATCGCACTGCCCAAGATAATCATCGCAGCCAAGAACCAGTTGGTGCCTTGTACTGCAGCTAAGATAGCAAATAGCTTAGTGATAAAGCCTGCCGTCAACGGAATACCAGCCAATGACAACATCATGATAGTCATGACAGCGGTCAATAATGGACGACGCCAGAATAGCCCTTGATAATGCGTCAACTCATCAGCTTCACCAGATAAGCGATACGGACTCGACATCAACGTCACTACACCAAAGGCACCGATAGAGGTAAAGGCATAAACCGCCATATACATACTAGAGATACTATCAGCGGCCGAGCCAATGCTGACAATCACGATCATCACATAACCCATATGGGCAATAGATGAGTAACCAAGTAGACGTTTCAGGCTAGTTTGACGTACTGCCAACAAGTTACCTACCAAGATAGATAAAGTAGCCATGACCATCAATAGCATTTGCACTGATGGCAATGCTAGCAAAGCAGTATCGATTAAGAAACGCACGGCTAGTGCCATCATCGCCACTTTTGATACGGATGCTAAAAAGGTAGCGATAGGCGCTGGTGCACCTTCGTAAACATCTGGCGTCCACATATGGAAAGGAGCAGCCGAGAGTTTAAAGGCGATACCAAACATCATCATTGCCGCGCCTAATATCAGTAGTGGCGACTCAAAGATATTGCCCAGCACCATGCTGATTGGCTTAAATGCTAGTGAGCCTACTTCTGCATAGATAAAGGCCATACCCATTAGCAATGTCGCTGATGCAGTCGCCGACAATACCAAATACTTCAGTCCCGACTCAAGTGACTGGTTGCGCATATAAGTATAAGCAAGCAAACCATATAACGGTACTGACAGCATCTCCAAGCTCATAAAGAATGACGCCATATGCTGCGCGCTTACCATGAGTAATGCACCAATGGTCGATAGCAGCATGAGCAAATACAGCTCTTCTTTGTTATCTTTGAGATTGGCCAGATACGCATAAGACAGCGTACAACAAGCCAAAGCACAGATAAAAATCACCACCATATTAAATTGAGCAAAGTTATCTATAACAAATAACTGCTCAGCGTTTGGCGCGATAGACCCGCTGTCAATCACACCGATCATCTGCCCGATAAGGGTAAATAGACCAACATTCAAGCCTGCCACCGTAATCGTACCAGTGACCATGTGCGAGCGTTTAAAGGTAATCGCGATCATAACCGTCAGTACCGTAATCACTACGGCGATAATCGGCGCGTAAGGCAACAATCCTATCAAATCATTCATCGTAATATCATTCATGACTTAACGTGCCTCCATTACATCAAGCAGCTGCGACGCATCTACCTGTGTCACTTGACTGTATATATATGCGTTATTGATCCACTGCATTGCGTGACTTGAGGTATCAAGGAACGGCTGTGGGTACAGTCCGAGCCATACCAAACCAGCAGCTAACATCAGTAGTAATGACAGCTCGCGCTTGCCCAAATCTTTTAGTTTACGTGCAGGTAAGCCATGTGACTTAGTTTCTCGCTCTGCCAATGCAGCGATGTTGTTTTCACCAAATAGTGCGCGATGAATCAAAATCAGCGAATAAAGACCTGCTAATACCAAACTGAATGTCGCAAAAACCACAAACACTGGATACTGAGCAAATGAGCCAAATAAAATCATGAACTCACCAATGAAGTTACCCGTACCAGGAATACCTAGCAGCGCGGCACAGAAGAACATCAATATCGGTGCGTAATAGCGGAACTGTCCCCACATACCACCCATTAAGGTCAAATCGCGTGTATGCAGACGCTCATATAGCTGTCCTGCCATAATGAATAGTGCAGCTGAACTTAAACCATGAGCAAGCATCTGAATCATCAGACCTTGCAAGCTGAGCAATGTTCCAGCATAAATTGCTAGTACCACAAAACCCATATGCGAGATACTGGTATAGGCCAGCAAACGCTTCATGTCGGTCTGCATAAACGCAAGCCATGCACCGTAGAAGATACCAATCGTACCTAGGGTAATTGCTATCGGTGCAAACTCTTGTGAGGCTGCTGGAAATAGCGGCAACACAAAACGAATCAAACCATATGCAGCAGTTTTAATTAGTACACCTGCCAAATCCACCGAACCTGCCGTTGGTGCCTGCGCATGCGCATCTGGCAACCAGCCGTGGAAAGGAATGATTGGTAACTTCACCGCAAAGCCAATGAAGAAGCACAGCATGATTGGATATTCCCAGCCGCCAAGTGACGTACCGAGCAGGTCATTATAGTTAAAGCTCACTACCCCTTTTTGGGCATAGCTGATAATGACCAATACCAAAATACCGATGAGCATGATAAGCCCAGACGCTTGGGTATAGATAAAGAACTTAGTTGCGGCATACTCTTTGGTTTTGCCAACCACATCATGACCCCAAATGGCGATCAAGAAGTAGATAGGAACCAGCATCATCTCCCAAAAGAAGAAGAATAAGAATAGGTCAATCGCTAAGAAAACACCAATAACGCCGCCCAAACTCCATAGCAAGTTTAAATGGAAGAAACCAACACGGCGCTGAATCTCATTCCACGAACAAGCAACAGCTGCCACACCAAGCAAACCTGTTAGAGCCACCATCATCAGTGACAAACCATCTAGTGCTAAGTGAAAGCTAATACCGAAACTTGGTATCCATGGCACACTAAATTCAGCGACCCAAGGCACGGCAGCATCTGGTGCAATGACCTGCTTACTCATACCGCTAAAATTACCTTGCTGCCAAAGTACCAACGACAAAGCAAAAGTCAACATCATACCGATCAAGGCAATCCAGCGCGGCAGACGTTTATTAAATCGCTCTACTACCCAGCATAGCAATCCTGCAATAAAAGGAATTGCAATTAATGCTGGTAGCATCCACGTTTGTTGTAACTCAATCATCTTTTATACCACCGTCATCATTACCAGCACCAGCAATACAGCCATACCCAAGCCAAAGCTTGTGGCATAACCTCGAAGAGACCCTGTTTGTGTCGCAGACAATACTTTATTACCTGCTGAGGCCAGCTTAGGCAAGACGAGCCACGCTTTATCGATAGGGTCGGCTTTTAATAAGCGGCCGATGAATAAAAAGGGTTTTACAAAAATTACATCATATAGCGCGTCGAAACCTAGGCCATGATAGCACCAGTGATATAGCGCCCCACCAATACGTGAGCGCTTAAAGCTAGTGAGCAAGCGACCTTTATTAACCACATACAACAGTGCTGCCAATATCAAACCTGCTGCCATGGCACCCATCGCGATATACTCTGCGGTGTGCTTAGCATGTGCTTGACCAGCGACTTCTAATAGATGGCCAACGCTCTCTGGCAATACACCATCTAGTGGTGGCGTAATCCAAGCACCAACGGCTGTAGATAACACTAGCAATACAGTTAAAGGTAACCAATACGACACCCCTGATAGCTTATGAGCATGGGTTTTCTCTTCACCAAAGAAGATAATCCAAATCATACGGAACGTATAAATCGCCGTTAAGAATGCACCAAATACACCCATATAAAATAGTACTAAGTGTCCAGTCGCATAGGTCTCCCAAAGAATTGCTTCTTTAGAATAGAAACCAACGGTAACCCAAGGTATCGCAGCGAGTGCACCGCCACCGATGATATAACACCAAAATACCAATGGTATCTTTTTGCGCAGACCACCCATTTTAAAGATATCTTGCTCGTGATGTACCGCAAGGATAACCGCACCTGATGATAAGAACAGCAATGCTTTAAAGAAAGCATGGGTCATCAGATGGAAGATTGCCCCTTGCCATGCGCCCACGCCAAGTGCTAGGAACATATAGCCAATTTGACTCATGGTCGAATAAGCAAGAATACGTTTGATGTCTGTTTGCGCGAGTGCACAGAATCCAGCAACAACCAACGTCAATGCCCCTACGCCGCCAACCCAATACAACAAAATACCTGGAGTCAGCTCAAACAATGGATGTAGACGGGCGATCAAATAAACACCTGCCGTCACCATTGTTGCCGCGTGAATCAATGCCGATACTGGTGTCGGGCCTGCCATCGCATCAGCAAGCCATGTGTGTAGTGGCAACTGGGCTGATTTACCCATCGCGCCGCCGACCAACATCATCGTCGTTAGCATCATCGTTGGGTTATTAACATCGAACACTTCTGGCGCGCGCGTAATAATCTCTTGAATATTAAGCGTACCGAATTCGCGGAATAATAAAAACAAACCGAAGGCTAAGAACACATCACCGACACGAGTAACGGTAAAGGCTTTCATCGCGGCACGGCCGTTGGCTCTGTCGTGATAATAATAACCAATCAATAGGTACGAACAGATACCCACGCCTTCCCAACCGAGATATAGCAAGAACAAATCATCTGCGAGCACCAATAACAACATACTGGCAACGAACAAGTTCATATAGCTAAAGAAACGAGCAAAGCCAGTATCGCCTTTCATGTACCAAGAAGCAAATAGATGAATCAAAAAGCCGATGCCAGTGATAACGCCGGTCATAGTCAGTGCTAAGCCATCAAAGCTCAAGCCAAAATGCGGCGCAAAGTCGCCCACTTGGAACCATGTCCACAGCGGAACCTGTACGACCGTTCCGGCAGGATTGGTGGTCAAAAAGGTATAGCTAACCACTAGCGTACATAGTGCTGATAACAGCATGCTACCCACGCCAACAATCGCTGCGACCGTCTCTGATAATTTGTCGCGCATGAAGGCTAAAATCAAAAAGCCAATGAGCGGGAATATAAAGGTTAATGGTAATAAACTCATGACATCATCCTTTCATCTCATTGGCGCTATCGACATCGAGATGCCCACGCTGATGATAAAAACGCAATAATATTGCCAGACCAATTGACGCTTCAGCCGCGGCCAAGGTCAAAATAAAGATAAACATAATCTGTCCGTCTGGATCGACCCAGCGACTACCTGCTACTACAAATGCTAATGCTGCCGCATTCATCATGATTTCAAGACTCATTAGCATGAATAGGAAGTTACGTCGTACCATGACGCCGCACAGACCGATGGCAAATAAAATACCTGCCAAAATCAGTCCATGACTCATGGGTATCATACCCAGTACATTTTGCGCCTCAGCAACTGGCTGTACTAAGCCTGCCACCTCGTGGGCAAACGGCACGTTTGACACATCTTGTGCCACGCTTGCTGCTAGTACCATTAGTCTGCCTCCTTGCGCGTAACTTTGTTCGCACCTACTTGACTGCCTACCTTCATACCTACATAGTCATGCGGATCAACATCTTTATATTCGTAAGGCTTAGCCATTTCTACGCCGTCATGCTGTGTAAGCGTACTATCATTGTCGTATTGTTTGATACTGCCTACGCTTGGCTTGAAATTTTGGCTATCATTACCGATGACCTCATCGTCGACTGTCTCTTTACCTAAATGATAAGCGGCGACCAAGGCTGCCAATAATAGCAATGCGGCTACTTCAACCAGCATAATGTATTTGGTAAATAACACCGTACCGACTGCTTTGGCAGAGATAGTCGTGCCACCCATCATGACAGCTTCATCGTGATTAAGACCAATCATCGCATAGAGCACAACGGCAATGATTATCGTCAATCCTGTCGGTATCGCCCAAGTACCAGCATCGAGCCAACGCTCTTCGCGCTCGTCATTACTCATGCCTAAATTAAGCATCATGATAACGAAAACAAATAGCACCATAATGGCACCGGCATAGACAACAATTTCTAACGCACCTGCAAACGGCGCACCTAATACAAAAAATATCCCAGCAATTGCCAGCAACGATACAATCATCGATAAGATAGCATGCACTGGATTGGCCTGAGTCACTACGCGCAGACTGGCAAATATCGCCACTGCTGCAAGCGAATAAAACCCAGCCAATTCAGGATGGTTCAAAATATTCATCATGGTAGCAAGCTCCTTAGATCAATCGGTGCAGACTCATTTTGTGCTGCGCCTTTTGGTTTATCTGCTACCGCCATACCTGTCACACGATAATAGTTATAATCAGGGTATTTACCTGGTCCTGAAATGAGCAAATGCTCTTTTTCATAGACCAAATCTTGGCGCTTATATTCACCCAATTCAAAATCTGGGGTCATTTGAATCGCTGTCGTTGGACAGGCCTCTTCACACAAACCGCAAAAGATACAGCGTGAGAAGTTAATACGGAAAAACTCTGGATACCAGCGTCCATCTTCACGCTCGGCTTTTTGTAATGAGATACACCCTACCGGACATGCCACCGCACACAAATTACAAGCGACACAGCGCTCGTCTCCATCAGGATCACGCGTTAGGACAATACGTCCACGAAAACGCGGCGGTACAGGTACCGGCTCTTCAGGATAAAGGATGGTGTCACGCGGTCTGAGCGCATGACTATTGACCATCCACATGCTGCGGACAATGGTAAATATACCAATGACGGTCTTTTTTATGGTAGTAAACATGGGATTATTATCCTTATCAGCTTTACCCTAGTTCATCAGTGATGGCTAGTAATGACTATAACGTTGGGGAAAAGATCAAAATGACCGCAGCAGTAATCAACAAATTGATCAAGGTTACGGGCAGACATACTTTCCAGCCAAAGTTCATCACCTGATCATAACGCGGACGCATGAGTGAGCCTCGAGCCAAAACAAACATGGTCATAAAGAACAGCGTTTTAATCATGAACCAAAAAGCTGGTGGAATAAATGGAATATCTAAATTGAACGGCGCAAGCCAACCGCCAAAGAACAAGCAAGTCATCAAGGCAGAAATTAAGACAACGTTGACATACTCACCAATGAAGAACATACCGAACTTCATGCCAGAATATTCGACATGATAGCCTTCAGCCAGCTCTTGCTCTGCTTCTGGTTGGTCAAATGGATGTCTATGCGTAACGGCCACACCAGCCACGACAAAGGTCAAAAAGCCAAAGAACTGCGGGATGATATACCAGCCGTCTGCTTGTGCTTCGACAATGGCACGTAAGTTAAATGAGCCTGTTAGCGCAACAACGCCCATCAACGACAAGCCTAAAAACACTTCGTAACTGATCGTTTGTGCAGCTGAGCGCAAACCACCGAGTAGCGAGAATTTGTTGGCAGACGCCCAACCACCGAACATCACCGCATAGACAGCAATACCAGCCATGGCAAAGAAAAACAGAATACCGATATCCCAATCAACCACGCCAAGCGTTGGCGAGATAGGAATAATGGCGAATGAAGCCAAGGCAGTAAACATTGCGACTGCAGGTGCCAAGGTGAACATAAACTTATCAGTAAAGTTTGGTGTCCAATCTTCTTTAAAGAAGATTTTGAGCATATCGGCGACTAACTGTAACGAACCAAAAGGCCCGACACGGTTTGGACCGTAACGATCTTGCCATAAGGCCAGCATGCGGCGCTCATAGATAATCATCATCGCCGCAACCAATACCACGACCAAAAAAATGACTAGCGATTGACCCACCAAAAATAGAATAGACCAAGTATCAAAGCTCATGCTATTGGCCAAAAAGCTTGGCACATCAGGGATAATACGAGTAACTTGCATATTACACCTCCTGTGTGGTGGTCGGCGCTGCGTTTATTTGCGCTGTGTCATTATCATTAATCATATCGTTAGCCATGCTACCCATCATCGTTACTGGTGCATCCACTTTACGTACCGATGCTGGCATTGATGGGTGAATGATACTCACCTGCCCAACGGGGTAACCGATACAGCCTTCTGCCAAATAACCGACCAGCTGTACGGGCAAGGTAATTTGTTGCTTATCGATTTCAATCGCCAAGTAATCACCAGCAGCGATATTCCAGTCTTTGGCATCATCTATACCGATACGCCATGTTGCAACAGGTAGTTGCTCTGCGACGATAGGGCTACGTGATGCCATCATTGAGCTGGCATAAATATTATGAATCGGTACCAGTTTCGCTTGGCCTTGCTGTAAGTCAGTTGTATTCGAAGACATCGCTTCTGGCGCCACATATTGACGAGTGGCTAGGCGCTCTAGCTGATCGAACAAACGTACACCTGGATCACCATTTTTCAAATGACCACCAACTTTATCTTGATATTTGTTCCATGCTTGCGGTGAGTTCCAACCTGCCGCATTGGCAAAAGGAATCATCGAGCTTGGCGTTTCTTTACCGCTATAACCTTCCATTGAGAAAGTTAGACCAGTATCCAAATCTTTTGGCTGCATTGGCTCGTGCACTGAGATTGGCGCACGCATAGCAGTACGACCTGAATAACGACGCGGTTGACGCGCGATTTTCAGACCCGTTATACGGTAATCAGCATCAGGCGCAGCGCCTTTGATACCCGCAAGTTTAGGATGGGTGGCAATCAATGCATTGATCACATCATCCAACTGCGTCCAGTCGACATCACGACCTTCGATGCTGCTATGCACAGCATGTATCCAGCGCCAGCCTTCTTTAATACTGCTCATCGGATGGTAGTATTCGTTATCGTAAACTTGGAAGAAACGCTGCGCACGACCTTCAGCTGATATCAATGTACCATCCGCTTCTGCAAAGCTAGCCGCTGGCAATACAATATCGACGTCTTTGTGCCAATCAAGGAGCTGATGATCTAACGCAATGACCGTTTTATCAGTCAATAGCTGCGTTAATTTATTGGCATCAATCGCATCTGTTAGCTGGTTTTCTGCAACCACAACCACATCGTAATCAGTCGCTAGCAACTCTTCAACTGATTGACCGCCAAGCATACAAACGCCCATGCTATTGGCATCAGGAACAGTCAGGTAGATACCTGCTTGTGCTTGATACTGTTTGTTTACTTCTTTTAACTCAAGGCTTTCTGCTGGCTCACGCTCGACATCATCCTGCGCTTCTGTATTTACGCCCGTTTCAGGTTTGTTCGGCTTGGCAGATAAATCTTGGTCTTCTTCAGGCTGGTCATTAGCCGCTTTTGCTTGGGCTGCCTGTACTTTGGCATTGTGTGCCTCAACCTGCTGTTGCTCAGTCGCTTTGATTGCCAAGCGTTTTTGGGTCAACGCTTGGGTAATCTGTGCTGCTGCTTCTATCAATGCGGTAGAAGACAAGCTACTACCCGAGATAACTAACGGCTTATCGGCTTGAATCAAGTCATAAGCGATTTGCTGTGCCAGTGCTTGCATACCATCAATTTCAGTACTTGCATCAGCATCTTGTTCAGCTGCTTGTGGATCTGTTATGTCTGCTAAATCATCAGCGAAATTGGCAATTTCATCAGCGACTTTGAAGCCAAGTTTAATGATGTCTTCAGGTGTCGCCACTACGCTCACTTTACTGATGTCTTCTAGCTTGGTTTGGGTCACATCGATGACATAGACTGGGCTTAACGCATCTTGAGCGATACGCTTAACTGGTTCAGCAAGCCAAGGTTGTGTTTGCAGCGCCGCCGCCATTTTTAAGCCTTCATTTTTTGCGGCTTGACGTACTGATAGCGCGACACGTGATGAAGTTTGCGTGATATCTTCACCTAATACGAGCACGGCATCATGCGTTTCGATATCAGTCATGCTAGGGTTATAAATGCCTTCCGTGCTGAGCACTTCGATACATTTATTAACCAGTGCTTGCTGCTGATGGTTCAAACCTGTTGAGAAGTTATCAAACCCAACGAGATTTTTTAGCGCAAAGTTGGTCTCTAAACTGGCACGCGGTGAGCCAATCCCGATGACTTTTTTATCTTTGATACGTTTGATGGTTTCATCAAGTGCGTAGTCAATATTGATTTTGACATGCTTATCATTGATACGTTCAAGCGCTTGCGTTGGACGATCTTCACGATTGACATAGCCATAACCAAAGCGGCCACGGTCACATAAGAAATAGCGGTTTACTTCGCCGTTATAGCGGTTTTCGATACGGCGCAATTCACCATAACGCTCACCTGGTGAGATATTACAGCCAGCTGAGCAACCATGACAGATGCTTGGCGCATACTGCATGTCCCATTTACGGTTATAACGCTCAGAGTGGGTTTTATCGGTAAAGACACCGGTTGGGCATACTTCAGTTAAGTTGCCTGAGAATTCGCTTTCGAACTGACCATCTTTATCACGGCCAAAGTAAACGCGATTGTTTGAGCCATAAACACCCAAATCTTCGCCGCCTGCGTAGTCTTTATAAAAACGTACACAACGATAGCAAGCGATACAGCGGTTCATCTCATGCGCGATGAATGGACCAAGCTCTTGGTTGTGATGCGTGCGTTTGGTAAAGCGATAGCGACGACGGCTATGACCTGACATATATGTCATGTCTTGCAAATGACAATGTCCACCCTCTTCACAAGTTGGACAGTCATGTGGATGGTTGGTCATGAGTAGCTCAACCATCGACTTGCGGAATGCTTTGGCTTCGTCGTCAGTGACCGAGATATACATGTCATCGCCAGGAGCGACCATACATGACATCACAAGGCGACCGCGACCTGCTTCCATATCTTCTTTATTTTGGAATTGCTTGACCGCGCACTGGCGGCACGAGCCTACTGAGCCAAGGGCTGGATGATAACAAAAATACGGCACATCAATGCCGAGTGATAAGCAGGCTTGTAGCAAGTTATCTGCGCTATCTACTTCGACAGTGGTTCCATCAATATGTATGACTGCCATGCCGCTCTCCTTATTTCACTACTGGCTGTTGGTTGGCTGCAGCATCAATAACATCGACACCAACCGCCTGCGCGATTTTTTGATCAAACTCTGGACGGAAATATTTAATCGCACTCATTAGTGGTTCCATCGCACCTGGCGCATGCGCACAGAATGTTTTACCAATCCATAAGTCACGCGTCAGGCCTTCTAGTTTTTCTACATCGCCCACTTGCCCTTCACCATCATTGATGGCGGTAAGCAGTTTAACGCCCCACGGTAGACCATCACGGCATGGCGTACACCAACCGCACGACTCGCGTTGAAAGAAAATCTCAAGATTGCGCAGTAATGGCACCATGTCTTGTGATTCATCAACGACCATAATCAGACCAGTACCCATACGGCTACCCGCTTCTTGAATTGGGTCAAAATCTACGACTACGTCTAGATGATCAGCGGTTAAAAAGTCTGTCGATGCGCCACCAGGGAGCCACGCTTTGAGGGTTTTGCCTTCCTTCATACCACCTGCCAAATCTTCAATGATTTCACGAGCTGTATAACCAAACGGTAATTCCCATAGGCCTGGATCGTTTACCAATCCTGAGCAGCCGAATAGTTTGGTGCCTGGCGTTTTACTTTTGCCTTTAATTTCAGATAACGACTGATACCATTCAACGCCATGATTCAAAATCGCTGGCATATTACACAGCGTTTCAACGTTATTAACAACGGTTGGACGACCCCATGCACCAGAGATTTGTGGAAACGGCGGCTTAGTACGTGGGTTAGCACGGCGTCCTTCTAGACAGTTAATTAGCGCTGTTTCTTCACCGCAGATATAACGCCCAGCACCGGTATGTACATGTAAATTAAAGCTAAAATCTGAGCCTAAAATATTATCGCCCATGAGATTGTTGGCCAAGCATTCTTCGATAGCCGTCACCAAACGCTGCGCTGCCAAAATATACTCACCACGGATAAAGATGTAGCCGTCAGTTGCTCCAATCGCATGAGCGGTAATCAGCATCCCTTCGATCAGCTGAAACGGTAAACGCTCCATCAATAAGCGATCTTTAAACGTGCCCGGCTCCATTTCATCAGCATTACAGATAAGATAACGCGGCAAACCATCTGGCGGCGACATGAATGACCACTTAAGACCAGCGTTAAAACCTGCACCACCGCGACCTCGAACATTGGCCGCTTTAATCATATTGCCGACGTCTTTAGGCGACTTGGATAGCGCTTCTTTTAGACCTGTAAACCCTTTTAGAGATTCATAAGTGGCTAAATCAAGCACGGCATCATGATGTGCTAGACGCCACGTTAATGGCCTAGTTTCGCTAGTGGCTGTCGCTTTATCACCATAGATTGGAACACGCTGTGCATTTAGCTGGCTTGGTGCTTGACCTTGACCGCGACGAGCAATCTGCTCTGAAATCGTTAAACTCATGCGTATAGCTCCAATAATTGCGCGACCTCGGATGGCTGGACAGGGCCGTAAGTGTCTTCATCAATCAGTACCGCTGGCCCCTTATCGCAGTTGCCCAAGCAGCAAATTGGCAATAGCGTAAAACGGCCATCAGCCGTGGTCTGACCATACTCAATACCTAGCTGCGATCTGATCTCAGCTGATAGCGCTTCATAACCTGTCAAGTAACAGGCCACTGAGTCACATATGAGAATCACATGGCGACCGACAGGCTGGCGATAAATACGGTTAAAGAAAGTCGCGACCCCATCCATGTCTGACATCGGAATGTCTAGGATGTTGGCAATAGCGTTTGCTTGCGCATCATCGACCCAGCCGTTGCGCTTTTGCACGATTTTTAGCGCATCTAGCGAGGCGGCACGCGCCTGCGGATAATGATGCATAAACTCATGAATGGCAGCGATTTCCTCAGTGGTGAGGATGCTCTCCACATCTACTTTTGGCATTTTGTCGGAAACAATTTTCATAATCTTCTGTCTTTCCTCACTCATCCTGCTCTATCACAAGCCAATATCAGTCTGATACAACTGTAGTTATATTGGCGAGTGACAGCATTTTGGTGTGCCATCAGGCAATAATATGTTGATGAACAAATACTTTTGAAGCAGCGGTTTAACCTTAAAGATCAATATCTTAACGATCACAATCCGCCATCACAATATCGATCGATGCCAAATACATAATGGCATCAGAAACCAGCGAGCCATTGATGACCGATGGCATCTGCTGCAAATGCGCAAATGTCGGTGTACGGATACGGGTACGATAGCTCATCGTGGCCTTGTCTGAGGTGATGTAATAACTGTTCAGACCTTTGGTCGCCTCGACGATCGTCGTACATTCGCCCGCTGGCATCACAGGACCCCAAGATACTGAGATAAAGTGATTAATAAGCGTCTCAATATCATTTAGCGTACGGTCTTTTGGTGGTGGTACGGCCAGTGGATGATCCGCTTTGTAAGGGCCTTGTGGCATATTGTCCATACATTGACGGATGATACGCAATGACTGACGCATCTCTTCGACTTTGACCATACAGCGGTCATAAGCATCACCGTTGTAACCAACGGGTATCTCAAAATCGTAATTCTCATAGCCCATGTACGGACGTGCTTTACGCAGATCAAAATCCACACCTGTCGCGCGCAGACCTGCGCCGGTCACACCCCAAGCAAGTGCTTGCTTAGCATTGTACTGAGCAACCCCTTGAGTACGGCCTTTGAGCACGCTGTTTTGCAATGCTGCTTTGACATACTCGTCCAGACGTTTTGGCATCCAATCTAAGAACTCACGTACCAAACGCTGCCAGCCACGTGGCAAATCAGCAGCAGTACCGCCAATACGGAACCAAGCGGGATGCATACGATAGCCAGTCACGGCTTCGATAACGTCATAGGCTTTTTGGCGATCGGTAAACATATAGAATACAGGGGTCATACCGCCCGCATCCTGAATGAACGTACCGACGAATAGTAAGTTATTGGTAATACGGAAGAACTCACTCATCATTACGCGAATGGTTTCAGCACGTGGTGGAATGGTGATTCCAGCCAGCTTTTCGACCGACATGATGTACGGCAGCTCATTCATCACACCGCCAAGATAATCGATACGGTCGGTATAAGGAATAAATGAATGCCAAGTTTGACGCTCAGCCATCTTTTCTGCGCCGCGATGGTGATAGCCAATATCAGGAATACAGTCGACGACTTCTTCACCATCCAACTGTAGTACCAAACGAAACGCACCGTGAGCAGAGGGATGGTTAGGACCGATGTTCAAGAACATAAAGTCTTCGTCACGACCTGAACGCTTCATGCCCCACTCTTCTGGGACAAAACGTAGGTTTTCTTGCTCGTATTGTTGCTTGGCGGTATTCAAGAAATACGGGGTAAATTCAGTCGCCCGCGCATGATACTCTTTACGCAGTGGATGACCTTCCCAGTATTTTGGCAATAAAATACGGGTCAAATGCGGATGACCTGTAAAAACAATACCAAACATGTCCCATACTTCACGCTCATACCAGTTGGCGTTTGGCCAAATATTGGTGGCGCTCGGTACATTGACATCATCTTCGCTCAGCGCGACCTTGATACGTACATCACTATTGCGCTCAAGCGACATCAAGTGATAAAACACCGTAAAGTCACTGTCAGGTAAACCTGCGCGATGCTGGCGTAAACGCTCATCTATCGCTGACAAGTCAAATAGCATGACGTAAGGTTTAGGCAGTTTGCGCAAGAATAAGAGAATATCTAATAAATCAGCACGCGCCACCCAAACCGTTGGAATCTCATCCACAGTCTGCTGCACGACAAATTTACCAGCATACTTTTGCTCCAGCTCTGTGATAATTGCTGGGACGGGCTTGATCTTAGGATCTATGTTTTCGACTACCGTGACCATGAATGATGTATTCCTTCATTAATCATAACTGAACTATGTTAGTCATAACCGAACTATGTCAACCATAACTGAGCTATGTTAATCATAACCGAACTATGATAAGCGCATAAAATATTGAAACTGTTGCTACAAGTCTAAATGCTGTTTGAAACTTAAATACTGTCTGGGCTGCGCAAGTTTTTGACAGCGATACGATCTGCCTGCTTGCGGTCACGCTCAGGCGTCATTTGTGGCTGATAGATACCCTGCTCATTGACATGGATACCCAGCGGACGACGCTCTTTAGTAATAGATTCTTGCAATAACATCAAGCCTTGAATAAGCGCTTCTGGACGCGGCGGACAACCTGGCACATACACATCAACAGGGATAATCTTATCGACGCCTTGTACGACAGAATAAATATCATACATGCCGCCCGAGTTGGCACAGGCACCCATAGAGATAACCCATTTTGGCTCAAGCATTTGCTCATATAGGCGCTGGATGACAGGGGCCATTTTGACAAAACAAGTACCAGCGACGATCATGACGTCCGCCTGACGAGGCGAGGCACGAATAACCTCTGCCCCAAAACGTGACAAATCATGAACGGCGGTTAAGGTAGTAGCGTATTCGACATAACAGCAAGAGGTACCAAAGTTAAATGGCCACAGTGAGTTCTTACGACCCCAGTTTGCTGTTGAATGAACGAGGTCTTCAAGACGACCCATAAAGACGTTTTTATTCACTTCATCTTCGATAGGATCGTTGACCGTTTGACTGGTCTGTGCAGGATAGGTATCTGCATCGGGGTTGGCTTTTGTTAATGTGTATTTCATAACATACAACCTTCATATTAGGCTTGGCGTGGCAATCATCTTGCTCGCGCTGTCGCCATAATTTTATTATTAATAAGTGGCTAATCATCAGCGATCATCAATACAAACAGAACTGACGCTTTCATGCTTTGCTGCTCGTTTTTGCAAACGCTATAGGCTGAGCATCAACTGCTATTAACGTTCAGTTCTGTCCTGCTGAGCAGACGTCGCAAAATCCACAGAAGTAACGTTACCCGTGGTATTAATATGATCGATGTTTTGTAGATGACGACGATTGGTCTCAATATTGTTTGAGACATTGATTTGACCGGATGACTGCGCGGGCACTTTACCTGTCGGATCGACCATTAGCTCATGAGCACCATCAAATTTGGTAATGTCTGCCAAATTAAAGCCTGCAGGCGCCGCATATAGGCGTGCTTTTTTGCGTAACTTATCAGCAGGTGCCCAGTTCATCGCACCCAAGCTCAGCTCATAAATCAAACCGATAATCAGAATAGTGATAAACGTGCCAGCGGCGGCAAAGCCAAGCCAACCCGCCTCTCGTACTGACACAGCATAAGCGTAGAGATATAGCGCCTCTAAATCAAAAATCACAAAGAAGATTGCGACCAAATAAAATTTGGCAGACAAACGAATACGGGCGTTGCCAGATCCGACAACACCCGCTTCAAATACTTCTTCCTTTTGTGAGCCTTGAGAGCGACCGCCAAGTAAGCGCGGTACGACCAGCATAAAGACAACTAGCCCAATGGCGGCTAAGATAAAAGCAATGGCTGACCAATTAAAAGCAGACATGATAATACGTGCTCCTCACCCAATCGAGTGTTAGACACAGCGCAAGCACTGACCCACTCAGGCCATGTTGCGACAGGTATAACGCAGACGAAAACACAAAGTGACTTTATTTAAAAAGTGACTTTATTTAAGTAATTGTCACTGCACTTCAGCAACTGTCACTGTGTTTAAGTAACTGTCATTGAGTCACATGTTAGGTATTTTTCTGGTAACAACCAACTATCAAGCTTATTGACGACGATGTCAGACGTGACCAACTGTAGAGATTCCGGTATGCGCGCGGATAAAGGCTGGTCGCCCAACGCATCTTCTAACAACGTAAGATCAACGTATTAAATCAATATCATATCTGACTGCTTACTTAATTGATTTAATAGCTCATTACACGTGGTCAACAATGACGTGACAACTGGCATAAATTATTTACGTACTATACGCATATCAGTGCCTAAAAGCTAGTTTTTAACTGTATTGAACGGTCACTTTCTGTGTAAAAAAAATGTGTTTTTTTTACTATGAATTATGATATAGACCTTACCTTATATTAACCCCAAATCCGTACATTTGGCTATGAGCAAACACTGCCACGCTATTTGTCAAAAATCAAGTGTCCAAATACCCCACTTTCATCACCCAAGTCCTCCCCCAAAGTGAGCATTTTTGCTTTATAATGACCCACCAGATTTTTATGATATGGCATCATCAAACCTTAAATTCTATTATTCTTATAATAAAGATTATTAAAATATCGCAACGATACGAATTTTGATGATGCGCGCTGCGTTTATCTATCTTTGTCATATCAGCGCTACCCTCTTTTTTGCTTTTGTCTTACAGGTCACGTTATGAGTCAACTCAATCCCAAACAATCCGAGGCCATGCTCTACGTATCTGGTCCATTACTTGTCCTTGCAGGTGCGGGCTCCGGCAAAACCTCTGTGATCACGCGTAAGATTGCTTACTTAATCCAAGAATGTGACATGCCAGCTGAGCGCATCACCGCTGTGACCTTTACCAATAAAGCGGCACGTGAGATGAAAGCGCGGGTAAGCAAACTGCTACCCAGTGAAAAAATGCGTGGACTGACGGTGTCGACGTTTCACCAATTTGGTCTACAGTTTTTGCGCTATGAGCTGATTCATACCCCGCTAAAAGGCAACTTTTCCATTATGGACAGCGATGACAGTAAACGCTTGTTGATGGAGCTAATGATGCGCGACAACTTGAGTGGCGCTGAAAGCCGTGAGTTGGTCGGTAAAGCCATCAAAATGATTTCTGATTGGAAAAATGACTTGGTCGAGCCTGATAAGGCGATGGAAACGTTAGACGATCCAGAAGACATGATTTTTGCGACCTTGTACGCGCTTTATGAGCGTAACTTGCGCGCTTATAATGCCGTCGATTTTGATGACTTGATTGTACTGCCAACCAAGATATTACGTGAGAACAGAGAACTGCGAGACAAATGGCAAAACCGTATTCGCTATCTATTGGTCGATGAGTATCAGGATACCAATACAGCCCAGTATGAGATGATTAAGCATTTGGTTGGCCCGCAAGGTCGTTTTACCGTGGTGGGTGATGATGACCAATCTATCTATGCATGGCGCGGAGCAAAGCCTGAAAACATGGCACTACTCAAAGAAGATTTTCCAAAACTAAAAATCGTTATGCTTGAGCAAAATTACCGCTCAACCACGCGTATTTTGACTTCGGCCAACGCCGTTATTCTAAATAACGAGCATTTATTCGAGAAAAAACTGTGGTCGGATAAAGGTCAAGGCGAAAAAATCCGCATCATTAACTGTCGTAATGACGATGATGAATCCGAGCGCGTGGCCAAAGAAATTGTCACGCACAAGCTGCGTTTCGGCAATGAGTGGGAACAGTATGCCGTACTGTACCGCAGTAACTTTCAGGCACGTATGCTAGAGGCACAATTACGCCAGTTGCAAGTACCTTATAAGTTATCAGGCGGTCAGTCATTCTTTGCCCGTAGTGAAATCAAAGACATCATGGGCTATCTGCGCCTGATTTTGAACCCTGAAGATGACAGTGCATTTTTACGTATTATCAATACACCTAAGCGCGGTATGGGACCAGCCACGCTAGAAAAGCTTGGTTTGTTTGCGCAAGAACACAGCATATCACTATTGGCCTCTTGCACCCACGCTGGCCTAACTCATGTATTGCCCTCAAAGGCTTATGGTACGATAAAAGAGTTTGGTGAATTCATTGAGCACTATACGCGTGAGTTGGATCAACATCCTGACCCTGTACCAATCGTACGCCAGATGATTGATGAGACGGGTTATATTGATTTTGTGCGTAGCGACGCCAAAACGCCGCAACAAGAAAAAAACCGTATTGATAATATCGATATGCTTTATACCAGCATTCAGTCGTTGATTAATCGTGCTGAAGAAGACGAAGATCGGACGATTGATACCATCATTCGTAAGCTGGTATTGCTTGATATGCTCGAGCAACAGCAAGAAGAAGAGAATACCAACAAAGTTAACTTAATGACCTTACATGCGGCAAAGGGCTTGGAGTTTGATTTTGTTTATATCATGGGGCTTGAGGAAGAGATGCTGCCGCATCGCAACTCTATTATGAGTGAGACGGTCGAAGAAGAGCGCCGTCTGATGTACGTGGGCATTACCCGTGCGCGCCGTGAGCTGACATTGACACTCGCGACCCAGCGCCGTGCTGGTGGTCAAATGCGCGTTACCTCAGAATCAAGATTTTTGGATGAGCTACCTGAAGATCATATTGATTGGCCTGCTAAAGCGAAAAAGAAAAAAGCGACCAAAGACCCAGAGGCCGTCGCTGACGAATATTTGGCAAATATTCGAGCGTTACTGGGCAAGCGTTGATCTTAACCAAAACATTTAAGCACCTGAGTAATAAACACCTAAGTAAAACGCTTGCGAGAACACGCTTTAGACTGCGCGAAAGGCGATTGTTATAATCGTTATTGTTCTTTATATACTGTAAAAATTTGACTGTAAAAACTTGGAACACTTATGCCTACCCCGACGCCCAATCAGGAACGAACCGCCATGCTGTCAGGAGATTATAACTCGGCTGAATATAGTGCCGAATATAAGCTTCTGTATCTGCAGGGTTTGGTTGCTGATAAAGCATACGAGGCCATTACAGAGTTTTTGGAAAAGCAGTCCGAATATGAGATTGCCAACCTACTAGAGTCCTTCCCAACTCAAAACCGTCTGTTGATTTGGGCGCAAGTCCCAGAGCACATCAAAGGTGAGGTGCTTGCCGAGCTAGATGTCGATACACGTCAGCCATTGATGGAGAACATTTCTTCTCAAGAAATCTCTTTGTTCACCCAAGATCTTGATGCTCAAGATATCTCTGAGATTTTAGACACTGTCACTGAGAGCGTACGTACCTCAGTTATGGCAACGCTCGACGAAGAGACTCGGGTCCAAGTCAATAAGCTTGATACTTATGCCGACTGGGAAGTGGGTAGCTATATGGATCCAGATATTATCCAGATAAGGGATGATATCTATTTGGCTGGTGTGCAAGAGTGGCTGCGTGAAAACGATGACCTGCTCGATGACGAGAGCCAAGAGCTACTCGTTGTCGATCAAAGCCAGCAATTACTGGGACTACTGAGTCTAGTAGATTTAATCAAGCATAAACAGAATACATTAGTCTCGGATCTGATTGACACTGCCATTACAATTAATGATCGCTTGGATATTCAAGATGCAGCCGCGATTTTTCGTTCAGAAGACATTCGTTTTGCCCCCGTTATCAATAGCCATGGCGAGCTAGTTGGTCAACTAAACGGTGAAGACATCATGGAAATCATCCAAGATGATGTCGACAGCACCATGAAAAACCTCGCTGGTGTTAGCCAAGATGAAGAGCTGTTTGCTCCTATCCTAACCAGTGCCAAAAGCCGTAGCGTTTGGCTAGGTATCAATTTATGTACCGCCCTATTGGCCGCAGCTGTGATTGGACAGTTTGAAGAAGTATTGGCACAAGTCGTGGCGCTAGCGATATTGATGCCAGTAGTCGCCAGTATGGGCGGTATTGCTGGCTCGCAGACGCTAACGGTCGTTATCCGCGGGATGGCGATGGGTCAAATCGGTGGTTCCAACCGTGTCTGGCTGTTAAATAAAGAGCTGTGGGTGGGTGCGATAAACGGTATCATCTGGGCGATAATTATGGCGTTTATTGCTCAGTTATGGTTTCATGATATTAAGATCAGTGCCGTCATCGGTTTTGCCATTGCGATCAACATGACTGCAGCTAATGTCTCGGGTATCAGCATACCGCTGATGCTAAAACGGATGAATATCGACCCTGCTCTATCTGCTTCGGTTATCTTAACGACCGTCACGGATATCGTCGGCTTTATGTCCTTTTTAGGATTGGCCAGCGTGTTGATACTATAGCTGATTGCTGAATTGCTGAATTGCTGAATTGCTGAATTGCTGAATTGCTGAATTGCTGAATTGCTGAATAATTAAAATATAGAATTGTTATTTATATAAAAATGTCGAATAAGATTTATTTAAAATCATAGTTCAAGGCCCTAGTTTAAAATCATAATTTAAAAACCATCAAATCGTTAAGTGAGTGTGTTATGCAAGCTGTACAAGTTAAAGTGGTAGACCCTAAAATTACTGAAGATAAAGCGTTTTCTTTACCAACTCGTGCCACCGATGGCAGTGCAGGTATTGATTTGCGTGCTTGTATTGACGAGCCATTAACGATTAAAGCAGGTGAAACCCATTTAATTGGCACAGGCCTTGCGGTTTATATTCAAGACCCTAACTATGCAGGTATGATTTTACCGCGTTCAGGTCTTGGTCATAAGCACGGTATCGTCTTGGGTAACTTGGTTGGGCTAATTGATGCCGACTATCAGGGTGAGCTGATGGTTAGTATTTGGAACCGCAGTAGCGACGACTTTGTTCTTAACCCAGCTGAGCGTATGGCACAGTACATCGTGGTACCTGTTGCTCGTCCTGAGTTTGAAGTGGTTGCAGAATTTAGTAATGAAAGCGTACGCGGTGCGGGCGGGTTTGGACACTCAGGTCGCCAATAGTAGCTATTTTGATGGTCCATCCTGTTAGTAATTTTTAGATAGCGATTAGAATTTTGCTTGAGCTATATATAAAGCCTTGCGCTATTCATTTTTTATTTATCATTGAACATCTATCATGGTTATAAGGAGAGTAAGCAATGCCACCTTTTGCGGCGCAGCAATCCTTATTCCGTGCTTATGATATTCGTGGTACCAACCAGTATTTTACTAGCAGTTTTATACAAGCGTTAGGCAATGCTTTTGCTACTCTCTACAATGCCCAAGATAGCCAACCGACTCAAAACAACAATGCTAATGCCTCTGTTGATACTAAGCAGAATGTTGTCGTTATTGGTTATGATATGCGCATTGGTAGTGAGGCTATTGCACGTACGCTCTCTACTGTACTAGCTCAGCAGGGTTTACGCGTAATCCAATTAGGTCTGGTTACCACGCCGATGATGGCATTTTGGGCAATGCAGTATCAAGGTCATGGCATTGTCGTAACAGCGAGCCATTCTGCTAAAGACATACTAGGTATCAAATGGTTAGTAAATAACAAGTCCCCTAGTAGCTCAGAGATACAGACGCTCTATCATCAACTCACCGCCAATCATGGTCATCACACCTATCCCGATAATCAAGCTAACAACCCTATCTGGTTTTCAGAAGGCATTAAAAATCTTAAGAGTAGCCACGACTCAAAATTACCAATTGATTTGCTTGAGCAACTACCTGCTCATCAAGTAGCAAGCGTCTATATCGATGCTATTGCGCAGGTATTTGAACAATTATTTCAACACCATCACTCGGCAACTGCAGACAATCAGAAAAGCGCTTATAAACTTGATTTGATCGTGGTTATTGACTGTATGCACGGTGCAACTGGTAGAATTGCTCAACGCTTGTTCGAACGTTTTTGTCAGAATGTTATTTTTCTCAATGACATACCCGATGGTAATTTCCCCCTTGGTAATCCAGACCCCACCGAACCAAACCGCTTGAACGAATTGCAACGAGCCGTTGTTTCGAATGCAGCAGATATAGGCTTGGCGTTTGATGGCGATGGCGATCGTTTGATGATCGTTGATAACAACGGCAAAATAGTTACGCCCGATCATTTGCTCTATCTATTGGCACGTATTGCTATTACTGAACATCCTAACTCTCTTAGCGACTCTTTATTAGCATCTGAAGTTCTTTTCGATATTAAGTGCGCCCATCATTTGCCAAGACTGTTATCTGAGCTTGGTACTACACCTGTGATTAGCAAGACTGGCAGCAGCTTTATGCGCCAGCAGGTACAGCATCCTGACAATCAGATTGTCTTCGCTGGTGAATTATCAGGGCATTTCATCTTTAATGACAGCCGCTTTATTCCCTACGATGATGCGATGTATGCTGCATTACGGTTGCTGCATTGGCTTGACCAAACTCAGAATGGTATTAACGATAAAAAACCGTTATCAGATATCATCCAAAACTTGCCCACTATAGTCAGTACTGCTGACCATTATTTGCCAATGCCGCAGACCGCTACTACCGACTGCTCACTTGTAGAGCAACTAACGAGATTTTGTTATTACTTGCAGTATCTAGTAGATATGTCTACTCATACTGATTCTTCATCTAGTCAGCAGTTAAAAGGTACTTGCCTGCCCGCCACAACATGCAAGTCATCAGCGTGTACTTGCACTACTGCGAAGGCGCAAATAGCAGTAAAACAGACGCATGAATTATTACCTATGGGAACTAAACTGAGCTGTATCGATGGTGTGCGTTTGGATTTTGCGCATGGTTTTGGCGTACTGCGTCAATCAAATACCAGCAATAGCCTGACCGCGCGCTTTGCAGGTGACAGTGTAGATGACCTAAAAAGTATTCAGGCGACATTTGCCACTTTATGCCGACCATTTAACGCAGCGCTAGCTGAACAGATTCTTGCTATTCCTGCGGAGTAGCCTCATAAGACATATAGCTGTCTCATTAGACATAATAGAAAAACAACCAATTTAAACCCGGCCCTTAGGAGTTTGTAATGACGCTTAATTTAGATGATGCCAAAAACACCGCTGAAGTATTGACCACTGCTCTGCCTTATATCCAGCGTTTTGTTGATAAACTCATCGTCGTAAAATACGGCGGCAACGCCATGACCGACCCTGAGCTTGAGAGCTCATTTGCTCGCGATATTGTTTTGTTAAAGACCGTCGGTATGCATCCAGTAGTCGTACATGGTGGTGGCCCGCAAGTTGACAACCTCCTAAAAGAGCTCGGTCGTCAATCAGACCGTATCGATGGCATGCGTGTCACTGACAAAAGCACCATGGATATCGTAGAGATGGTCTTGGGCGGTAGCGTCAACAAATCGATTGTTAGCTTGATTAACAAACACGGCGGTCGCGCGATTGGTCTTACAGGTAAAGATGCCAATTTGATTCAAGCCAAAAAACTGATGATGGAAAAAATTGGCGCAGACGGTATCGCTGTACCAGTTGACTTAGGATTCGTCGGTGATGTAGTCAGCGTCAATAAAGATGTGATTAACATGCTGATTGCTTCGGATTTTATTCCTGTAATCGCGCCACTTGGCGTTGATGCTGAAGGTAACACCTATAATATCAATGCTGATCTCGTTGCAGGTAAAGTAGCGGAGTTTTTGCAAGCAGAGAAGCTGATGCTATTGACCAATATCAAAGGTGTATTGGGCCGTGATGGCGAAGTGGTGACTGGACTCACACCAAAGAAAGTCGATAGCTTAATCGAAGACGGTACTATCTCAGGCGGTATGATTCCTAAGATTCAATGTGCGCTTGATGCGGTACGTAGCGGCGTCAAAAGTGCCGTTATCGTCGATGGACGCGTTCCTCATGCGACCTTGCTTGAGATTTTTACCAACGAAGGGGTTGGTACGCTCATTAGTCGTGAGATAGACTCATCATTGAGCTAGCAAAATCTAGCAATACTAAATGTAAAAAAGCTAAATATAGAAAAGCCCGAGTTAATATAAACGCTCGGGCTTTTTTGTGCAGTTTTATCTTTAATAATGAAACTGGCTTAATTTTTATAAATTAATTTTACGAAAAAGCTTTATCAAACTCCGCTTCATCGAATCCGCATAGTAATACGGCTTGATCTCTATCTGCCAACTGACCTTCTACAATCGGACGTTTAATCATGCTGGTATTTTCCACGAGTAAATCTATCGCGTTGTCTACATTAGCGTCAGCCGCTTGCTTTTGACTGTCGTCTAGCTTGCGCCATGTCGTACCACGCTTATTGAGCACTTTTTCGATACCTAGTTCATTTACCCAGCGCTGTACTGTTTCTTTCTCTATACCTTGTTTCTTATAATCGTGAAAATCATAGCTGACATCTAGATCGTTTAGCTTAGTAAACGCTTTTTTCATCGTGCTACAAGATTTGATACCGTAAATGGTGATGGTCATGATAAATCCTCATAAATATTCATTAATTTGTCTATTATACCTAAGGCTGACGGGATATAGAGAATGCATTACTTTTAATCGTCAAACCTAGTAAGCAACTGCATCATATCGTCGCAATTTTCGCCAAATTACGCTATGCTATGGCATTGTCAAATTCCACCTATTTTGATCAGTATTAAACAAATCCGTATTAAACAAATCAGTATCAACCAATTTCGAGCCGACTATGAGCAACGCCGTGACAGCAGACCAAGCAGAAAACAATTATTATAACCCACAAGCGATAGAAGCCGCGCAGCAGACCAAATGGGCAACTGACAAGCGCTTTGAAGTAAGCAATGAGCCAAGCGACAAGCCAAGCCGTTACATGCTGTCGATGTTCCCTTATCCAAGTGGTAAGCTGCATATGGGCCACGTCCGTAACTATACGATTTCTGACGTATTAAGCCGTTATTATCGCCTAAAAGGCTATGAAGTCATGCAGCCAATGGGCTGGGATGGTTTTGGCTTGCCAGCAGAAAACGCGGCAATTGCTAACCAAACGCCACCTGCTGCATGGACATTTGCCAATATTGACAGTATGCGTGCACAGCTTAAATTGCTAGGCCTGTCTATTGACTGGTCACGTGAGTTTGCCACTTGTAGCCCTGAGTATTATCAGTGGGAGCAGTGGTTATTTTTGCAATTGTACAAAAAAGGACTAGTCTACAAAAAGCTATCGACGGTCAACTGGGATCCTGTTGATAACACCGTCTTAGCAAACGAGCAAGTCATCGATGGTAAAGGCTGGCGTAGTGGTGCTGCGGTCGAAAAACGCGACATCCCTATGTACTACTTCAACATCACTGACTATGCTGATGAGCTATTAGATGATTTGGATCAGCTAGAAGGTCATTGGCCATCTGAAGTACTGACTATGCAGCGCAACTGGATTGGTCGTAGTGCTGGTATGGAAGTCCACTTCCCTTATGAGCTTGCTGGTGAAGAAAACACCTTAGATGTGTTCACTACTCGTCCTGACACCTTGATGGGTGTGACTTATGTTGCCGTGGCCGCAGAGCATCCACTTGCACAGTATGCCTCTGAGCAAGATGACGCAATCGCTCAATTCTGTGCGCTTTGTAAAAAAGGCTCAGTCGCTGAAGCGGATTTGGCCAAAGCTGAAAAAATCGGTATGGATACAGGCCTCACTGTGACGCACCCTTTGACTGGTGAAGAAGTGCCAGTGTGGGTTGCCAACTATGTGCTGATGAGCTACGGCTCAGGCGCAGTCATGGCAGTACCTGCTCATGATGAGCGTGACTATGAGTTTGCGGTTAAGTACAACCTACCAATCAAGCAAGTCATCAATACCCCTGATGGCTATTTTGATGAGCTAAAAGCAGATGCCAAAGCGAACGATAGTGAAGTGAATCTTGCTTATACTGAACGCAATACCTTGGTTAATTCAAGTGAGTTTGATGGTCTAGATTTTGAGCAAGCATTTGAAGCAATGCTAGCCAAGCTTGAACCAAAAGAGCTGGCTAAGAAAAAAATTCAATACCGGCTACGTGATTGGGGTGTGTCTCGCCAGCGCTATTGGGGTTGCCCTATCCCAATGATCAACTGTGAGCATTGTGGTACTGTGCCTGTTGAAGAGCAAGACCTACCAGTTGTATTGCCAACCGACGTCGTACCTGATGGTCGCGGTAACCCACTCAAGAACATCCCAGAATTTGTCAATACTACTTGTCCTAAATGTGGTAATCCTGCTGAGCGTGAGACCGATACCTTTGATACCTTTGTAGAATCTAGCTGGTACTATGCACGCTTTGCTAGCCCAAATGACGCACTAAACATGGTCAACAAGTCTGCTGCCAATAAATGGTTGCCTGTTGATCAATACGTCGGCGGTGTCGAGCATGCGGTGATGCATCTGTTGTATGCACGTTTCTTCCATAAGCTGATGCGCGACGAAAATTTAGTCACAGGTGATGAGCCATTTGCCAATCTAATGACTCAAGGCATGGTTCTTGCTGGTACGTTCTACCGCGTCAATGCGGATGGCAGTACGACCTACTATTTTGCAGAAGATATCGATATTGACTTCAACGAACGTGGTCAACCCATTAAAGCTATCTTGAAGTCAGATGGTCAGCCAGTGACGATTGGCAAAATCGAAAAAATGTCTAAATCAAAAAACAATGGCGTAGATCCACAGCTAACCATTGATAAATATGGTGCTGATACGGTTCGTCTATATACGCTATTTACTGCGCCTGCGGATCAAACGCTTGAATGGTCAGACGACGCGCTAAAAGGCCCTTATAACTTTGTGAAAAAAGTATGGCGTATTGCAACCGACCATATGCAAGCGCTAACAGCCGCCAATATCAGCATTGATACGCTGAACAGTGCTACCTTGAACACAGACGGTCTAAGCAAAGAAGCCAAAAACTTACGCCGTAAAACGCACGAAACGATTGCTAAGATTGATAGTGATTTGGGTGATCGTCTGGCATTGAACACGCCAGTATCAAGCCTGATGGAACTTGCTAATGAGCTGACTGGCTTTAACGCGAGTAATGAGCAAGAGCTGCACGTCAAACACGAAGCGTTGACCAACCTGCTGATTATGCTATCTGTATATGCGCCGCACGTTGGCGAGCATCTGCTTGAGCAGTTGGGTCTTGATACCTTAACCTTAGATTACCCAACCGTGGACGAAAGTGCGCTGGTACAGGACATGATCACCATGGTGGTACAGGTCAATGGTAAGATGCGTGGTAAGATGGATGTCGCACCAAACAGCGATCCTGAGCAGCTAAAAGAGCAAGCTCGCACTATGGAAAGCGTGGCAAAATTCATCACGGGCGAGATCAAAAAAGAAATCGTTGTTCCTAACAAATTGGTTAACATCGTGGTTGTAGGCTGAGGTATCTTGAGCTAAGTATTTTAGGCTTAGTGCTCTAAGCCTTCTTATCATATGAGGATAGCGTTTATGTCATACAAGCATCGAGCTGAGCAGGCGCAACCAAGATTAAGCGCATACAGCCTAGCTAACAGAAAGTCCCATGGCCAAAAGCTCGGAGCAGTCTTACTTGCCACGCTGCCAATGTTCGCCGTGGTAGGTGCAGCGACGGCTCTTAGCGGCTGCGGCTTCCAGCTGCGTGGCTACGACTCAGCGATGCTGCTTGACGTCGAAAAAACAGCGGTCATTATCGAAGACAATCGCACCTCATTCCCGCTGAAACTACCATTGACGCGTCGCCTAAAGACGTTAGGTGTCGATGTTATTAGTAATATGAGCTCAGAAGAAGTTGCTCGTAATAACCAACAAGCAGGGGCTGAGTCTATTGCTGCTATCGACATTCGTAATGTACGTTTTAAGCGTTACGAATTGGTTGGCGTATTAACAGAGATTCGCTTGGTACTATCAGCAGATGTCAGCTATCAAACGATGGAAAATGGTAAGCCTGTAACCCTGAGCAACCCCATTCAGGTCGAGCGAAGCTACCAGTACAACGAAGCATCTGTTAGTACTGACGATCAGCAAGGCGATCAGACTCGCGATTGGCTCTATGATACTTTAGCTCGCCGTATCACTGACCAATATGTCGCAATCTCGCTTCCAAAAGTCGCACCTGCTGCCAAACAATCTCTGCAAATAAATAAAGGCGTGACGCCAACCGTTGTCGTCGTACCACAACCGTAAGAGTTAGTCGTTCTGATTATCAAACGACACCATTTCTAGAAGTATGAGTAGCAAAATAAGCTAGCGTAAGTACTACCTTGAGTAGACTAAGCTAGCTTGGCAATGCTGATCATATTTTTGGAATTGGTATTACCTGCTCATCAACCTGTGTAACACCACGCTATGCAAGATACTTTCATAAAAGCCTATCCAAAACTACTGCAGCCTTCCGTTGCGGTAGCTGGCTTGTGGCTGGCGCACGGTGACGAGCCACTACTGAGTCAATGGTTGATAGATGCGCTGCGTCCACACTGGCGCGCGCAGAACTATGCAATCAAACGCATAGAGCTGATTTCCGTCAAAAGCTGGCAAGAAGTACTGTCCGAGCTTGGCAGCCAGTCTTTATTTGATGACGCCAGTGCGGTAATCGTGACGGGCAATCATAAGCCTGACAAAGCAGTTATCGCCGAGCTGGAACGTTTTGCGGTCGAGGCACAAGCTGGCACACATGGTCATAGTGTGTTGTGGCTTACACCTAAGCAAGACAAACGCAGCCAGAGCAGCAAATGGTTTGCTCCTTTTGCGCAATATGGCAATGTCATTGATTGCAATTTATACAATGAGCAGCAGCGCCAACAGCTACTACAGATACAAGCTCAGAAGTTTGGCTTACGACTGTCTCAAGAAGCGTGGCAGCTACTCATGTCACACACTGAACACCATTTGCTAAGTGCTTATCAAACTCTATGGCGATTGTCCTATTTGTTTGCACCGCAGCTAGTTGCTAATAACAGTACTAGCAAAGATAGTGCTACTGACACAAGTACCGAACAATCTAATAGCTTTTCACAACCTGTGAATAATGTGGCATTGGATATTGCAGACCTACAAGCAGCATTGGTCAGCGACGCGCAATTTAGTGTGTTTGATTTGTCTGATGCGATGCTCGCGGGTAATAGTACGCAGGTCGCCAAAATCATGTTTCAGCTAAAATCGACCGATGAGCCCACTACTTTAGTGCTCTGGGCTATTAGCAAAGACATGCGTCAAATCATTCAACTTATGGACGGTCAAGACCCTCAAGCATTAGGTATTTGGCGTAGTAAACAAGGGTTGTACCAACAAGCCTGCCGCCGTCAGTCAAAACAACAAACGAGCGAATGGCCTGCCCTGCTTTATCGCTGTGACCAAGCTATCAAAGGACTTATTCGCCAGCCAGCATGGGAGCTATTATTGCAAGCAGCACTAGAGCTCGCAGGTAAGCGTTTATTTACTATGCGCTAAGACTAATCCGCTTGTCACCACCTTATATTATTTTTCTTATTAACAAGTTATCCATCTCTTCTCTTACTGGTTTATACATTTAAACGCTATAAATCCAGATTTTACTACCCTATTTTGTTCTCCTATAATCTCCGTTTTATTGATTTTTAGTAAGCGTTTCTTTTCTGTACCTGTCTCTATTCTTGGCTACCTTAACCTTTCGTAAACTAATTTCCATTCCCTTTTGTAGGTGAAGTCTCTACTATATCTACACTTGATTTAATTGTGATTGGATTGTTGTCATGCGCAAAATAAGCAAAAAGTCTGCTATCAAATGGGGTGTTATTGCCTTAATTATCGTAGCATTAGGGGCTTTGGCCTATACTTTTTTAAAACCAGAAGAAACCACACCTAACTATTTAACCGCAACCGTTGAAGTCGGTGATATTGAAAACAATGTCATGGCGTCCGGTAAAGTAAAAGCGTTAAATACCGTCGATGTAGGGGCACAGGTGTCTGGTGAAGTAAAACGCCTGTACGTTGAAGTCGGTGACGAAGTCAAACAGGGCGATTTGATTGCGCAGATTGATCAAGTGACTCAGAAGAACAGCCTGAGCAATGAACAAGCCAGTCTTGAACAAAGCGAAGCCGCGCTACAAAGTGCCCAAGCAGAATCGTTGAGCAAACAAGCCAGTCTAAAAAGTGCCTATGCCGATCTTGCCAGCCGTCAGTCTGAGCTCAAACAAGCACAGTCTGATTTTGCGCGTTTGCAAGACTTAGTCGCTATCGACGCTATTTCTCAGCAAGAATACGACACGCAAGCGACCAGTGTCGACACCGCAAAAGCAGCGGTTGCCAATGCACGTGCTGCTATCGATACAGCAAAAGCCGCAATTGCGACCACCGAAGCCAATATCAATAGCCAGCAAGCGGCGTTACGCAAATCTCGAACCAACGTCAGTACTGCTGAAGAAGATTTGAGCTATACCACGATTCGCGCCCCGATATCAGGTACTGTCGTTTCTATTACGACTGAGCAAGGCACTACCGTAAATGCTAATCAAACAGCGCCCACACTAGTGACGTTAGCGGACTTATCGACCGTACGTATCAACGCGCAAATCTCGGAAGCTGACGTTATCAATGTCAGTGCTGGTATGCCTGCTTATTTCAATATTATCGGTAATCCAGATCAGCAATATGATGCGACGTTGACTGCTATCGAGCCTGCCCCAGAGCAAATTAGTAGTACCAGCTCAACAGACGCCGCTATCTATTATGTCGGCTACGTAGAAGTGCCAAACCCTGACCGCTTGTTCCGCATTGATATGACCGCGCAGATTTATATCATCGTCAATGAAGCCAAAAACGCCTTATTAGTACCGTCAACAGTGATACAAGAAAAACGCTCTAAAGGTAAAGAAAAAGGCAAAGCAGCCACTGGCAAGTTTGTACGTGTATTAAAAGAGGACGGAACCGTAGAAGAGCGTACTGTAGAAGTCGGTATCGATAACCGAGTAAACGCGCAAATCTTAAGTGGTTTGAAAGAAGGGGAAGAAGTAATCATCAGTGAAGAAAGCGGTAAGAAATCAGGTAGCGGCCGTATCCCTGGTGGACCTCGAATGTAACTTGTTCTTTGACTATGTTGAATAAAAAAGGGCTTATTAAATATAGAAGCCCTTTCATAACAACGCTATAACGCTTATTAGCCTTTATTAAAGACACTGCTATGACTATATCTCAATCTCCTAAACCGTCGACTGAAGATAGCTCTGAAAGTAGCACGGCTCAAAACTTAGGGTCACACACTTCTGCTAACCCTTCAAACAGCTCAGATAATTTAGAAAATTTAGACAATTTGGATAACTTAAGTAACTTAGACAGCTCAGATAACTTCGATAACTTAAATAATCCGGCAAAAACCAATACCGTTAATCTCCCTGCACCAGGCAAACCCATTATGGAGTTGTCTGGCATTATCAGAGAGTTCCCTGCTGGTGAGCAAACGATTCGCGTCTTGCATGATATCAATCTAACCATCAATCAAGGTGAGATGGTTGCTATCATTGGACAATCAGGCTCTGGTAAGTCCACCTTGATGAATATCTTAGGCTGCTTGGATCAAGCCACTGCTGGCGATTATAAGATTTATGGTCAATCTGCGCGTAAGCTTGATGCCGATCAGCTGGCCGAACTGCGCCGTGAGCATTTTGGGTTTATTTTTCAGCGCTATCATTTGCTTGGTGATATCAGTGCCAAAGACAACGTCGCCGTCCCTGCCGTGTATGCGGGCATGGATACCGAGGCACGCACCAATCGTGCTGAGAAGCTATTAACGGATTTGGGCCTTGGCAATAAGGTCAATAACCGTCCCAATCAGCTCTCAGGTGGACAGCAGCAGCGTGTTTCTGTTGCTCGTGCACTGATGAATGGTGGTGACGTGATCTTGGCAGATGAGCCAACTGGTGCCCTAGACAGCAAGTCTGGCGAAGACGTCATGGCAATTTTGCATGACCTCAGTGCACAAGGTCATACCATTATCATGGTAACTCATGATCCAAAGCTAGCGGCGCAAGCGGAGCGTGTGATTGAGCTAAAAGACGGCTATGTCATCGCTGATTATCAAACTGAACATTATAAGCACACAGACAAAAAACCAGAATCTATCCTTGGTGAACACCGTAAAAGTGCCTTTGGTAGCTTTATTGATCGACTGCTTGAAGCGTTTAAGATGTCTTTGCTTGCCATGCGCGCGCATAAGATGCGTACCCTACTGACTATGCTCGGCATTATCATCGGTATCGCTGCGGTCGTATCTATCGTAGGTCTTGGACAAGGCTCTCAGCAGCAAATCCTCGCTAATATTAGCTCGCTAGGCACCAATACTATTACCGTCAATGATGGCTACCCTAGAGGCGACCCTAGACGCCGTTACAATGATGACAACTTGACGCCAGAAGACGCAGAAGCGGTAGGCAATCAACCCTATATTATCAGCGTCAGTCCTCAGGTAAATGCCAACTCTAGCGTTCGCTATCGTAGTATACAAGAGGATGCTACCGTCAACGGCGTTGGCGAAGACTATCTAACCGTCACTGGTGAGACATTGGCATTGGGCCAAGGGTTTGATGCAAAAAGCGTCACATTACGTAGTCAAGATATCATCATCGATGACAATGCTAAGCAGACCTTTTTCTCAGATATTGATAATCCTGTTGGCGAAGTGATATTGGTTGGTAGTGTGCCTGGACGCGTGATTGGCGTACTCGAAGAGAGCGATGGTGGTTTTGGGCCCAGTGTGACAACGCCTACCATCTATATGCCTTATACGACGGTAATGTCGCGTGTCACGGGTAGTACCAATATCGACCGCTTTGTAGCGTTATTAGACGATAGTATCTCTTCTAGCGCCGCAGAGACGGCCATCTCTGACTTGATAGAGAGTCGCCATGGCAAAGATGACTTTGAGCTGCGCAATTCAGACTCTATTCGTCAAACGATCGAGTCGACGACAGGTACGATGACCCTACTTATCTCATCAGTCGCGGTCATTTCATTAATCGTCGGCGGTATTGGGGTGATGAACATTATGCTAGTCTCTGTCACTGAGCGCACCAACGAGATTGGTGTCCGTATGGCAGTAGGCGCACGTCAGAGCGATATCATGCAGCAGTTCCTTATTGAGGCTGTTCTGGTCTGTATTTTAGGGGGACTGATTGGTATCGGACTGGCCTTTGCCATTGGCGAGCTGATTAATAGTGTGGGCGGTGATAATTTTAAAGTTATCTATTCATCAACCTCTATTATTGCCGCTTTTGTTTGTTCGACGTTAATTGGCGTAGTATTTGGATTCTTGCCAGCACGTAATGCCGCCAAATTAGATCCTGTTGAAGCACTTTCTCGAGACTAATAATCGATTATTGACTCGTTTTAACCAAATCTAGAGCAGTCAATATCGATATAATGGCAAAAATTTAAAGAAACTAAAATAAATTGGCAATTTTATAAGAGAATTACACTTTTTTTATCATGTGGGGTTGTAATTGTCATAATAATATATATAATGTGCTCTCACGTTTAGGGATACAAACACTTTAAACGTTAGGGCTGTTAGCTCAGTTGGTAGAGCAGTTGACTTTTAATCAATTGGTCCCGCGTTCGAGTCGCGGACAGCCCACCATATTTAGTTTAATCTTTATTAATCGTTCTACCCTATCCGGTAGTAGACTAATAAAGGTAAGTTTAAAAGACATCGTCAAGATGTTTAGTTTTAGAAAGTTCTTTAGTTAGAATTTTCTCTTGCAGAGTTAAAAAAGCATCGCTTTTTTATATACTCTTCAGGGCTGTTAGCTCAGTTGGTAGAGCAGTTGACTTTTAATCAATTGGTCCCGCGTTCGAGTCGCGGACAGCCCACCATATTTAGAAAACCCAGTTACTATCTTAGTAACTGGGCTTTTTTTCGTCTAGGTTTTTTAAACGTTGTTTTTTAGCTATTAGTTTCTTAGCTTTTATATACCTCTATTTATTATGCCTGCGTTTAAACAGTCGAAAGTTATCTCTCTTGCGCCATAGTAGTTTATGTCTAATCGTATCTTTGATGGTACGTGGATGCTTAGGTGCATGAGCGATAAACTCATCAAACTCTGCCTCACTCATCGCCAACTCTCGTCCATGTGCCATCATCACCATTGACGGTTGCAAAGCTCTAATTTTTTTTAGCGACTGGACATAGTTTTTAGGGTAATAGACAGGAAATGGCGCTACAAATTTATGGCGCAACTTAATAATTAAATCAGCGGTGTATACTTCGCGACTGGGCAGATGAAACAAAGACAAATCACGATCCGTATGACCTGGCGTCTCTAGTACTTGCCATTCATCAAAATGTGGCACAATCTCACCATCTGTGACAGTGATATCCGGTTTCAGACTTGCCGAGTAATATAGGTTTTTAAGTGGGCGTCCTTGACGTCTGGCCACATAATATCCTAGATGTATATCTACGAAGTGCATCGTGCGCCCACCAATACCGCTATACCACTGCTTTTTTCTATCTGCTGAGACAATTAGACAGCCCGTCTTTTCTCGAAACTTATTCGCACCGCCTGCATGATCCGGATGCATATGCGTGACCACTACTACTTTTAGGTCGGTGACGGGTCGTTTTAACGTTGTTTTAATATAGTCAAGCACCATCGGTACATCAGCACGGCAGCAGCCATCTAACAGCATTATTTTATCTGGATATACTGCCAGATAGCTACTCTGGATATATCCTTCTAATCGTACAATTTCACATAGACTCATTGGTGTTCCCTACCTCATTCGTCATTATTATTGTGAGGCTTTTGTTCAGTTTTATAACCAATCTTTAGTATAGCGCCCGTCACCATAAATAAAACGACTTTGAGTGAACGCTTGTGACTATATACAAAAGTAATGCGACATACAGAGACGATGCGGCTAATAACTAACTATGCACAACTCACTATTAATAACCGCCTATACAATTCTTCACTTATTAATAAAAAGCAAAAACCCAGCGCTTAGGCTGGGTTTAAGGAAACACTTAATATCTTATTTGTTATCTTAGAGAGTTTGTAAATTATCTACTTATCGACTATGCAAGATCACGAACCTTTGGCTCACGCTCCCATAGACGAGACTTAGCATTGCTAATAAAGGCATCTAGCTCGGCCAATGGTGTGACAAATTCATCTTTTTCAACTGGCAGTTTACTTAGGATAAATTCATCAGTCGCACCGCAATAAGCGATGGCTTTGCAATGGTTGTACGCGTCGTTGAACCAATCTAACGCAGAGCTGTCTTTTGCGAGCTTTTTCGCTTGGTCAGGCATGATGATACTAACGACGGCATCAAACATCACTGACGGACCACCAGCGAGGCGCTCATCAGCTTGTATACGTGTACCATCATCCAATACGACTTCTTTGTTAGGCGCTACAATCTTGACGCTAGCACCCTGCGCTTTGGCAGCATCTTCGAACTTTTTGACTTCACTACTATTAGAACCTTCCGCGACTAATATACCAATCATACGACCTTTTAAGCTATCAGGCGTTAGGCCAATAGTTTGTACCGCTTTAGACGTTCCTAAGTCTTGCACCGGTGCAACTGCATCAGCTGGCTCTGGTAACTCCATACCCAATGCCGTTGCTACGCGATTGGCCAAGTCTTCATCGATATGAATCAAATGGCTAAGCATACGCGTACGTACATGGGCTGTGTCTACTTTACCTAGCTCAAACGCATAAGCGGTTGCGATATGTGCTTGTTCAGTTGCTGTCTGACTACGGTAGAACATACGTGGCTGGCTATAATGATCTGCAAAGCTCTCGTCACGTACGCGACCTTTTACACCATCATCTAGCTGCTCATGGAATGAGTTGAAACCACGTTTAGCGCTTTCACGAGGACGAGTTGGATCTAGACTTTGCGGCTCATAGAGTACACGTGTCTTAGGCACTTGCATTTGCATATGACCATCTTGCTGATTATTAGCAAACGGACATTTTGGTGCATTGATAGGAATCTGGGCAAAGTTTGGCGACCCTAGACGTGATAGCTGAGTGTCTAAGTAACTAAACAGACGACCTTGCAATAATGGGTCATTACTAAAGTCAACGCCCGGTGGCAGATGCGATGGGCAGAATGCTACTTGCTCAGTCTCTGCAAAGAAATTATCTGGATAGCGGTTCAATACCATTTTACCCACAACTTTCACTGGTACCAATTCTTCTGGAATCAGTTTGGTTGCATCAAGATGGTCAAATGGGAATTCGTTGGCTTCTTCTTCAGTAAATAACTGTACGCCAAACTCCCACTCAGGATAGTCACCGTTATTGATTGACTCAAACAAGTCACGACGATGATAATCAGGATCAGCGCCTGAGATTTTCACTGCCTCATCCCATGTGGTTGACTGTACGCCCAATACTGGCTTCCAATGGAAACGTACAAAGGTGCTCTTACCGTCTTTATTGATTAAGCGATAGCTATGAATACCAAAACCTTCCATCATACGTAGGCTACGTGGTAGACCGCGATCACTCATCAGCCAAATTAGATTGTGCATGGTTTCAGGACTTAACGAGACAAAATCCCAAAACGTATCATGAGCAGACGCTGCTTGCGGGAAACCGCGATCTGGTTCTGGTTTTACCGCATGAATCAAATCTGGAAACTTCATCGCATCTTGAATAAAAAAGATTGGCATGTTGTTACCAACAATGTCCCAGTTACCTTCTTCTGTATACATTTTCACAGCGAAACCGCGCACATCACGTGGCGTATCTTTTGAGCCCTTGTTACCTGCTACCGTTGAGAAACGCGTAAACAATGGCGTTTGCTTGCCTGTTTCTGTCAATACTTTGGCAGTCGTATATTCTTCTAGTGACTCTGTCAGCTCAAAATAACCGTGTGCTGCACTACCACGAGCATGGACGATACGTTCAGGGATACGCTCATGGTCAAAATGATTGATTTTTTCACGTAATACAAAATCCTCTAATAGCGTTGGCCCACGTGAGCCTGCTTTTAGAGAGTTTTGGTTATCAGCGATTGCCACACCTTGTTGAGTGGTTAATACTTTAGTGTCGTCACCTGCGCGCTGATGGGTTTCACCACCATTGCCACGTTCCGTATTCATGTCTTTGGCGGGGTCCGTATGATCGATATTATTATTCATAAAAAGTCCTAGCTAATAGATTGAGAGTGCTCTTTTAACTCACTAAAAGAGTGCCTACACAGGTTTGATATCCTTTGAGATAATGGTGACTTCATTTGTTTATCTGTGTTTTCAGCATTGCCGAGCGTTAAATTGATACCGCACTAAAATTCGTAAAGGAATAATAGGCTTAGGACTTATACTACCCAAAAAATAAGTCAAATATAGTTGCGTATATAGTAAACCTTGTTGATATTTAGTTAACGTTTATAGACACCATAAAACGACTACTTTAGATGGTCTTAAAGGCGCATAAACGTTAACAATAGAATCTTGTAATGTAGTTATTCTTTAAGGTATGCTTTTTATGAAGTACCAAAGACTATTGATAAATAAATTGGCAGGGTTTTAGCCTTATATTTATCTTCTTTATATCGTTGAATTCAAATGATTTCGTTACAAGAGAACCGAGCGCAAGCTATACCTTAGTATGGTTAGCGAGGATGATAATGTAGCGGATTTGTAGGGATTTGATGATGCGACTATTTTATATAACTATAAGGCTACCTACCATGTTACCAACTCTAAGCTCCTCGACTAAAAAACCTTATCACTCATTGCTAGTAGGCGCGTCAATGGGTCTAATGGCATTAACGTTCAGTCAAACGGCTGCTGCTATCACAACCAAAAACGTGACCTATACGGTCGATGATAAAGCATACGAAGGCTATTACGCCAAGGCAGACAAGCTAAACGCACCTTTTATCTTATTGATTCATGATTGGGATGGTCTAACTGACTATGAGCGTAAACGTGCTGATATGTTAGCGGCTGAAGGCTACAACGTACTGGCAGCCGATATGTTTGGACAAGGCATTCGCCCCACTTCTATCGAAGAAAACAAACGCCTAACTGGGGAGCTATATGATGATCGTAATAAAATGCGTCGCATATTGGCAGGGGCATTAACGGCAGGACAACTACAAGGCAATGATGTGCGTAAAGGCACGACTATGGGCTATTGTTTCGGTGGTACGGTCGCGTTAGAGCTAGCACGCTCAGGTTTTGAGCAAAAAGCCTTTGTACCTTTCCACGGTGCATTCGATATTCCAACCGGTCAAAGCTATGACAAAACTACAGGAGAAATCCTAGTATTCCACGGTTCTGCTGACCAATCTGTCTCGCTAGAGAGCTTTGCCACTTTGGGCAAGACCTTAGAAGCAGCCAAAATCCCTCACGAGATGGTTACCTATAGCGGCGCACCACATGCTTTTAGCGTATTTGGCAGCGATAGATATGATGCCCGCGCCGATGAACGCTCTTGGAAACGCTACTTGGATTTTTTAGCAGAAGAATATAAATAGTCTAACAGCGTAAAAAATAAGAAAGCCTAAATAAGAAAACCTAATTAAAAAGCCACTTCAATCGATCATATTCTAATAATTGAGGTGGCTTTTCTGTTCTAAGAATTTGATGCTTTATATTTTTTGAAATACTAATAGCTGATTATTAGCAGGCATTACATACGTTTTCGAAAGTTGTAGATGATAAGCATTTGCTAGACTAACAATATCTTCTTTATCGCGAATGCCGCTGTCAGGATTACCTGCTCTCAACATCGCATCAAATCGCCGATTCCCCTCACTGGTATAGTTACCATGCTCATTAAATGGGCCATATATAATCAGCTTACCGTCCACAGGTAACGCATCACCAGCCAATGCAAGTAAACGCTCCACCAAAGCCCAGCTAATGATATGTAAAGTATTGGCTGTAAATATTGCATCATAAGGTAAGTTGAACTGGCTATTGACAGGTACGGAATCCGTACTCAAATCAAACGCTAAAGGGGCATATAAATTAGGTGCAGGATACGCATTGTGCCAAGCAATGATATGGCGGTGATTACCAGTGACATCACTCGTTTGCCACTGTATCTCAGGCAGATTAGGCGCAAAGTAAACACTATGCTGACCTGTCCCAGAACCAATCTCTAGCACATGATTAAAGCCTTGCAACTCTGTTTGAAGTACTTTTAGAATAGGCTGCTTATTATTTTCACACGCTTGAGAAAACGGCAATGCAGAAATATCTACTTTATTATTTGGATTATCACTATCCAGATTATCGTCTTGCATCGCTATTCTCCCAGACCGTCTATTGTACTCTCAATATTGATAGCAGTAGATTAACAATCACTGACTAATACTAACCTAGTGGCCGCCTAACAACTTACAATTAGTAAATACCTGCCTCTACCCCAGCGGCAAGCGTCATGGCAAGTTCTTCTACTTGCTCAGCAAAGCTCTCTTGCCAATCGCCTTGTAATATCAGCGCCTCTTGAATCCACGACCAACGTAGCCCCGTTGCAATCGTTTTGAGTGCAAGCTTGGTACCTGTACCATCATGCCCTGCCCGTATATATACCGCAAACGGCATGCCTTGCTTCTCTTCTAACACAGGATAGTAGCAACGATCAAAAAAGTCCTTAGTCAGCCCTGCCATATACGCCAGATTTTCAGTCGTGCCTAACAGCAACGCATCAGCAGCCAACACATCCTCAGGCTGCGTATCCTGCGGTGATTTCAAAATGACAGTGATATCTATATCAGGATGATTAGCACCGTCATAAGCTGCCTGCGCCAATTTCTGAGTATTGGGCGATGGCGCATGAGCGACGATGAGTAAAGTCTTAGTGGACATATTAGGCGTCTGTGCCATTGTTAAACACTAGATTTTGAGTAATGGCAGGATCCAAGCTATTGCCTACTGGGCAGGTCAATGCGGTTTTATAAAATCGTTTTAGGGTACTCTCATCCAGTGCCTTCGAAAAATTGACTACAACGTGTATTTCACTTACACGTCTTGGTTTGGCAGCCATGACTTTGGTGACCTCTGCGGTCGTACCTGAAATATCGATATCCATCGCTTCGGCTTTGATACCGATAATCGTTAAGATACAACTGCCCAAACTAGTGGCTAGCAAATCAGTGGGAGAAAACGCTTCGCCCTTACCATGATTGTCTGTCGGCGCATCAGTGATGATTTGATTATTCGACTGCAAATGGATAGCTTGGGTGCGCAAATCGCCTTGGTAAGTTACTTTTGAGGTAGTCATAATCTTGCCTTAATTTATTAAACTAGCTGCCTGAGAAATAAAGATGCTGTGATAGTTATTTGATAGATGCTAAGATAGCGAGCATTTGTGCAAACATTAGTTCTGTAAAGGAAATTGTAATATGTATGTATATGAGCTCTCAGAATACCAAGTTTATCAATTAAAATCGATAGACCCAGCATTAGGTGGTAACTGGAAAACCATTCTTATCAGTATTTTGCCGCAGCTCGATATACCCAGTCGTAAAAGTGTGTACGAAAAAATATTATCAAAAAGGAACATTAGCCCAAATTTTACTTATATTATTCCAGATGATTTGAGAAGTTTGTTATCTAAAACAGCAATTCGTCATCGAGAGCTAAAAGCAATTGCTATACAGATGTTGAAATTTATTGAGTCCAAGCCGGATTCATATGATGCTATTGAACTTGCTGATAAAGTAGAGGCGATGATCGATTATCTTAACCGTATTGATATAGGTGATCATATTTTAGACCAAAAAAGTCGTGAAAGTATAAAAAAAGCATTTTTGTACGATTTAGCATTTTGGATCGATAATGTAAATCTCATAGTACAACCTGGTATAAGGCACTTAAATACTGATATCGTAAAAACATACTTTAAAGAAGTATTTATTAAGCAAAAGATTCAGGGGCGAGACTTTCGCGCATGGGATTCTACTGATATAGACTTTCAGGAACAAGACAAATTACCTGATATTATAAGAAGAGAGGCAAAGCGTAAAAAGTTCTTTGTCATTGAAAGTGAGCGTTACTGGTTTTTAATAGGTATTGCCGACAAATCAAGACAAAATCCTTATTCTATTAAACGTTTTTTACATGAAGATGGCGGTAGTAATGATTTATTTGTATATCTGACACACGTTGTCATTAGAAAAGAGCTTATAGATGAAGAACGTTATATACGACACGTTAAATACTGTACAAGTCGACTATACACTTTGGATGCTGGTGTATCAGACACAATCATCAAATTTATAGCAGAAGCACAACATCTCTGTAAGACACAAATTATACCTCTACTCAAAAAAGAATTGAAAAAAGACGGCGAAGAGACAGAGTATCATATCAGTAAGCGTATGAATGACTATGAGCACCAAATCACAATTTCGATTTTGAATAAATTACCTAATATAATTAATAATGCAGTCACTGATAGTGATGATCGATACTATTTATTCTATTATTTGACTAAAATTTTTAATAAACTTATAGATAATCTCCAAAACTTTCAATTAAGACCTATCGCTACATACTCTTCTAATGTAGAAATTATGATTGCCAGGCTAATTAGCTTCAAATATTTTCTAGATACGATTTATGATTCATTAGAGGATAAAAAATTTGAGATTAAAAATTTCACTAATGCTTCTAAAGAAATAATTGCAATTGTTAAGGAAGCTTTCGATAGTACTGAACAGAACCTGATAAAGTTGAATCAATTAGAAGAAAAATTAAAATTTTATCTTGAAACTAAGGAAAATGGTAGTATTTGGCAAAAAATAAAGGTCGGTTTCCCACCAAATTGTACTTTAGAAGATGTGGAACATTCAAAAAATGAAGCGAAAAATGAGTTTTTTCTGTCCATAATAAATTTAGCTAAAAAACATAATGATAATATTGTTTACGTAGAATTTGACTGCAATGAAATCTTAAATGAATACTATCGTCACTATGCCATTGCTAATGAAAAAATGGCAATAGCACGACTACCAAAAGTACTACGATTACCTGAAGATAAGAAAACATTTAATATTCAAAAGACTAATGAAGCAATTCATCACAACGTATTTATATTCGACAAGAAACATGTATCGTGATCTGTTGTTTTATATATTTTCTAGACAAATTTTTCGTATAAGAGTCTTATTTGACTATCATAGGGAAAATTCATGAACTCAATTACTAGTAGCTTTTCAGCACCAATCTACAGACGAAGAAAAGCCCTCATCGCGTGAGCATTGGGGGCTTTATCTAGAATAGAGAGCTGACGAACGAGAAGAGCGCCGTTAAGGCAGCGCACTGCTAACTGCGAGCACAGCTCTTGTCTTGCGCTACGGACGACTGTCTCCCAGACAGTCGTTACTCCTTGCTCACCCTTAAATACGAATTGTTACGTAAGTCACTAGAAATAAAAGATAGACACAAAGAAAATCCCCCGACAAGCTAATGTCGGGGGATTTATCTAGAATAGAGAGCTGACGATGACCTACTCTCACATGGGCGAACCACACTACCATTGGCGCTACGATGTTTCACTTCTGAGTTCGGGAAGGGATCAGGTGGGGCCATCGCGCTATTGTCGTCAGCAAAGGG